>NZ_RAWK01000198.1 GCF_003612165.1 Corallococcus aberystwythensis | reverse complement strand
CACCTGGCCGCCGCGGCGGGCTGTGGGGGGGTGTGCTCGCTGCTGGAGGCGATTCTGCCGGTGGATGGGCGGGGGCGCTGGGCGTTCCAGGCGGCGGTGGGGATGCTCTTCGGCATCTTCGTGTGGCTGGTGGACTTCCAGCTGCTGGCGCGCGGCTACTTCCCCTGGTTCCTGAGCGTTCCGCAGTTCCTCCAGATTGTGTGGCACGCGGTGTTCCTGGGGCTGCCCATGGCCCTGCTCTTCACTGCGGCCGAGCGCCGGCGCGCACCCGTGGCCGAGCCCACGCCCTGAGAGGGGCGGCCCGTGTGTCGCAAGGCCTGTCCGGGCCCTGATGCGAGGCGGAAAAAACGCCAGAGGTAAGGTGACATGACCCGACCTTCAGGGTTATGCCCTGCGGCCGAGGCCATGGAGGCGCTTCGCACCGGGGACTGGCAAGGGCATGGACACTGAACTGGCGGGAATCCTCGGGGCGGCGGCGCGGACGGTGCGGGTGAAGCTGGGCCTGACGCAAGCGGACGTGGCGGACCGCATCGGCATGGCGTCGGAGGTGTACGGGCGGCTGGAGCGCGGCCACATGCTGCCGAGCGTCCAGAACCTGCGCCGGCTGTGCGTCGTCCTGAACATCCCGCCGCACGACCTGCTGGGCCTTGGGGACGAGTTCGCGGCGCCGCCGCCGAAGGAGAAGCCCCGGGTGGTGCGGACGGAGGAGGACGTGCCGGAGATGCGGCGGCTGATGCGCAACCTGCGGCGGCTGACGCCGGTGCAGCTGAAGCTGATGAACCTGGTGGCGTCCGCGATGCAGCAGCAGAAGAAGAAGCCCTGAGGGGGCGAGGCGTTAGACTCAGGCCCACCATGGTCGATGAGCTGGTGCGCAGGCTGGACCTCAAGCCCCACCCGGAGGGCGGCTACTACCGGGAGACCTACCGGGCGGCGTTCCAGGTGCAGACGCTCCGGGGGCGCAGGTCCGCGGGGACGGCCATCTACTACCTCCTGCAGCGGGGCGAGTTCTCCGCGTGGCACCGGGTGGTGGGCGCGGACGAGCTCTGGCTGTTCCACGACGGGGAGCCGCTGGCGTTGCACCTGGTGCACGAGGACGGCCGGCTGGAGTCCCCGGTGCTGGGCCGGGACGTGACACAGGGCCATCAACCGCAGGTGCTGGTGCCGGCGGGGGTGCTGCAGGCGGCGGAGCCGCTGGGCGCGTACACGCTGGTGGGCTGCACGGTGTCGCCGGGGTTCGACTTCGCGGACTTCGAATTGCCGGAGTCCGAGGCGCTGGTGGCCCGCCACCCGGCGCTCGAGGTGTTGCTGCGGCGGTTGTCGAAGCCCGGGCGCTGAAAGAGGCGGTCAGGTGCCCCAGGGGCGCAGGGGCGTGAGCAGCCCCGCGGCCTGGAGGCGCGCCTGGACGTCCGCGGCGAGGGCGACGTGGGCGGGGTTGGAGACGGTGAACTTCTCCTGCGTGAGGGTGATGAGCGTGCCCCGCTCCGGGATGTGCTCCACCTGGACGGAGGCGGGGAGTGGGGGCACGGGGCCGCGGAAGTCGGCGAGGTAGGTGACCCAGCCGACGTAGTTCTCGACCATGGGCATGGCCACGAGCTCCCGGTGCTGGTCGGAGGCAGCCAGGGCGAACTCGGGTTCCCACGCGAGCGCCATGGCGCGCACCACGCTGGTCATGACTGGCGCGGTCACCACGCGCTTCGCGACCTCACTCTGGCCGAGCGAGTGGAGGATGCAATGGGAACTCACGTGTGTCGTTGCGCTGCCACAGCTGCCATTGAACCCCGAGGTTTCATCTGGCGACTCCCCGGCCCAGAGCCAGAAACTGGAGTCGTCGCCAAACCGGTTGCTCTTGTGCCCCAGGAGCTTCGCGAGCGTCATGGCATCTGGCTGGACCTGTCGCTTGCGTGCCTTTGCGAAGGATGCAGCAGTTTGATGCCAGCGGTTCCAGGTTGGCTCGAGCGGGGCAATCATCCCGAGGAAGGATTCCAAGCGTCGGGCGCAGGCATCGATTGGCTCCAGACGAGCCAGCCAGTAGCAACCCGCAGAGTGCGTCTCGAGCATCGCTCCAGCATGCCTCATTGGTTCGGGGAGATGGACACCACTTCAATCGGATATCTGCGCCCACTGAAGGCTTTCCGGAGGAAGTCGGCGAATCGTTCTTCCGCCACAATCCAGCGGATGCGTCTCCCCTGTGCCAGCCTGAGTTGCCGCCTCGCTTGGTCAAGCACCTTGTCGAAGCCCTTGTAGAACTCCTTCAGCGTCATGTCCTCCTGGATGAACTTCGCGTAGCCCGGGCCCTTGGCCTCCAGCAGCAAATCGTCGACCAGGTCATAGCCGTCGAAGTCGACCTCGTCGTCACCACTCTTGACCCGGTACGCGGAGCCCTTCGGCGCTCCCGTCACTTGCGCCTGATAGTCACGGGCACGGTCGGACATCGACTCATTCACCTGCACCCATTTGCCCGGGCCTCCTGACGGCGGCGGGCCCATCGCGGCCATGGCCACCGCAGTGGACGCGAGCGTCACCTCCACCGCGCCGTCCACCACCGCCACGGCGCTCACGTCCAGCACGCGCGCCGGGTTGAAGCCCACCTGCGCCGCGCCCAGCCGCATCGCGTCCGGGAAGCCCGGCAGCAGCGCGAGCGATGATGACAACCCCATCGTCACGCCGTGACTCACCAACATCGTCACCGCGAGCACGAAGATGCGAGCCACTTCCGGCCCCAGCGCCTGCGCGAACACCTCCGCCGCTTCCTCCAGCTCCTGGAACGTCGTCGCCCTGTCGCTCGCCTCCTTCAGCGCACCGCACGCCCGGACCACCGTGAGGAACGACTGGATACCCACGTACGCCAGGAACACGGCGGCAATCACCGCCGCGGCCTTGGTGAACACGGGCTCCGGAGCCGCCGCCAGCACCACCCAGGACGCAATCGCCCCCGACACCACGGACACGAAGAACTCCGGGTTCAGCGTGTCCTCCAGCGCCTCACCGATGCTCGCGCGCAGTGGGTCCAATGACATCCCCACCGCGAGCGTCAGCCGGTCCAGCGCTCCGAAGCCCGCGCCATCCTCCAGCAACGACAGACAATCCCCTGGAGCCTCATGCGCCCGGCACCACTTCCCGTACCGGTCCCGCAGCATGAACCCAAGCCCCCGGTCCAGCTCCGCACCCCTCCCCGCCACCGCGCGCACCACCCTGGGTGCCCGCACCGTCAGCGGCATCTCCAACACCAGCCGCGCCAACGCTTCTTCAAAGTCACGCGCACGGACCGGCACCCGCCGGTCCCACGTCACCGGCGCATACGTCCGCGTCTCCCTCTCCGTGCGCAGCCGCACCGTGGGCCCGCTGGCGCAGCCCGTGAGCAGCACGAACAACAACATCCACACGCCGGACCTGTGTGCATCCATGCCGTGCAGCATGCGCCCCAAAGACAACGGGGCGGAAGGCCCGTGAGGACCTCCCGCCCCGCTTGGAGCACCGCCATCAATGACAGATGGCTAGTTGTTCTTCACCGTGAAGCTGAAGCTCTGGATGACGAAGTTGTCCACCGCGTCCGTCATCCACACGTCCACCGTGTGTGTGCCATCCAGCAGCTCGCGGGTGTCCAGCTCCGCGGTCCACGTGCCATTCGGCTGGAGCGTGCCGGCGCGGATGCCCGACCCGTCCCGCGTGAACGCCACGTTCTTGATGCCGCTCAGCGCATCCGTCACCCGCGCCGTCAGCGTCACCACGCCGCCCACCGTGCTGCCCGGCGCCGGCGTCACCAGCGTCGCCACGGGCGCCTGCGTGTCGTAGCGCACCGTGCGCGTCGTGCGCACCGAGCGGAGCGCCTCGTTCGTCACGTCGATGGTCAGCGTGTTCACGCCTGACGCCAGCACCACCGACGTCTGGATTTCACCGCCGCCGCGCGGCAGCTGGAACTGCTGGCTGCCCAGCTTCACCGTCGTCGCGGACACGGACGACACGCGAATCACATACGGCAGCGTGTGGTTCGCGCGCGGCCCGAACGTGGCCCCGTCCGCGGGGTCCGTCGTCACCGTGGGCGTGCCGGAATCCACGAACACGTGCACCACGGCCTCCGTCACGTTGCCCGCGGAGTCCGTCGCGCGCACCAGGATGCCCTGCTCACCGAAGTTGGGCAGGCTCACCGGGTGCGTCACCGAACCGCTGCCGAACTCCAGCAGCGTGGTGTTCACCCACTGCGTCTCCACGCGCGTCGGCGTCTGCTCGTCAATCTGGCTGATGACGTCCACCAGCCCGCCCACCACCTGGCCCTGCACCGGCGACTGGATGGTGATGACCGGCGGCACGCGGTCCACCGTCAGGTTGATCTGCTTCGTGGTGACGCCGCCCAGGCTGTCGCGGCCCGTGAGCTGGATGATGTTCGGCCCCTCCGCCAGCTCCACCGGCGTGAAGACCAGACCGCCGCTCAGCTCGGGGTTCACCACCACCGGCGTGCCGCCGTTCACGATGAACGCCGCGTAGGTGATGACCGCGCCGTTGGTGGCCGGCTTCACGAAGCCCCAGACGGACAGCGTCGTCTCGCGGAGGAAGGCGGGCTGGTTGCCCATGATGACCTCCGGCGGCGTGTACGGATAGGCATTGATGTTCAGCGTCTGCGCCGCCGTGCTGCCCAGCAGGTTCTGGCTGGCCGGCTGCAACGTCACGCCGGAGTACACCGCGCGGTAGTCCTGCGCGCCCGTGGCGGACCACGTGTCCGTCGCGATGTTCCAGTTGAAGGAGAACACGCCATCGCCGTCCGCGTCGTCATCCGCGCCAATCGCCACGCCCGCCACGAAGAAGGTGACCACGCCCTTCTGCGACCCCGTGACCACGGCGTTGGTCGACGCGTTCCGCACCCGCGCGGACAGGGTCGCCGTATTGCCAATGGTCACGCTCGCGTTCGCCGCCGGGGTGAGAATCGTGGTCGTCGTCGCCAGGCCCGTCACCGGAGGCTCCGGCGGTGTGTACGTCCGCACGCGCGCCGAGGCCGACACGCCCGCCGCGCCACCCGAGGCCGCCGTCACCGTGACCTCCGAGAGCAACGACGGCAGCAGGTTCGCCGGAGCCCGCACCGTCAGCGTCACCGTGGACTCCGCGCCCGCCGCCAGGAACACCGTGGGCCGGCTCAGCGTGGCCGTCCAGCCGGGCAGGCCGCCCGCGGCGCTCAGCGTGTACGTGTCCGCCTGGTAGCCGTGGTTCTTCACCTTGAACGTGTAGGTCGTCTCCACCGGCTCCGGGTTGGGGATGGAGAACTTCTTCATGTCCTCGCCCACCACGGACACCGTCACGCTGAAGTCGCCGAAGCACGCCAGGCCCAGCGACGCGAACGTCGTCGCGACGTCCCGCGCCGCGGACCCCGGCTCCCAGCCGCCGTCCGCCGCCTGCTTCGTCTTCAGCCACTCAATCGCATTGAACAGGCGCGCGTCGCTCGCCGGCTCCTTGCCCGCAAGGCACAGCGCGTACACGGCGATGCCCGTGGCGAAGTCGTCGGATGCGCCGTTCGGCAGGCGGCCCCAGCCCTTGCCGTTCACCATGGGCATCGCAGTGAGCTGGTTCGCCAGCGTCTGGATGGCGGCGGTGTTCACGCCATTGGTGCCCGCCCCCGCGGCCTTCAAGCCCACGATGGCCCACGACTTCTGGAACGTGTACGCCATGCCGTCGTCGTAGACGCCCGTGGTGGCCGTGTTGATGTTGTTGCGCAGGTACGCGGCCGCCTTGTCGATGGCCGCCTGGTACTGCGCCGCCTTCGCCGGGTCCACGCGCTGCTTCGCCTGCGCCAGCGTCACGATGTAGCGCGCGGTGATGGGCACGTTGCCGTGGTTCACCGGCGTGCCGTCATGGTCCTCATTCCACCGGCCGCTGGCCTGCTGCAGGCCCAGCGCCCAGTTGGCCGCCATCACCAGCGCGCTGCTGTACTGCGTGGACACGTACTGGTCGAAGCCCGCCAGGCCGAACGACGCCCAGCCCGTCTTCGAATTCGGGAACGACGTCCCCTGGTGGATCCATCCGCCGGAGGGCAGTTGGTCCGTCTTGATGCGCGCCGTGAGGGCGTCCAGGTTCTGCTGGAGGGTGCGCCCGTTGGTCGCCGTCTGCGCCATGTTGTAACCATTGGCCTTGGCGCTCGACAGGCCGAACACCGCCGCGCCCTGGCGGTGGCACGCGATGCAGTTCTGCGACGTGGTCCAATTGGCCACGTCCGCGCTGAGGAACTGGATGGCCTTCTGCGTGGCCTCCGTGTTGGTGGCGGCGGAGGCCGGCAGGCCCAGCGCGGACAGCAGCAGCGCCGCGAACACGACGAGTCGCGCCGCCCAGCGGGGCGACGAACGACAGACAGCGGATGACATGGGGGGACGTCCAGGGGCCTACGGGTGGGCACACCTGTCTGGATGAAACACCCCGCGACAGCCGTGCGGGGCCAGAGTAACCAGGAATGTCTGTCCATGTCCAGACACGGGCAAACACAGTCAAACCCGTTGGGTCAGCAACCAGGAAGCAACCGGGCAGGTTCCGACCCCAGGCGGGTCATTCCGTGGGCTTGTTGCCCGTGCGCTTCCACAGCTCGCGCGCCAGGATGACGCCGAACTGCGAGTCATTGAGGATGTACCGGCGCCACAGGCGCTTGGGCTCATGGGTGAGGCGGTAGAGCCACTCGAAGCCCGCCTTGGCGATCCACTCCGGCGCGCGCTTGGCGGTGCCGGCGATGAAGTCGAACCCCGCGCCGATGCCGATGGCCACCGTGGGCCCCAGCTTCTGGGCCACCTGCGAAATCCACACCTCCTGCTTGGGGCTGCCCAGCGCCACGAAGAGCAGGTGCGGGTCCTTCTCCCGGATGCGCGCGACAATGGGGTCGTTCTGCGCGTCGCCCGCGTCCAGGTTCACCATGGGCGAGTCCCAGCCCACGACCTCGATGCCGGGGTACTGCGCCTGGAACTGCTTGCCCACCTTCTCCGCGACGCCCGGGCCCGCGCCCAGCAGGAAGATGCGCCACTTGCGCTCGGCGCCCAGCTTCACCAGCGGGAGGATGAGGTCGGAGCCGGCGATGCGCTCCGGCAGCGGCACGTCCAGCATGCGCGACGCCCAGACGATGGGCATCCCGTCCACCACGGAGATGGCGGCCTTGGAGTACGCGTCGCGGAAGCGCGTGTTCGTCTCCGCCAGGACGACGTGGTCCACGTTGGCGGTGAAGACGTAGCCGCCCTGGTGCGCGTCCACCAGTTCGCCAATGGCCGTGATGGCCTGGGGGAACGTGAGCTGGTCGATGGTGAGCTGGCCGATGTTCAGGCGCGGGCGGCGGGATGCTGCGGGGGCGTGTGCGGTGGTCAAGGCGTCGTCTTCACTTCACCGTGAGGTCCAGCACGGTGATGGAGTAGGGGGGAAGGCGCTGCGAGAGGGCCTGCTCGGCCTTCTTGCCGGTGGCCTGTTCGGTGAAACCGCCCGGCGCGCCCGAGTACCCCATGACGCGCACGGTGTTGAGCGAGCCGCAGCCCTTGAACTCCAACTGCGCCTGGGCGGGCTGCTCGGGGTCGAAGTTGAGCAATACGGCCGTGAGCTTCTTGCCGGAGGCGTCCCGGGACGCGAAGAGGCTGGTGCCCTCCGCCGCGGTGGTGGACAGGCCGTTGTCCTGGAAGCGGCCGCCCCGCCCGTCGAAGTCGCGGTACGCGCGGAACGCCCAGAACGTGGGGCTGTTCTCCGCGGGGTACTGCCAGAAGAACGCGGACGTGAGCCCCTGCTGCCCGAAGCGGCCCAGGGCCTCCGCCTGCGCCAGGCCGCCGCTCATGTGCTTCATGGCGCCGAAGTTGTACTCGCCAATGGACATGCCCCGGCCGGGATAGTTCTCCGCGATCCACCCCTTCACGCGGGGGATCAGCTGGATGGGCTCGGCGATCCAGGACTCGTCCTTGTAGTTTGGATCCCACAGCGCGCGCGTGGAGCGGATCCGCCGCGCGTTGGTGTCCGGATCCGTGGCGCCCTCCAGGCCCAGGCCCACGTTGCTCTGCGGGTAGAAGTGCACGTCCACCACGTCCAGGACGCGCACGCCGGTCTTCTTCTCGTAGTCGCGCAGCTCGCGCAGGTACCAGGGCAGCAGGGCCACGTCGCCGTGCGCGCGGCGGTCGGTGTACGGAGGCCGGCCGGGAGCGAAGTCCGCGGCGGACCAGAAGTAGTTCGTCCAGCCCCACTCCGCGGGCCCGGCGATGACCGCGTCCGGATCCGCGCGGCGCACCGCGGTGCCGTAGTCGATGGTGCGCTTGAGCAGCTCGTCGTAGGTGAGCGGTTCGGGGTGCACGTCCCGGTGCGTGGAGCTCCAGAGGGCGGGCTCGTTGTCCAGGATGTACATGTTCACGCCGCGCTTCGCGGCCTTCATCGCCTTCACCCACTCCGCGATGAACTCCGGCGGCGCCTGCACGCTGGTCGTCGTGGGGGCGGCGGGCACCAGGGGCGTGCCGTCGCGGCGCATGCCGTTGCCGCCCGCGGGCTCCGTGTCGTCCTGGGCCTGCTGCGGGCCGAACGAGGACACCGGGAAGCCCACGGAGGACGTGTCCTTGGCCACCCAGCCAATCAAGGGCAGCGTGAGCGCGGACTGGACGTTGTGCTTCTGGTTGGACTCCAGGAAGTCATCCGCGCCGAAGCCCAGCTGCACGTTGCGGAAGTACCAGTCGTTGCCGGTGTTCCACGCGCGCCCCAGCTTCCAGTTGTAGCGGGACGTGGGGTTGCCGCCCCAGCGGCGGATGGTGGCGCCCAGCTTCCACTGGTGCGTGTCCGTGGTCTCCTTGTTGCCGTCCAGCGCGATGCCGTAGATGAGCGGGTTGATGGGCTTGGATGGCGCGGTGCAGTCGATGACCATCTTCGACTCGCGGCCGTCGCCCCGGCCCATGCGCCCACCCCCGGCCGCGCGCGCGGCGGCCACGTCCGGGGACAGGGGCACCAGGGCCACCTTGTCGAAGAGCACCCAGTCCCGGCCCACCTCCTTCGACGCACGGAACACCAGGCGGTCGAAGGGCTCACTGCGCGGGTTGAGGACCTCCATGGGGACGACGACCTCCACCCACTCACGGTCCTTCTTGACGATGAACTCCGGGCTGATCCGCACGTGCGGGAACGTCGCGGCGCCGGGGGCGTCCAGGCGCACGTCCAGGAACTCGCCGTAGGACTCCGGGGCGGTGAAGCGGAAGCTCAGCGCGCCGTACGCGCCCGGGAGCTTGGGCCGGTAGAGGATCCACCCGCCGTAGTTGAACATCCGCAGGCGCGCGGGTGCGCCCTTCGGCGTCTCCCGCGGTGCCCAGCCGATGTCCTTCCATCCGGCCTGGAGGCCGCCGTCGTAGACGGCCACCGTGTCCGTGGGGGCGGGCTGCGCGGCCGGATCCTTCGCGGCGGGCGCCGCATCCTTCGCGGCGTTCTGCTGCTGCGCCATCGCCACGCCCGCGCCGCTGCCCAGCACCGCGCAGGTGAGGATGACGGTCCGCTTCCACCGCGCGTGCTTCGCCCTGTCTGCCATGACCTTCTTCAACCCATCCCCCGGAACGGACCCGGTACAGCGGATCAACCATGCACAGCGCGACGGTTACAGCGGGACCTCGTCCTGGTCCTTGCGCGGGAAGATGCGCGCGGGGATGCCCACCGCGACGCTGTCCGGCGGCACGTCCTGGAGCACCACGGCGTTCGCGCCAATCCGCGACCGGGCGCCAATCCGCACGGGCCCCAGGATGCGGGCGCCCGCGCCAATCCAGACGTCGTCCTCGATGGTGGGGTAGCCGTTGTCCTTGGCGGTGCCCACGGTGTTGTTGCCGTAGAAGCGCACGCGGTCGCCAATGCGCGCGTCCCCGCCAATGACGACGCCCAGGCTGTGCACGAAGTACACGCCCTTGCCCAGCGTCACGTCCTTGCCAATCTCGATGCCCATCACCGCCGTCTGAGCCACGCGCAGCACGTGGTTCACCAGCGGGATGTGGAAGGCCAGCGCCGCCTCCCGCGCGCGGTTGAGCGCGGTGATGCGGTACGAATCGCTGGTCAGCACCACCTTGGCGATGGACTTCGCGTCCGCCGAACCGGTGGCCGCCTTGGCCATCTCCAGCGCGTCCGAGATGAGGGCTCCGAACATGGCTTTCATCCTTGGGGATTTCCCCGGCCCTGCAGGTAGCGAGCAAAGCCCTTGGCCACACCGCGCCAGCCGCCGGCCTCCGTGCGGGCGCCGCGCAGGTACTCCATGCCGTACGCCACGGAGGTGCCCGCGAACGCGGCGCCCGTGAGCCCCAGCTTGTCCGCGACGGTGGAGGCCTTCACCACGGCCTCCGTCAGCTTGCGCGACGCTTCCGGGGCAACGACCGCGGAGGCGAGCAGCGGGCGCGACAGCAGGTTCGTCTCGAAGAAGAGGCGCCAGGGGTTCACGCCCTTCACGTCCGGGTGCTTCACGGAGACGTGCGTGTCGAACATGCCGTAGCGGTGGGCGCGGCGGATCCACTTCTCGAAGCTGACGTGGTCGCTGCCGTGCAGCACGTACGCGTCCGGCGCGAAGAGGAACGCGCAGCCGGCCTTCTCCAGGCGCACGCCCAGCTCCACGTCCTCGGACTGGCCCAGCGTCTTGTCGAAGCCGCCCACGCCCACGTAGTCCGCGCGGGGGAAGGACACGTTGCCCGTGTACAGGTGGTTGCCGCGCGCCTTCGCACCGGGAGTGGACAGCTCCTCCGCCATGCGGTTGTTCAAGTACGCGTACCAGCGCTCGAAGAGGGGCATCTCCCCGATTTCGGGGTCCGGCTTGATGCGGCCCAGCACCACGTTGCGCGAGCCCTGCGGGTGGTGGGCCAGGTGGCGCGCGAGGAAGTCGGAGGCCACCTGCATGTCGTCATCCGTGACGAGCACCGTGGCGCCCCGGGCGGCCAGCACGCCCCGGTGCCGCGCGGCGGCGGCGCCCGCGTTCTGTTGCACCTCCACGCGCAGGGTGTAGGGCAGCTTGAGCGCGGAGAGCGGCCCCTTCACGTCGGAGGCGGACCCGTCGTCCACCACCACCACCTCGAAATCCTCGGGCGGCAGCGTCTGGCCGGCCAGCTGCTGGAGCAGGCGGGTGATGAGGGGCAGGCGGTTGTACGTGGCGATGACGACGCTGAGCCGGGGGGCCGGGACAGCGGGGGAGTCGGAAGGGCTCATGGCTTCTTCTTCTTGGCGGCGTCGGCGCGCTTCTGCTTCTTCGTCGGACGCGGGAAGGTGACGCTGCCGGCGAAGCGGTCCTCGCCCACCAGCTCGAGGGTCTTCCGCGCGGAGCCGAAGTCCGTCTCACCCAGGGTGACGACCAGCAGGGCGGTGTCCGCGGCCAGGGCCAGCGGGAGGCTCGCCGGGTGGGTGAGGAGCGAGTCGATGACCACGATGACCCGTTCCCCCTGCTCCACGCGGCGGCGCACCTCCAGGACCATGCGCGGGGCGCCGGCGGGCTCGATGCCGGTGGCGTCCACCAGGCGCAGGGGCGGCTCCGGGTAGGGCGAACCGGCCTCCATCAGCGCCTGGGCCGCGTCCAGCGCGGGCGAGCCGGGATGGGCGGGGATGACGACGAGGTAGCTCCAGGCGCGGCGGTCCAGCGCGAACCACAGCCGCGACAGCTCCGGCGAGGGTATGGCGCTCGCGGGCGGGGTCTCCTCGGAGGGTGACGGGGGGCTCGAATCGGCGGACATGGGAGCGCGGACGGTATAACGCAATGAGGCGTCATGACCCAACGACCCGGGCGGGCGGGCAGGCGAAGGAGCGCGCCGCCGGTCTGCTGTCACACGTGACACCCCCACCGGACCCCCATGGCCCGAGCCGGGCCCGGGGAGCGTGGGGGAGGCGGCGTGTTATGGAAGGGGCGTGCAGAAGATCGGCTACCTGATTCCCGAGTTCCCCGGACAGACCCACATCTTCTTCTGGCGCGAGCTGCAGGCGCTGCCGGGGAAGGGCGTGTCGCCGGAGCTGGTGTCCACCCGCCCGCCGCCCGCGCGCATCATCAGCCACAGCTGGGCGCGCGAGGCCATGACGCGCACGGAGTACCTGGCGCCGCCGCCTCCTTTGGGCGTGCTGCGGGCCGCGCTGGAGATTGCCCGGGCCCTGCCCACGGGCTGGGCGCGGTGTCTGGCGTCCATCGCCCGCGCGGAGGGGCTGGATGCCAAGGGCCGCGCGCAGCTGGTGGCGTTCGCGGTGATGGGTGGCCGGCTGGCGTCGCTGGCGCGCGAGCGCGGCTGGACGCACGTGCACGTGCACTCCTGCGCCAACGCGGCGCACGTGGCCATGTTCGCGCACCTGCTGTCGGGGCTCACGTACAGCATGACGCTGCACGGGCCGCTGGACGACTACGGGCCGAACCAGCGGGAGAAGTGGCGGCACGCGAAGTTCGCCTTCGTCATCACGAAGAAGCTCTTGGGTGAAGTGCGCCAGGAGCTGGCGGGGAGCCTTCCGGACCGCATCGAGCTGGCGCCCATGGGCGTGGAGCTGTCGCGCTTCCAGCGCACGGTGGCCTACGAGCCGTGGTCCGGCGAGGGCCCGCTGCGGCTGTTCGCGTGCGGCCGGCTGAACCCGTGCAAGGGGCACGCGGACCTCATCGACGCGGTGGGGATGCTGCGCAAGAAGGGCATCGACGCGCGGCTGTCCATCGCGGGCGAGGACGAGGCGGGCGGCACCACGTACCGCAAGGTGCTGGAGGCGAAGCTCGCGCAGGACGGTCTGACGGACGCGGTGACGCTGCTGGGCGCGGTGAGCGAGGACGTGGTGAAGGACGGCATCCAGCGCTCGCACCTCTTCGCGCTGGCGAGCCTCCAGGAGCCGCTGGGCGTGGCCATCATGGAGGCCATGGCCATGCGCGCGCCGGTGGTGGTGACGGGCGCGGGCGGCGTGAAGGAGCTGGTGGACGACGGCGTGGACGGCGTGCTGGTGCCGCCGCAGGCACCCGCGGTGCTGGCGGAGAAGCTGGAGAAGCTGGCGCGCGACCCCGCCGAAGCGGTCCGGCTGGGCGAGGCGGGCCGCCGGAAGGTGGAGGAGCAGTTCAGCAGCGAGCGCAGCGCGGACATGCTGGCGCGGATGCTGGACGCGCGGCCGGCGTAGCGGGACGTGGGGGCCGGGCACCCACGGAAATCCGTGGCGTGCCGGGCGGCAATGTCTGTCCATGCGTCTGGCTCTCCCTCTGAGGGCACATGTGCATGGGGCTTGCTGAAGGGGCGCGGCATGAAAGCCTCCCGCGTCCTCGCCTCCGCCGTGCTCGCTGCTTCGCTGTCTTGGACCGGGTGCGAGGGGCCCGTTGAGCCGGCCCCGGAACCGGCGCCTCCCGGCATCCTGGAGAGCGTCTACCTCCGCCCGGTGGACCGGGTGGATCATCAGGTGACGGCCGAGGAGCTGTCCTCGCTGTCGGCGGGCATCACCGACTTCGGCGTGGCGCTGTACCGCCAGGGCACCGCGGGCTCGGACACCAACCAGGCCTTCTCTCCGTTCGCCCTCACGGATGCGCTGGCCATGGTGTACGCGGGCACGGTGCGTGACACCGAGCGGGAGCTGGCCGGGGTGCTTCCGGTGTCCCCCACCGAGAGCGGGCGACGGCGGTTCAACCCGGCGCTGGGCGCGCTGGGCCAGACGCTCGATGGACGCCACAACCCGCCGAATGGCCTTGGGGGGGATGATGACGTGTCCTGGAGGAACCTGCTCTGGGCGCGGCTGGGGACCCCGCTGGAGAAGGCCTACCTGTCCACGCTCCAGGACAACCACTTCGCGGGCGTCTACCTGGAGAACTTCCGCACGAACCCCCGCGTCACGCGCAGCGAGGCCAACACGTACTTCAACGCCGCCACGAACAATCGGATCCAGGACGTCATCCCGGAGGACGGGCTGTCGCAGGACGAGCGGCTGCTGCTGGTCAGCACGCTGACGCTGCGGGCCTCGTGGCGCACCCCGTTCTCGCGGGCGGAGACGCAAGAGCAGCCGTTCCATCCGAGGCGTGGGAGCCCGGTGCTCGTGCCCATGATGCGCACGCGGGGCGTGTTCCCGTTCCTGGCGGGGGACGGCTACGACGCCGTGGCCCTGCCGGCCACCGGGGATGCGCTGCGCCTGCTGATCATCCTGCCGAACGCGGGCCGTTTCCTGGCGGTGGAGTCAGGCCTGTCCCGGGCCTTCCTGGACGAGGTGCGCGCGGGGCTGCGGGAGCGGTCCATGGCGCTGGAGCTGCCGCGCTTCGAGGTGCGCCAGGGCCCGGCCCTGGCGGAGGCGCTGGGGGCCCTGGGGATGGGAAGGCTCCTCGCGCCCGGCGCGGAGCTGTCACGGCTGAGCGCGGACGGGGACTTGTGGCTGTCGCACGTGTATCAGCAGGCCCCGATGATCGTGGGCGAGGCGGGGCTGGGCCTATGGGTCGGTCCCCCTGCTCCGGATGCGGAGGAGCCCACCACGGCCCTCACGGTGAACCGGCCGTTCCTCTTCGCCGTGGAGGACGTGGCGTCGGGGACGCTGCTGTCGCTGGGGCGCTACGTGGGGCCCTGACGCACGGCCTTCCAGAAGAAGAGGGCGGTGGCGCGCTTGTTCCGCTTGTCGCCCTCTCCGAAGTACGCGGTCGCCGAGTGCACGAAGTCCGCCCGGTAGACGATGAGGCGGTTGAAGACGTTCTCCACCTCCACGTCCTGCGCCCACGCGTTCGCGGGCAGCTTCGTCACCCCGAAGGCCTGGGTGAGGTTCACGCAGCCGGGAGGGCAGGTGTTGCCGCCCAGGCCGCCGCCGGGCATGCGCAGGCGGTAGAAGGACGTGCCCACGTGCTTCGCGGGCGGCTTCGGGTGCAGGTAGATGACGCCCGCGAAGTCACACAGCGCCAGCGAGTCCACGTGCGGCTTGGCCGTGGACTCCTTCTCCCCCACGAGCTGCACGTGGTTGTGGGACAGCGAGCCCCGGGCGGGGGCCTCCTGCTTGAGGGCGCGCACGCCGGCCTGTGAGCAGATCCACTGTTCCACGGGGGCCAGCTCCTCGGGCGTGAGCGCGTGCGGGGCGCGGATGCCGGGCCAGATTTCGGGGCGCCACGGGGCGCCCATCGTCCAGTCCTCGCGGGCCAGGTTGCGCTCGTAGACCTCCAGCGCGTTGGGCAGGACGTTGTCCTTGATCCAGTAGTCCCGTCCCAGCTTCGGCTTCCGGTAGGGAAGCACGTCGCGGACGGCCGACCCGGGACGCCGTTGTTCCAACATGGGGGATGCCGCCTTCCTGCCTCGCGGCCAGCGCCGGATCCATGAAGGGGTGTGGGGCGGGGGATCCGGCGCTGGTCGTGAGACAGAGGCGTGTCAGCAAGAACCCTGCCGTGTCTTCACGCGTGTTTCATGCGTCAGGCCGGGGCGTTCTGCCCCACAGCCCACGGGCCTGGCGGATCCGGGGCGTTTTGCCCCATGCGCACCGAAGCAGGAGCCCGCTCGGGCCGACGGGCGCGAACGGGTCCGACAGTCGGACCCGTTGGGCCGCGCCGGGCAGGAGGCGGACGGCTTGGGGCATGTCAGGGGAGGGGAGTACATGGCAGCCGCGCCACCCGTTCCCTCCGGAGTCCTGATGTCTTCCCCCCTGCCGTCCCCGGCCCATGTGTGGGCCTTGTTCCTTGGCGCGTCGTTGGGCTGGAGCGCCCTGGCCCACGCCGCGGCCCCCGTCACCGACAGCGCCACGCTTCAACGCAGGGAGGCCACCCGGCGCGCGTCGAGCGGATCCGACGCGGTGTTGGCGGTGGCCCATCCGCCGCCCACGACGAACCCGTGCCCGGGCGTCATCGGCAACGGCACGGTGCAGCTGGGCGTGGCCTCCCAGGGACACCTGTACGTGCCCTGCGCCACCGGCGCGGTGGCCAATGGCCCGTACGCGACCACCGACGTGGGGCTGCGCTACCTGCCCACGCGGCTGGAGGGCGCGACGCTGGGGATTCCCTGCGAGGGGTGGGGCGTGGCCAGCGCGGACCTGAACGTCTCCGGCTTCACCTCCGCGTCGTGCGGCCAGGGCAACGTCACGGTGGAGTCCTTCAGCGCGAGCACGACCACGGCCCTGTCCGTGGTGCGCGTGGGCAGCACCTTCCGCGTCACCCACCGCTACACGCCCTCGCCCGCGACGCCGCTGCTGTACCAGGTGGACGTCGTCATCGAGAACATCGGCGCCGTCACGGTGAACGACCTGCGCTACACGCGCGGCATCGACTACGACGTCGCGCCCAATCCCTTCTCGGAATACATCACGGTGGCGGGCCTGCTGGCGCCGTCCGTGCTGGGCGTGAACACCAGCCCCTTCACGTCCGTGGATCCGCTGGCCCCGCACTCCGTGCTTCCCGGTCCCGTGAGTGCCTATGTGGACCTGGGGCCCTCGGACCAGGGCGCGCACTTCGACTTCCGGCTGGGCACGCTCGCGCCGGGGCGCACCCGGTCCTTCCGCACGTACTACGGCGCCGCGGCCAACGAGCCCGCCGCGCTCAACGCCCTGTCCACCGTGGGCGCGAGCACGTACTCGCTGGGACAGGCGGACTGGGACGGCACGGGCAATCCGCTGGCCACCCTGCCGGTGCCGGCCGGCACCTTCGGGGCGCTGAGCGGTCAGCCCACCACGTTCATGTATGGGTTCAGCCCGCCCACGCCGGTGACGGGCTGCACGGTGGAGTGCCGCATCAACAACCCCAACGAGGTCTACACCGTGGACATGCTGGGCAACGAAGACATCTGTTTCACCAACGGCACCAGTCACATCGTGACGGTGGCCGTTTTCTACAACCAGGGTCAGCGCGTCGAATACAACTGCGGTGACTACGGCCCCGGCATCGGGAACCTGTGCAACTTCGTCCCCGGCCGGGACACCTGTAGCGCGGCCGTGTACGAGAACATCTGCTCACTGCCCTATTACAGCTGCCAGTGAGACAGGCCTCGGGCCTCCCGCGCGCGACGGGAGGCCTGGAGGCGCCTGTCGTCAGGGCACTTCGTACATGGCCACCACGCCGTTCGCGGCGGGGCCCAGTCCGAAGGTGGTGGGGTTCTCCAGGATGACCGAGCCGGTGTTCTCGATGGTGCACTGGCTGCGCAGCGTCTGGGCTTCGCCCTGGTCCTGGCAGTTGGCGCCGCCCACGCAAGCGTGATGCCGTGCCGGCTCCCGCCCGTCGAGCGCACCTGGACCTCGATTTCGTAGTGGCCCTGGTTGAGGCTCCAACTCGCGCGCGCCCCGTCGTTGAGCAGCAGCGGCTGCGCCTTGAGCTTGCGCACCACCGTCACGGGCGTGGTCGCGGTCCGGTCTCCGGCGGACGCGACGAGGTTCGCGGTGCCCACCGACACCGGGGCGAGCGCCCCCGCCTCCACGCGGAAGATGGCGGGATTGGAGGACGTCAGCGTCACCGGCACGTCGTGCAGCACCGCGCCGCTCGCGTCCCGCGCGGACACCTCCGCGACAACCGGCGCGTTGGGGATGATGAGGCGCAGCGCTGACGGCGCGCGCAGCGTCTCCACCAGGCGGCAGCGCAGGAGCTCCGAGCGGTGCACGGCGCCCGCCGTCACGGTGAGCGTTCCGTCCCCGGAGCGAAGGCAGCGCAGGCCCGAAGCCGCCGTGACGACCGCGAGCTCCGCGGGCGTGACGGTGAGCACCGGCCGCGCGTCCTCCAGCACCTCGCCACCCTGAGTGAAGACCCGAGGCTGCAAGGCCACTTCGTGGGATGACAGTACGTAGCCGGGCGGCTGGAGGTCGATGCGCGCGGGCGAACGGTCACAGGCCGCGCAGCACAGCAGCAGGGAAACGACGGGGAGCAGACGCTTCATGGCACTCCAGGGAGGCGAAAGGCCCGGAGCCTCCTGCATCCCTCCGGGAAACGCGCTCCCCCGAAAGGAGTAGTGCCACCCGTCCAGCGTGAGCCCCCGGACCATTACCCTCCGGGGCAGGTGCCCGCTGTTTCACGCGGAATGATCCGTGGAAGCACGCCTCTTCAGGGAGCTGTCTGGAATCGCGCCGCCCCTGCCCCCGGTGGACATCCGAAAGCCAGACACTGGATGCATTCGGGACAGCGGCGGTGGAAATCCCCGGGTGGGATAGGATTTCCAGACACTCTTGGTAATTCCCGGAAAGGTTGCGCCGCCGTATTTGAAAACCTTTGTCATCATTGGTCGTGCACGGAACGCGGCTCGGGGGGCACTTCCATGGCTGACAAAGAGATGCAGACGTTCGCGGCGCTGGTCATGCAGTTCCGTTCGGGGCTCTTGAAGCACGCCCAGCGCATCCTGGGGAACGCGGCGGACGCGGAGGACCTGGTGCAGCACGCGCTGGACGAAGCGTGGAAGGAGCGGCTGCACCTGCAGGGGGCGGAGGCCTTCCGGGCCTGGACGGGGCGGGTCATCAACACGCGGGCCATCAGCCTGTTGCGCCACCACCGCGCGGAGCAGCGCAAGGCGGTGAACGCGGGCTGGGTGACGGTGCTCGCGGACGACCCGGAGGAGGGCGAGGGCGGCGAACTCTGGACCTTCATCCAGGAGAAGGACCTGCGCGAGGCGGTGGACCGCCTGCCGCCGCAGCAGCGGGAGGTCTTCCACCTGCGAGCGCAGGGGCGCTCCTACGTGAGCATCGGCGCCCAGGTGGGCCGCTCCACGGGCACGGTGGGCTGGTGGCTCCACCAGGTGCGCGAACAGCTGCGCGAGCGGCTCCAGCCCATCGCGGAGGAGCGCAGGCTCTCCGTGGGCACGTGGCACTGAAGGCCGGCGCTCAGCGCGACGGCTCCACGCGGGCGTTGTTGCCCACTCGCGCGGCCATGAGCGCCGGGCCCGCGGCCTTCTCCTCCGGGAAGGGCAGGGGCGTGGCCTCCGCGCGCAACAGCGGCAGGCCGTGCGGCTGGGCCTGGAGCCAGGCCACCAGCTTCTCCCGCACCAGGCAGCGCAGGTCGAACGCCTTGCCTGAATCCGCCGCGCTCACCAGGGCGCGCAGCTTCATGGTGCGCTCGCTCAGGTCCGTCACCTGCAGCCCCTGCACCTTGCCGTCCCACAGCCCGTTGGACTCCTGCTCCAGGATGCGCTTGAGCTCCGCGCGCACCGCGGGCACGTCCGTGCGGAAGTCCACGTACAGCTCCGCCGTGCCCAATATCTCCGGCGACACCTTGCTCCAGTTCTGGAACGGCTTCTCCAGGAACTGCGTGATGGGGATGACCAGCCGGCGCAGGTCCCAGACCTTCACGACCACGTAGGTGAGGGTGATCTCCTCGATCCACCCCCACTCGTTCTCGATGATGACCGTGTCGCCAATGCGCATGGGCTGCGTGATGGACAGCTGGATGCCCGCGAACAGCGTGGACAGGGACTTCTGCGCCGCAAGGCCAATGGCCAGGCCCGCGATGCCCGCGGACGCCAGCAGGGACACGCCCACGTTGCGCACCGCCTCGAACTGGAGGAGCAGCAGCGACGCGGCCACCAGCACCACCGCCACCTCCACCACGCGCCGGAGGATGGCCAGCTGGGTGCGCAGCCCGCGCACCCGGGCCACGTCCGTGCCCTCCGGTGACTTCGCGACCTTGGCCTCCACGAACCGCGCCGCCCGCGTGAAGAAGCGCAGCATGAACAGCGCCACCGCCACGATGACCACCGAGCGCGCTCCCAGATCCACCGTCTCCTGGACCGGAGGCGTCAGCCGCAGGAACCGCGCGCCCGCCGCGGCCAGCACCCCCGCCAGCACGAAGCGGATGCTCCCCCTGCCCGCCGCCAGCAGCTCGTCATCCCAGCCGGACTTCGTCAGCCCCGCGGCCCGGGCGCCCACTCGCAACGTCACCGCCTCCACCAGCCGCCGCAGCACCCACGCC
>NZ_RAWK01000197.1 GCF_003612165.1 Corallococcus aberystwythensis | reverse complement strand
GAATTCTCGCTCATGGGGCTCCACGCGTGACGGCCCTTGAGGGCGACGGCCACAGGGGGCCGCCGGGGACGTCAGGAAGCAGGTTTTGGGACAGGAAGCCGGACGCGGGGCCTGCGAGAAGGCCGAAACCGCCGGTTCCTGAAACCCCCCGACGGCCCTAGCGCCGGCCGGGAGGCACTCACCACCCTAACAGAGCGCCCGGATGGGGCGCCCGCAATTTCGCCGCCCGTGTGCGTGGGTTGTCCACCGGGCGACCCCGCCAGGACAGGCCTGGGGCCTTCAGCGGATGCGCAGGCGGAAGGGCATCATGGCCTTCAGCCCGGGGCGCAGGAGCTCGGGCGACCCCAGCCCCACCTCCCGGGCGAGCACGGCCAGCGCTTCCGGCGGGCGCTCCGGCAGCACTGGCAGGAGCACCCCCGCCAGCGCGTGCACTCCGGGCTCACCCCCCAGGCCGGACAAGAAGCCGCGCGCGTCACCCATGACGTCCAGGTCCAGGTCCTCCGCTGGGGGCACCTTCGCGCGCTTGCGAGCCGACGCGATGGCCTCCGGCAGGCCGCCCAGCCCGTCCACCAGCCCGCGGGCGAGCGCGTCCTTGCCGCTCCACACCCGGCCCCGCGCCACGGCGTCCACCTTCGCCTTGTCCATCTTCCGGTTGCGGGCCACCTCCGTGATGAACGTGTCGTAGGAGTCGTCCACCCAGGTCTGCACCGCGGCCAGCTGTTCGGGCGTCCACGGCTTCCACCACTCCAGCAGGTCCGCCATGTCGCCGCGCTTGAGCGTCTCCTGGCTCACCCCCAGCTTCGTGCCCAGGCCCTCCAGCGCGGGCTTCGGGTAGAAGACGCCGATGCTGCCCGTCAGCGTGGTGGGCTCCGCCAGCACCTCGTCCGCGGCCACCGCCGCGTAGTAGCCGCCGGACGCCGCCGCGTCGCCCATGGAGGCGACGACGGGCTTGTGCTTCTTCGCCTCCAGCACCGCGCGGTACATCAGGTCGGACGCCAGCACGTCGCCGCCGCCCGAGTCCACGCGCAGGACGATGGCCACCACGGACGGATCCTCCTGCGCCTCCTGCAGCGCGCGCACCACCGTCTCCGCGCCCGCCAGCTGCGCGAAGCCCAGCGGATCCTCGCGGCTGCGGCCCCCGGTGATGTCGCCCAGCACCGGCACCACCGCGATGCGGCGGCGCAGGCCCCAGCGGTCCTCGCGCTCGTCGCGGGGCGAGTACGCCGGGTGGAAGCGCAGCCCGGGGAACCACTCCGCGACGCGCGCGTCCAGCTCCGTCGCGGACACCACGCCGTCCAGCAGGCCCGCCGCCTGCGCCCGCTTCGAGGACAGGATGCCCTGGGCCCACGCGGCGCGCAGCTTCTCCGGGGGCAGCTTGCGCCCCGCCTCCACGGCCTTCTCGTAGTGGGCCACCTGGGCGTCCAGGTACGCGTTCAGCGTCTCGCGCTCCGCGGGGCTCATGTCGGAGCGGGTGAACTGCTCCATCGCCGTCTTGTATTCACCCACGCGCGCCACGTCCCACGTCACGCCCAGCTTCTCCATGGTGCCGCCCAGGAACGTCACCGAGGCGGACAGGCCGTTGATGGGCAGCGACGCCTCCGTCAGCGCGTACACGCTGTCCGCCGCGGACGCGACGAGGTAGCTGCGGTCATCCCCGGACAGCATCACCACCACGACCTTCTTGCCCGCCTCGCGCAGCTTGAGCAGCGCCTGGCGCAGCTCCTCCGCCGTGCCCCAGCCCACGCCGGGCAGCCCCTCCATCTTCACCACCACGCCCTTCAGCCGTTCGTCGCGCGTGGCCAGGTCCAGGAACTTCATCAGGCGCAGGTACGGGTCCGGCTCGCTCACGCCCAAGAGCGACAGCACGGGGCTGGAGCCGCCCGACAACATGTCGTCCAGGTCCAGCAGCGCCACCACGCCGCCGCCGCCGTGCACGGAGCGGTAGCGCTCCGACGACAGGCGCAGCTGCAGCACGTGGTCCAGGCCGTCGCCCGCGCCGCCCGCCGCGTACGTCAGCCCCGCGTGGCCCAGGTCCACCGTGGCCGCGAACTGGAGCGCCAGCGGGATGCCGCTGACGAAGCCGTGGGACAGACCGCCTCCCAGCCGCACGCCGGACACCACCTCCGCCTGGAGCGTGTACGTGGCCTGCCCCTCCCGGAAGCCTCCTTCCGCGAAGAGCCAGTCCACGCCCAGCGTGTAGCGCTCGCCCAGCGGGCGCAGGCCCACGCCGAAGTTGTAGCGGCGCGGCAGCTTGAGGCCGTCCTGCTCCGGGGCATTCACGTCCTTCGCCACCGCGGCCAGCGACAGGGCGCGGAAGGGGCGGGCGGTGAGGCCCACGTCCCAGCTGGTCAACCCGCCGATGCGGCGGTCATCCGAGCTGAAGTCGTGCAGGGCGGCGCCCAGCTGCAGCGTGCGCGGCCCCAGCGACAGGCCGAAGGACGTCTTGCGGTAGTCCGGCGCGTTCTCCCCGCGGATCCACTCCAGGGAGAAGCCCGCGCCCAGGCCCAGGAGGCGCGTGCCCAGGAAGACGGCGTCGCCGACGGAGTCGGATTCGAGGTTGCGCTCGTGGAGGTAGAAGAGCTGCCCCGCGTCCTGGAAGCCCAGTCCGGCGGGGTTGAGCGACAGCGCGGGTGCCTCGTCAATCAGCGCCGCGTTGGTGGGCGGCAGCGTGACGCCCCGGGGCGGGGCAGGGGCGCGGTCGACGGCGCCCGTCTGGGCAAGGGCAAGGCTGGGGAGGAGGGCGAGCAGCGGCAGGTGGCGCATACGGCCCGGGACTCTAGAGGCGAGCCGTCCCGGGACAAGCGCCGCGTGTCACCAGTCCTCGGTACCCGACACGTCTTCCAGCGGATCATCCCCGGAGTGCTTCTTGACGGACTGTCGGGAATTGCCACCCCGGTCCTCCGAACCCCAGTCCTCCGCGCCGCTGCGGTTGTCCAGCGGGTCGCGCTTCTTGATGATCTGTTCGCCCTCGGTGTTGATGAGCTGGTTGACCACCCGCTCCATCTCCGACTTGAGCTGCCCGTACTCGTCACCCTGGAGCACCAGCCTGCGCGAGCCCAGGCGCTTGCCGCTCTTCACGTCGAAGAACGCCACCGCCAGCTCCGTGCCCCGCTCCGGGATGACGCGCACGGTGCCCACCATGGCCCGGTCCAGGCTCAGCGACTTGCCCAGCGAGGCGACGGCGTTGGCCGGCTTGTCGCTGGCGCGCGACACGTCCGGAATCACCTTGTCCAGCTGCGCGTCGTAGGCCTTGTAGGTGGCCGTCGGCACCAGCGTGGTGTTGACCTCCACGTCGTCCGGCGTCACCTCGGCGATCTGCCCGAACTGCCGGAAGCCCGGCCGCTCCATGCGAACCAGGTGCTTGCCCACCGGCAGCGTGGGCAGCGTCACCGGCGTGTAGCCCACCGGCTCGCCGTCCACGTAGACGCGGGCGCCCGCGGGCCGGGACTTGAAGGTGGCGCTGCCGCGCAGCTGTGAGGTGCGGCTCGTCGCCACCTGCACGCGCAGGCTGATGAACTCCCGGCTGAAGCGCTTGGGGTTCATCTCGAACGTGGGGTTGAGCGCCATCAGGTCGATGAGCAGCAGCTTCGCCTCCTCCACGTCGCCCCGCAGCTGGAGGATGGCGCCGTGCAGGGCCAGCGCGTCGCACAGCGGGAAGCAGGAGGTCATGGACGCGACGGAGCCCTCCAGCTCCTTGAGGGTGGCGCGCACCTTGCGCTCCGCGTCCTCGTAGTCGCGCGCATCGAAGGCCTTGACGCTCTCCTCGTAGCCCTTCTTCGCGCGCTGGAAGGAGGCCTGAGCGGCCGGGTCATCCGGCAGGCCGAAGAGGTCGCGCGGCTTGCGCACGGAGTAGCTGGCGAAGTTGCCGAGCGCCTCGTTCATGTAGCTCTCCATCTGCACCCCGGAGGACTCGGACGACGGGTCCATGGGGATGAGCAGCGCGGAGACGCGGCCGGCCGGGGGCGAAGCGGACAGCGCCAGGGCGGGCAGCAGCACGAGCGCGAGCTGAAGGGCTTTCATGAGGAGTCCTGTGCGCTTGACGCCCGGGCTAGAAGGAAATTCCACCGGGCAGACCATTCACCGGGTTGAAGCCGGCGCCGCGGTCCGTCGTGGCCACGTACACCACGCCCGCCGTCACCGCCGCCACGCCCGCCGCCGCGGCCCAGAACCAGGGCTTGCGCAGCACGGAGTCGCTGGACACGAGCGGCTCCTTCGAGTCCTCGCGGCCCTGGGGCAGGGCCGCGCCGGCGAGGAAGGTGTGCACCTGGTCCGCCGCGGCCTCCGCGCTGCCCTTGCCGTCGCGCTTCGTGAAGTCCACCTCCACGCCGCGCAGGCGGTTCTTCGTGCGCAGGTCCCACGCCTGCACCTCGCCGTGCAGCCGGCCCTTCTTGTCCTGGAAGGACGCCGCCAGCACCACGTAGCGGGCGTTGAGCCGCTCGCCGATTGCGCCCACTTCCGGCGGCACGCCATCCGCGTCGAACGCGGCTTCGGTGCCGGCCTTCGACGCCGCGTCACGCAGCGCGGACAGGCCCGGCGCGGACGCCAGCTTCGTCTTCAGCTCCGTGGGCGCGGACGGCTTCACCTCCGCGAACGTCGCGAACGGGGCGTAGCCCGGCAGCACCACCTGCACGGGGTAGTTACCCGGGGCCAGCTTCGCGCCGGACAGCGGCGTCGCGCCCACGTCACGGCCGCGCACCAGCACGCGCGCGCCCTGCGGCAGGGAGTTCACCACCAGCGTGCCCTGCGGCTGCGCGTTCAGCTCACTCTGGGCCTCCGCGAACACCCGCTGCACGTCCTGGCCGAACATGCCCGCGTCCGGGCGCAGGGACGGCTCCGCCACCAGCGCGTGGGTGAAGGACGCCTTCGCGCCCGCCACGTCGCCGTTGAGCAGCTGCGACGCGCCCTGGAAGAGGTACGTCTCCCCCAGCTTCTCCGGACGCAGGTCGCCGGGGCGCTGCACGTAGGCTTCCGCGGCCGCCTTGAACTTCACCGCGGCGCTGTCCGGGTCCAGGTTGTCGTACGCGGCGCGGCCCTCGTCGAAGAGCGCGTCGCCCCGGGGGTTGCCCTGCGGCTCCGGCGGCGGGAAGGCGGTGGCCAGGTCCACGAACTGGATGTCGCCCGCGCTGCCCAGCTTCCGGGTGAGCGTGTCCTCCAGCTTGGCCGCCGAGTCCGCCGCGGCCGGCTGGCGGGACACGCCGAAGATGGCCACCGCGTTGGACGGCGCCGCGCGCACCGCCGGGGCCGGAACGTCCGCCACCTTCGGGGCGGTGGGCCTGGCCGGAGCGAGCGGGGTGGGGGTGGCCGCCTTGGGCGCCACGGGCGCGTCCGACGCGGAGGCCGCTTCATCCGGAGGGGTGAAGGTGTCCTCGGGGACGGGTGCGGGCACCTTCTTGGTGGCGGCGGGGCGCTTCTTCTTCGCGGCGGACTTCCGCTTGGTGGCGGCGTCGGCGGCGGGAGCGCTCAGCACACAGGCGAGCGCGACAGTCAGGGCAAGACGGGCAGTGTTCACGATGCGGCGGATGCTAGCCGACCGGCGGGGCGGAAGACCAATGCTCCACCCAGGACGGAATCGCGCCCGTCCCGGGTGTGCGGGGACTCCCGCTTTCCTTAGACGTCCAGCTCCTGGACCTCGCCCGCCATTTCGGTGATGAACTTGTAACGCGCCGAGACATCCTTGCCCATCAGGTCATTGATGATGCGGTCGGTCTCCAGCGCGTTGTCGATGGTGACGCGCAGGCTGATGCGGTTCTTCGCATCGAGCGTGGTCGTCTTGAGCTCATCGGCCGTCATCTCGCCCAGACCCTTGAAGCGCATGATGTTGGGCTTGGCGTTGCCCTTGGCCTTCTCGCGGATGATGCGGTCGCGGTCCGGTTCGTCCAGGGCCCAGTACGTCTCCTTGCCAATGTCCACCCGGTACAGCGGCGGCTGGGCGATGTGCACCGCGCCCGCTTCAATCAGCGGCCTGAGGTGCCGGTAGAAGAACGTGAGCAGCAGCGTGGCGATGTGGTGGCCGTCGCTGTCCGCGTCCATCAGCAGGAAGACGCGGCCGTATCGCAGCTTCGTGATGTCGAAGTCGGACCCGATGCCGCAGCCCAGCGCGCTGACGATGTCCTGGAGCTCCTTGTTGGTGGCCACCTTGTCGGTGGACGCCTGCTCCGCGTTGAGCACCTTGCCGCGCAAGGGGAGGATGGCCTGGGTGCGCCGGTCGCGGCCCTGCTTGGCGGAGCCGCCTGCGGAGTCACCTTCCACGATGAACAGCTCGCTGGACTGCGGGTCCGTGGACGAGCAGTCCGCCAGCTTCCCGGGGAGGTTGAGCCGGTGGCTCACCGCGGACTTGCGGCTGATGGCGGCGGAGGCCGCGCGGGAGGCTTCGCGCGCGCGGGCGGCCAGGATGATGCGCGCCAGCAGCGCTTCCGCGATGGACTTGTTGTCGTTGAACCACTTCTCCAGCGCCGGGCGGACGGCGCCGTCCACCTGCGCCGTCGTCTCCGGGTTGTTGAGGCGGCCCTTCGTCTGCCCCTGGAACTGGGGCTCCACCACGTACACGGAGAGGATGGCGGTGATGCCCTCGCGGATGTCCTCCGCGGTGAGCGTCACGCCCTTGGGCGTCAGGCCGTGCGTCTCGATGTAGTTGCGCATCGCCTTGACGATGGCGGCCTTCAAGCCCGCCTCGTGCGTGCCGCCCAGGTTCGTGGGGATGCCGTTGACGTACGAGCGGATGTGCTCGTCCGTGGCCTCCGTCCACGCCAGCGACACCTCCAGGCGGACCTCGTTGTCGCGCGAGTAGTAGAACGGCGTGCCGCCCGCGGGGACGATGGGCTTCTGGCGCTCCGACACGACCTTGGTGAGGTACTCGGCGATGCCGCCGTCGTGCTTGAACGTCTCCGACACGGCGGGCGTGGCCGTCTCGTCCTTCCAGACGACGGTCATGCCCTTGTGCAGGTAGCTCTTCGCCTCCAGGCGCTCGCGCACGACCTCCGCGTCGAACTTCTGCTTCTCGCCGAAGATTTCGGCGTCCGGCTCGAAGGTGATGGACGTGCCGGTGCCGCGCGCGGGGCCCTCCACCTTGAGGGGGCTGGTCGCCTTGCCGCGCGCGTACGACTGCACGTGGCGCTTGCCGTCCTTCTTGATTTCGATGAGCAGCTTGCTGGTGAGCGCGTTCACCACGGAGCTGCCCACGCCGTGCAGACCGCCCGAGTGGATGTAGTTGCCCTGCTCGAACTTGCCGCCCGCGTGCAGCGTCGTGAGGATGACCTCCACGGCGGGCTTCTTGTGCTTGGGCATCATGTCCACGGGGATGCCGCGCCCGTTGTCCACGACGGTGATGGACTTGCCGCCCTTGTGGAGCGTGACTTCGATGAGGGACGCGAAGCCGTTGATGACCTCGTCCACCGAGTTGTCGACGATCTCCCAGAGGAGGTGGTGGTAGCCCGTGGTGTCGGTACCACCGATGTACATGGCCGGGCGCTTGCGCACCGGCTCCAGGCCTTCCAGGACCTGGATGTCCGCGCCTGTGTAGCTTTCCTTCTTGGTCGCCATGGCCTTCCCGCTACTCCTTCTTCTCCGGCAGCGGCACGAAGGTGACGGGCCGCGCCACCTCCTTCACCGTGTCGCGCTTGGACATCTCATGGCCCTTGCCGCCGCGCCCCGTCACCCCGAACTTCGCCGGTGACAGGTGCAGCTTGCGGCCCTTCTGCGTCTCGAATTCCAGGACGGCGTCCTTCTGGCTCGCGGGAGCCGCGAGGAAGTCCACCACCTTGTCGCCCGCGTCCACCTTGATGACCTGGACGCCCTTGCCGGGGCCGGCCAGTTCATTCACCTCCGCCACCTTGCAGACGAGGGCGTTGGTCTTCTCCGTGAGGACGGCGAGCAGGTCCTTGTCACCCACCGGCTGCGTGCCGATGATTTCATCCCCCTCGCCCGTCTTCGCGTAGCGACGGCCGGCGCGGGTGGACACTTCCGTGTGCGGCTGGAGCAGGAAGCGCAGGCCCAGGCCCTGGCGCGTCACCGCCACCAGCTTCTCCGGCTGGGGCAGGCGGGCATCCTGGGACAGGGCGCCCACCACGCGCTCGCCGTCGTCGAACTTGAACAGCTTCTGCACCGGGTCGCCGTAGCCGGTGGAGGCCGGCACGTCGTTGAAGCGGGTGACGTAGGCGGTGCCGAAGTTGCTGAACAGCACCAGGTTCGCCTTCAGGCTGCCGGCGAGCACCGCCATCACCGCGTCGCCTTCACGCAGGCGGGTGGTGGACGGGTCCTTCACTTCGCGCACGCGCTTGATCCACCCGTCGCGGGTGATGACGACGTGGGCGTCCTCGTCCGCGATGAACGCCTCCGCGGAGAACTCCATCTCCTCGGAGCCCGCGCCGCCAATGCGCGTGCGGCGCTTGTCGGTGTACGCGGTCTTGAGGCCGGACAGCTCGTCGTGGATGACGGACCAGCGCTTCTTCACGTCCTTGAGGATGCCCTCGATGCGCTTGATCTCCGCGCGCTTCTCCTTGAGCTCCTTCTGGACGATGAGGATCTCCAGGCGGGCCAGCTTGTAGAGGCGCATCTCCAGGATGGAGTCCACCTGGATCTCGTCCAGCTTGAAGCGCGCCATCAACTTCTGGGCGGCGTCCTGCTTGCCCTCCGACTGGCGGATGATCCGGATGATCTCATCCAGCGCGTCGTAGGCCTTCTCGAAGCCCTCGAGGATGTGGACGCGCCGCTTGAGCTCCGCCAGCTCGTGCTCGAAGCGCTTGGTGACGATCTCCAGGCGGAAGTCGAGGAAGTAGCGGAGGATGGACTTGAGGTCCAACCGCTTGGGCGTGCCCACGTCCGGGTTGTCCGAGGGCACGAGGCAGGTGAGGTTCACGCCGAAGTTCGTCTGCAAGGGCGTGTGCTTGTAGAGGTACGCCATCACCAGCTCGGGGTTGGCGTCCTTCTTGAGCTCCATCACGATGCGCACGTCCTTGGTGGACTCGTCGCGCACGTCCGTGATGAGCGGCAGCTTGCGCTCGCGCACCAGCTCGCCAATCTTCGCGACGAGCGTGGACTTGTTCACCGTGTACGGGATGGAGGTGACGACGATCATCTGACCGCCGCGCTTGTGCTCCTCCAGCTTGTACTCGCCGCGGATGCGGACGGAGCCCTGGCCCGTCTCGTAGATTTCGCGCAGCTCCTTCTTGTCGTTGAGGATCTGCCCGCCGGTGGGGAAGTCCGGCCCCTTGATCCACTTGAGCAGGTCCTTGGTCTGCAGCTCCGGGTCGTTGATGAGCGCCAGCAGCGCGTCCACCAGCTCTCCCAGGTGGTGGGGCGGGATGTTGGTGGCCATGCCCACCGCGATGCCGGTGGTGCCGTTCATCAACAGCTGGGGCACACGCGCCGGGATGACGACGGGCTCGTCCCGGGTGCCGTCGTAGTTGGGGCGGAAGCGGACCGTCTTGCTGTCCAGCTCTCCCAAGAGCTCCGTGGCCAGCTTCTCCAGGCGGCACTCGGTGTAGCGGTAGGCGGCGGCGGAGTCGCCGTCCAGCGAGCCGAAGTTGCCGTGGCCGTCCACCAGCGGGTAGCGCAGGGAGAAGTCCTGGGCCATGCGCACGAGCGCGTCGTAGATGGCCGTGTCGCCGTGCGGGTGGTAGCGGCCCATGATGGCGCCCACGACCTGCGCGCACTTCTGGTACTTCGTGTCGAACGACAGGTTCAGGTCGTTCCACATGCCGTAGAGGATGCGGCGCTGCACCGGCTTGAGGCCGTCGCGCACGTCGGGCAGGGCGCGCGAGGTGATGACCGACAGGGCGTAGTTGAGGTACCGGCGGCGCGCTTCCTCGGCCAGGCCCGCGGGCAGAGAGTCCCCGCCACCGGCGCCGGACGCGCCGCCGCCTCCCTTGCCTCCGCCCCCTCCCGGGCCTCCCTGCTTCTTGCGCGACTTCGTTTCGGCTTCTGCGAGCATGGTCATGGAATCCAGATGGGTGTCACACGGGCCGCCCCACCGTGCGTGACGCGGCGCGCGGGCCGCGCCGTACGCCCTGCGACTACCAGTCGGGTCGGACACTCAACGTCAGGTGGCCGGGACTACCATGGGCCTCTGACATTGAGAACGAATTCGGGAGGTTGCGTCGGCTCCAGCGGGGGACTTCTGCACGTCCGTACAGTCCTGTGCCTGCCTAGAACCCACCGCCAACCCCCCGGAATTCCGAGGGGCGCGTTGCCGGGGCCTGGCTGCTGGCCTGCTTGGGCTAGCCGTTGTCGCCGGGGGGGTTGGCGCGGGGCTTCTTGCCCTCGGCGTCAGGGGCGCGGCCCCAGTTGCCGCTGCCGCGCTTGAAGATCTGCACGCCCCGGCCAGAGCTGGTGCCGACCATCCCGTTGATGGTCGCGGTGAGGGCCTTGCTCCCTGGCGGGTGGTAGATGACGCGCACCTTGCGTGCGGAGGGCAGGAGGGCGCTGGTGGCGTCCACCAGGAGGTAGACGGTGGTGCCGTCCGTCTGGATGCGCTCCGGGTCCTGCTTGTGGTTGAGGTCCGCGAGCAGCTCGCCCCCGTCCGCGCTGGTGGCGTCCGAGCTCAGCTGGCGGATCTTCACGCGCAGGGCCATCTCCGGGGGGGCGTCCTGGCGCTTGTACTCCCGCACGCCCTGGATGACGACCGCCAGGTCCGCGCCGTTCTCCGGGGCCTTGGTGTTGGGCAGGTGGAGGCCGGACTGGACGCTGGAGTCGGTGTCCAGGAAGAGGGTGACGTTGGCGCAGCGCTGCTTGCACTCCTCGCCGAACGGGTCCTTGTTGAACTTCAGCCGCATGCCGAAGTCGCTGCCCTGGGGCCCGATGGTGGCATCCACGACGACGGGACGCTCGTCATCCGGCGACGGCTTGTAGCGGAACGTGGAGGCACTCCGCCCCGCGGCGGAAGCGGTCGCGCTGGCCAGGAGCGAGCAGACGAGCAGGGTGGGCAGGCGCTTCACGGAAAGGAACCTCCTGACGGCATGGGGCAGCGAAAGGTGGCATTCAAAGGGAACAGGCCCCGGGGCGGCAAGTCTGGAGCGTAGAGTGTCCGCCTGGAGGACAGCCATGCCCACACCGTACGTACGTCAGCTGAAGCTCGGACCCATGGACAACTTCGTCTACCTCGTGGGGCCCCAGGACGGCCCGGAGGTGGTGGTGGTGGATCCGGCGTGGGACGTGCCGGCCATCGAGGCGGCGGTGGCGAAGGACGGCAAGCGCGTGGTGGGCGCGTTCGTGTCGCACTGCCATGGTGACCACATCAACGGCCTGGACGAGCTGCTGTCGCGCCACGACGTGCCAGTGTACGCGCAGGCGGAGGAGGTCGCCTTCTCCAGCGACCTGCGCAAGCGGGGCGGAGACGCGCTGCGGCCCCTGAAGGCGGGGGACCCCGTGCCGGTGGGCGCACGCACCTTCCAGGCCCTGCACACCCCCGGGCACACGCCGGGCTCGCACTGCCTGCTGGCGGAGGACGCGCTCGTGTCCGGGGACACGGTCTTCATCAACGGGTGCGGCCGGTGCGACTTCCCGGGCGGCAACCCGGAGGACATGTACCGCTCGCTGTCGCAGGTGCTGGCGAAGGTGCCGGACTCCGCGCGGCTGTTCCCCGGGCACGACTACGCGGACGTGCCGGTGGAACAGATGGAGGCCATCCGCCAGAAGAACCCGTACTTCGGCTTCCCGGACATGGCGTCCTTCGTGGCCTTCCGGATGCGGCCGCGCAAGTAGCGCGCGGCCCCAGGGCTCACACCCGCCGCGCGCGGGCCATGGGCGGCATCTTCACGCCGCCTGACGGCTTCGCGTGCATGGCCCAGTACGCGGAGATGCCCAGGAGGGCCAGGGACAAGAGCGTCCACAGGGCCGCCCAGACGATGGAGGGCACCCACGTCTCGCTCGCGAGGATGGCCGCGTCGCTCTGCGCGCGCACCGCGCTGTTCCACAGGTCGTCCCGCAGGTCGAAGATGGCGTAGAGCGCCGTGAAGGCCGCGAGGAACAGGTTGAGCGCGTCCACCAGCCCCGTGGGCAGGAACCGCGCCCCCAGCCCCATGGCCAGCGCCATGCCCAGGCAGAAGGCCAGGGTGAAGAGGTCTCCGGCGTAGAAGAAGCCCATCACCGCCAGCCACACGGACGCCGCGCCCATCACCGCGCGGCCCAGCCGGAAGCGGAACGTGGCCAGCATCAACCCCGCGCCCGCCACCGCGCTGCCCAGGTAGCCCGCCGACGACACGACGATGCGGTTGAAGACGCCGGGCGGCAGGCGGGAGAAACAGCTGCCCCCTTCATTCACCTGGAGGTGGACCCGGTCCACGGAGCCCCCCACGAGCAGCGCGGCGAGCGCATGCCCCGTCTCATGCATCATCACCACCAGCACCTTCACCGGCCACAGCACCGGCGAGTACCAGAAGTACCAGGACGCCCCCATCAGCAGGAGCAGCAGCGCCAGCCTTCCGAAATCCAGTGTCGCCCCGCTCGCGGTCCGCATCGCTGGTCCCCCTCCTGGCTGGACACCGGAACATTCAAGCGCGTTCCATCTTCCGCGAAAACGCCCGCATGGGACACCGGAACGGTCGCGCCCGGGCGGCGGACGGAGTAGGGAAGGGTCACCATGAAGAAGACGCTCCTTCTCCTCTCGCTCGTGGCTGCCCCGGTGTTCGCCGGGGAAGGGAAGTGGACCCCCCAACAGGTGCTGGAGCTGAGCCCCGCCTGGCTCAAGGCCCAGGGGCTCCAGCTGCCGCCCGACAAGCTGTGGGACCCCAAGCGCGGCACGGGCCTGCTGGCGGGCACGGTGAACACCGGCGGCTGCTCCGGGTCGTTCATCTCCGCCTCCGGCCTCATCATCACCAACCACCACTGCGCCTTCTCCATCATCCAGGAGCACAGCTCCCCGCAGAAGGACCTCATCACCGACGGCTTCCTCGCCAAGAGCCAGGCGGAGGAGCTCCCGGGCAAGGGCTCGCGCGTGCAGGTGCCGCGCGGCTTCAAGGACGTGACGGCGGAAGTCAACGGCGCCGTGCCGCAGGGCGCGGATGACCTCGCGCGCTACAAGGCCATCGACCGCAAGCAGAAGGAGCTGGTGGCCGAGTGCGAGAAGCGCCCCGCTACCCGCTGCCAGGTGGCCACCTTCGACGGCGGCGTGAACTACACGCTGGTGGACGCCGTGGAGCTGCAGGACGTGCGCCTGGTCTACGCGCCGCCGCGCGCCGTGGGTGAGTACGGCGGGGAAGAGGACAACTGGATGTGGCCGCGCCACACCGGTGACTTCGCCATCATCCGCGCGTACACCGCGCCGGACGGTGCCTCCGCGGCGTTCAGCGACAAGAACGTGCCCTACAAGGCGGAGTTCTTCTTCCCGCTGTCCACGCAGGGCGTGAAGCCCGGCGACTTCGTGATGGTGCTGGGCTACCCGGGCACCACCTTCCGCACGCTGCTCGCGGACGAGATGGCGGAGCGCCAGGCGCGCTACTACCCGGCCATCCGCGACGTGCTGGGCGAGGCCATCCGCATCCTGGAGGCCGAAGGGGAGAAGGACCCGGCCGGGAAGATCGCCGTGGCCTCGCAGCTCAAGAGCCTGCACAACGTCTACAAGAACGCGGGCGGGCAACTGGCGGGCCTGAAGCGCGGCCACATCGTGGAGAAGCAGCGTGACGCGGAGGCCGGCACCGTGGCCTGGGCGCAGAAGGACAGCGCGAAGTGGGGCGACGCCCTCAAGGCCCGCGAGGCGCTGCTCGCGGAGCAGCAGGCGTCCTCCAAGACCTTCGACCGCGAGTTCCTCCTGAGCATGTCCGGCCGTCTGGCGCGGGGACCCGCGCTGGCCACGTCCGTGTCCCGGCTGGCCATGGAACGCGCGAAGCCGGACCTGGAGCGCCGCCCGGAGTACATGGACCGCGAGCTGCCGCGCATCAAGGACCGCCTGGAGCGCGAGCAGAAGAACCTCTTCCTCCCCGCGGACAAGGTCCTGCTGCACGCGTTCGTGAAGCGCGCGCAGGCGCTCCCGCAGGACGCGCGCATCGCGTCCGTGGACGCCGTCTTCGGCAAGACGTACTCGCAGAAGGACGTCACGGCGAAGATCGACTCGCTCTACGCGGGCACGAAGCTGTTCAACCAGGCCGAGCGCCTGAAGATGGCGGACGAGTCCGTGGGGCAGCTCACCGCGCGCCGCGACCCGCTGCTTGGGTTCGGCATGGAGCTGGCGAAGGAGCAGGCCGCGCTGGATGACACGCGCGACCGGCGCCAGGGCGCGTCCTCCCGGCTGCGGCCGGCGTGGCGCAAGGCGGTGATGGCGCAAGCGGGCAAGCCCATTGCTCCGGACGCCAACAGCACGCTGCGCGTGTCCTTCGCCAAGGTGCAGGGCTACACGCCGCGCGACGGCGCGCAGTACCTGCCGCAGACGACGCTGACGGGGATGCTGCAGAAGCACACCGGTGAGGAGCCCTTCAACGCGCCGGAGAAGGTGCGCGCCGCCGCCGCGGCGAAGAAGTTCGGGCAGTGGGTGGACCCCCGGCTGAAGGACGTGCCGGTGGACTTCCTGGCGGACGCGGACACCACGGGCGGCAACTCCGGCAGCCCCACGGTGAACGGCAAGGGCCAGCTGGTGGGCGTGAACTTCGACCGCGTGTGGGAGAACGTCGCGAACGACTTCGGCTACAATCCGGACGTGGCCCGGAACGTCAACGTGGACGTGCGCTACCTGCTGTGGCAGCTCGACCAGGTCGAGGACGCGGACGCGCTCCTGCGCGAGCTCAACGTCCGCAAGGGCAAGCCGGTGGCCAAGGAGGCGCGCTGACATGTCGGACGCGGGAGCGGGACCCCGGCCTCTTCCCACCTTCCGCCCCGACGAGCGGGTGTGCGGCAACTGCAAGCTCTGGAGTCCGCACTCCGAGGATCACCGTGGCTGGGTAGGGCCGTGCCGCATGCACCACTCGCGCGGCATGTTCCCGCCCTCCGCGCCCATCTGTGACAAGTACGCGCCCCGGGGCTCCGCGGCCCCGGCGCCCGTGGTTTCGAGCACGCGGACCCGCACGGCGCGCAGCGTGGCGCCGGTGGTGGTGCGCCACCGCGCGGATCCGCACCAAGTGGTGGACCTGGAAGGGCTGAACATGACGCGCGAAGAGCTGATGGACATCTTCCGGGAGGCGGCGGCGCTCAGTGATCCGCCGCTCGCGGGCAAGTGGGAGGGCGGCACGGTGCGGCTGGTGCCCGGCAACCCGGAGCTTCAACCCAAGGACATGCCCATCGACGGCCTGTTCCACAAGGTCACGATGGTGCGCGACCGCATCCGCGTGCTGGAGCAGAAGCTCAACGCGCACCCCAAGCTCACGGACGCGGAGAAGGCGGAGATGCAGGGCTACATCACCCGCGTCTACGGCTCGCTCACCAGCTTCAACCTCCTCTTCAAGGAGAAGGGTGACCAGTTCGTGGGCAGCAAGGGCGACGAATAGTCTTCAGGGCCGCTGGCCGCGCTCCTCCATCACGGTGAGGGCGCGCTGGCGGCCGCGGTGCAGGGCGCTCTTCACGGTGCCCTCGGGGATGCGCAGGAGCCGGGCGATTTCGGCGGAGCCCAGGCCGCGCACCTCGCGCAGGTAGAGCACCTGCCGCTGCTGGGGGTTCACCTCCTCCAGCGCTTCGTGGAAGTGCTGCTGCATCTGCGCGCCCATGACGTGGGCCTCCGGCGACACGGCCTCCTGGGGCGCGTGCGTCAGCCGTTCCCGGCGCCGGCGCGAGCGCAGCCAGTTGATGCTGCTGTTGACCATCACCCGGTGCAGCCACGTGGTCCACGTCGCCCGCCCGTCCAGCCCCGGCGGCTGCCGCGACAGGCGCAGGAAGACGTCCTGCACCACGTCCTCCGCGTCGTCGGTGTCGCCCACGATGCGCCGGGCGATGGCCAGCGCGCGGGGACGGTGCTGGGCGTACAAATCATCCAGGGTGGGGAAGGCGAGGACGGCGGCGTGCGGGCCCATGGTGGACGGTCTCCTGTGTCTTCCCCTGGAACGAACGGGCGCGCGAAAAGGTCTACGGCCCCGCGGGGCATGCGACTCCAGGGTGGGGACCCGGTGGAAATGTCGGGTGCGCACCTTCCTGGCCAGGGAGACGCCGCCATGGCTCAGCTGGCCAACTACGGACGCAGGAGGCCGTTCATGCCCCGCAGCCGCGAGGGCAACGGCATCGCGGACCTGCTCCTGGGACGCCCGCTCACCAGCGCCCAGGCGATGCAGGAGAAGACGGGCGTCCTTACGGGCGTGGCGCTCCTGGGCCTGGATGCGCTGTCCTCCGCCGCGTACGGCCCGGAGGCCGCGCTCACTGTGCTGCGTCCGCTGGGCGCGGGGGGCCTGTGGCTGCTCTTTCCCATCACCGCCGCCATCGTCGGGCTCCTGATGATCGTCGCGAGCTCGTACGCGCAGACCATCGCCGCGTACCCCAGCGGTGGTGGCGCGTACACGGTGGCGAAGCAGAACCTGGGGCGGGGCGCGGGGCTGCTGGCGGCCACGGCGCTGATGCTGGACTACCTGCTCAACGTGGCCGTGGGCATCTCCGCCGGCACGGGCGCGCTGGTGTCCGCGTTCCCCGCCCTGAGGCCCTACACGCTGCCCATCACCCTGGGCATCCTGGCGCTGCTCACCCTGGTGAACCTGCGCGGCGTCAGCGAGGCGGGCGCCGTGTTCGTCGTGCCCACGTGGTTCTTCATCGCGTCGCTGAGCGTGGTGCTGGCCGTGGGCCTCTTCAAGCTGGCCACCGGTGACGCGACGCCCGTGCAGCAGCCGCCGCCCCTGGCGGTGCCCACCGCGTCCCTGGGCGCGTGGCTGGTGATTCGCGCCTTCGCCAGCGGGTGCACGGCGATGACGGGCGTGGAGGCCATCAGCAACGCCGTGCCCATCTTCCGCGACCCGTCCATCCGCCGCGCGCGCGTCACGCTGGGCGTCATCGTGGGCACCCTGGTGACGATGCTGCTGGGCATCGCGCTGTTGTGCCGGGCGTACGGCGTGGGCGCCACGGACCCGGACGGCGCGAACTACCAGACGGTGCTCTCGCAGCTCATCGCCGCGGTGATGGGGCGCGGCGCCTTCTACTTCGTGGCCATGGCCGCCATCCTCTGCGTGCTCGCGCTGTCCGCGAACACCAGCTACGCGGGCTTCCCGCTCGTCTGCCAGGTGCTGGCGCGCGAGCGCTACCTGCCGCCCGGCTTCGCCCACCGGGGCCGCAGGCTCGCCCTGTCGCGCGGCATCCTCACCCTGTCCGGGCTGGCGGCCGTGCTGCTGATCATCTGCCGGGGCATCACGGACCGGCTGATTCCGCTCTTCGCCATTGGCGCGCTCATGGCCTTCACCCTGTCGCAGGCGGGCATGGTGGTGCACTGGAGCCGGCACCGGGGCGAGGAGGGCTGGCGGTGGCGCCGCACCCTCAACGGCGCGGGCGCGGTGATGACGGCGCTCACGCTGTGCATCGTGGGCGTGTCCAAGTTCGTGCACGGCGGCTGGGCCGCGTTCGTCATCGTGCCCGTGGGACTGCTGGTGCTGTCGCGCGTCCACGCCTCGTACACGCGCACGCGCCAGGCCACGGAGCTGAAGCGGCCCGTGCGCCTGACGCCCCCATCGCCGCTCGTCGCCGTGGTGCCGGTGGACCGCTGGTCCCACGCCTCGGAGACGGCGCTGCGCTTCGCGCTGCAGCTGAGCGGCGATGTGCGCGCGGTGCACATCTGCAGCGGGGACACCGACGAGGCGGCGCTGGATTCGCAATGGCAGCACTTCGTCCAGGGGCCGCTCATGGAGGCCGGGCGGACGCCGCCGCCGCTGGTGCACGTGGGGTCGCCGTACCGCGCGCTGGTGTGGCCATTGATGGACTACCTGGACGCGATGCTCGCGGAGGTGCCGGGCCGCACCGTGGCCATCGTGATGCCGGAGCTGCTGGAGAAGCGCTGGTACCGGGCCATGCTCTACGGCCGCCGCTCGGAGCTGCTGCGAAGCGCGCTGCTCCTGTCCGGCGAGCGGCGCCTGGTGGTGGTCAGCGTGCCCTGGTACCTGCGCACGCCCGCGCACCCGGCGCCGCACTCGGCCTGGGGGAACTCCGCCCACCCCGGGCAGGGGTAGGGCGGGGAGGCCGGAGCGCTACTCCTGTTCGTCCTGCTTCGTCAGGCCCCAGTCCTTCAGGCGCTTGAAGAGGGTGGAGCGCGCGAGGCCCAGCTCCCGCGCCACGCGCTCGCGGTTGTTGTTGAAGCGGCGCAGCGCGGTTTCGATGATCTGCCGCTCCAGCTTCTCCAGCATCTGCTCCAGCGTCATGCCCGGCGGCAGCTCCGGCACGGTGATGCCCGTCTCGCGGTTGACCTCCTGGTCGAAGGACAGGTCGCCGCCGTCGATGGACGGGCCCTTGCGCAGGAGCAGCGCGCGGTGCACCACGTTGCGCAGCTCGCGGATGTTGCCCGGCCAGGCGTGCTGCTGGAGGCGGTCCAACGCGGCCGGGGTGAAGCGCACCGTCTGCCCGCGCGGGGCGAACGCGCGCATGAAGTGCTCCGCCAGCGCCACCACGTCTCCCCGGCGGTTGCGCAGGGGCGGCAGGTGCAGCGGCACGACGCACAGGCGGTAGTAGAGGTCCTCGCGGAAGCGGCCCTCGCGCGCCGCGGCCAGGAGGTCGCGGTTGGTGGCCGCCACCACGCGCACGTCCACGTGCATGGGGCGGCTGGCGCCCACGCGCTTGATTTCGCCGCTCTCCAGCGCGCGCAGCAGCTTCGCCTGCAGGTCCAGCGGCAGCTCGCCAATCTCGTCCAGGAACAGCGTGCCGCCGTCCGCCTCCTCGAAGGCGCCCTTGCGCGCCCCCACGGAGCCGGTGAACGCGCCCTTCTCGTGGCCGAACAGCTCGCTCTCAATCAGCTCCTTGGAGATGGCGGCGCAGTTGACCGGGATGAGCGGCCGGTTCGCGCGCGGCGAGCACGCATGCAGCGCGTTCGCCACCAGCTCCTTGCCCGTGCCGGACTCCCCCAGGATGGTGACGGCGGCGGTGGACGGCGCCACGCGCTGGATGAGGTCCGTGAGCTGCCGCACGGACGGGTCGCTCCCGAGGATGCCGTGGAAGGCCTGCGCCTCCTTCTTCGTCGCGGGCACGGTCTCAAGAATCAGCTCCACCTCGCCCACGCGCAGCGTGGTGGGGAGCGTCACCTCCGCCTCGAAGAGGCGCACCGGGCCCAGCCAGGTGCCGTTGGTGGAGCGCAGGTCCACGACGTGGAAGACGCCGTCCCGCCGCGTCACCTTGAGGTGCCGGCCGGAGATGAACCGGTCCTGGAGCACCAGGTCGTTGCCCACGTCCTTGCCCACCGTGAAGCTGTCGCCGGTGAGCCGGTGCACGGCCTCCGTGCCGCCCTGCCTCACCCGCAGCTGCGCGGGCTGCCAGCGCTGCGCGTCCCGGCCCTGCACGCTGGTGGCGTTGCCGGCTTCCGTGGCGGCGTCCGCGTCCTCGCTGGCGCCGTGCTGGCGGAACACCGCGCGCCACTGGCCCAGCTCGATGTCCGCGCCGTCCGGCAGGTCCGCGCGCTCCACCACCGCGCCCGCGACCTTCGTGCCCTTGCCGGACAGGTCCTCCGCGCGGCACTTCTGGCCGTCCCACAGGAGGGCCACCTGCTGGCGGCTCACCTCCGGATCCGGAATGGCCACGTCGCTGGAGTCGCCCCGGCCGAGCACCACCCGCGCCCGATCCACCGCCACCCGCAGCACTTCCTCGCCTCGACGGAAGAACACCAGCTCCGGCATTACGAACTCTCTCCCAAGCCCCGTTCACCTCCGGGCCGCGCGCAGCGCTTTACACGGCGCGTGCGCGGGCATCAACCCGGGGC
>NZ_RAWK01000196.1 GCF_003612165.1 Corallococcus aberystwythensis | reverse complement strand
GCGCGGTGGCGCTGGACGAGTCGCTGACGCTGGAGAACCTGGGACTGGCGCTGCATGACACGCGCACCCAGGAGTCCCGGCGGCTGCTGGAGGGCTTCTTCAGCCTCAAGCGGCAGGTGCTGGTGGAACTGCTTTCCGACTGCTGCGCGAATGCCTCCGCCGTGGCCATGGGGCCGCTGGAGAGCACCTGCTACGCGCTCCAGGACGCGGCGCGCTGGTACCACCCCAAGGAGCGCTGCGCGCAGTTGGAGTTTGAGTTGCTGCGGCTCTGTGCCCAGGTGGCTTCACGGCCCGGGCACCTGCTCCTCATCCAGTCGCTGCAGCGGGCCTTCCGGGGCATCTCGGACCGGCTGCTGCCCTTCATGGGCGGCGATGCGATGCGCCAGTGGGTCATCTGCGCGTTGGATGCGCTGTATGCGCGCGACGTGCAGGCGCTTCAGCACCAACTGCCGGCGCTGATGAAGACGTACGATGAGCTTGTGCTGGACCAACTCGCTCCTGTCCCTCGGGAGCAGGCGGCCCCCGAAGCCCCTCATGCCCAGGAGTGCAGCCACGGCGCTCCCGCGTCAGGCTCCGCGCAAGACGATGCGCCCGAGGCACACTCCTGCGTCAACGCGCAGGGTCTCCGCGCTTCCGCATCAGCCACCGCGCAAGACGATGCGTCCGAGGCACACTCCTGCGTCAACGCGCAGGGTCTCCGCGCTCCCGCATCAGCCACCGCGCAAGATGATGCGCTCGAGGCACACTCCTGCGTCGAGGAACATGATCTCCGCGCCCCCGCGTCAGGCTCCGCGCAGGACGATGCGCCCGAGGCACACTCCTGCGTCGAGGAGCATGATCTCCGCGCCTCCGCGTCAGCTACAGCTCGGGACGATGCGTTCGAGGCACAGTCCTATCTTGAGACGCTTGACCTCGGCGGCCCCCCGCCAGCCACCGGGCAGGACGATGCGTATGAGGTACAGCCCTTTGTTCGGGAGCGTGGCCTCGGCGTCCCTGCATCAATCACCGCACAGGACGAGGCGTCTGATGCACGCTCCTGCGATGAGCAGCGTGGCCTTGGCCGACTCGCGCCGGCCGCCGAGGACTTCGGGGCGCTTGGGGTTGCACCTCGTGCCGATGGGCACACGTTCCCCTCGGAGACCGACAGCAGGGAACTGCTGGTTCCCTCCGCCCCGGGGGCCGCACCCTGCGAGCCATATGGGAAGTGCACCGGAGGGGACGTGACGAGCACGACCCCGGGCAACCTGTCCGACTGCCGGGCAGGTTGGGACGCTTCGTCTCTGGAGGGAGGCATTCCGCCTGAGGCTCCATCCTCGGACTTCTGCGGGCATACCCACGAGGCGGGGCACGACGGGGATGGACCGCTTCACGTCACCCAGGGTCGCTTGGATTGCTGAACTGCGCGCCTGTGGCACTTCATTGCCCATTTCCTGGGCTCCACGGCTTCGCGAGCGGCCACCCTCTTTCGCGGTCCGCTCGCTCATGGCGCCATTGCACGCCATGGCCTGATGGGAGCGCCTGCGCGGTTGACGTCAGGCTCATCCGCCCAAACCGTGCTTCCGCGCCGGACGTATCAACGGGCTTCTGGCTCTCTCCTATCCGGCGGGGCACGCGGCGCCCACGTCGAGCACGTCCGCGTCGTGGTGCACCTGCACCGCGCCGGACGCTTCGAGGTGGCGCACGAACAGCGAGCCGAAGACCTCGGCGTTGCCGCTCAAGTTGAGCTGGGCCTGGGGCGCGTAGAGGTTGCCGGCGAGCGTGCTGCCTGCCGAGATGTCCAGCGCCTGGGTACCCGCGACGTAGACTCGAACGCGCGAGGGCAGGGCGGCGGAGCCCAGCGTGAGCTGGCCGGACACGATGAAGCCCCCCGCGAGGAAGAGGTCCAGTTCGCCCGGAGGCTGCACGTCCACGGTGAGCGCTTCCATCAGATCCACGCCGCCGGGGATGAACAGCGCGGTGCGGCCTCGGATGCGCAGCGTGGCGTGACCCGGCCCCGCGATGCGGGTCAGCAGGAAGCGGCCACAGGGCAGCTCCAGCACCCGCTCGCCGGTCACGTCCGTCAGCGTCGCCGGCTCCAGGCCGATGGCCGCGTTGTCGTTGTCCACGGTGTGGTGGGCGATGAGTGCGGCCGGGTCGAAGCGGGAGCCCTCGGCGCAGTCGCAGGGCATGACGGCGGGCACGGGCTCCCGGCGCAGCTCGGCGGCCTGGGCGGGACCGGGAGAGAACTCCGGAGGAACGGTGAGCACGCCGCCCACGGTGAGCGCGGCGAGCGCCACGTCTCCATTCACCCGCGCGTCACCGGCCACGATGGCGGACGTGCCCGGACCAGAGAGGGGCCCGTTGCTGTCCAGGCTACCGCCGACGGTGAGGGGGCTGCTGAGCTGGACGCCACCCACCTGGAGCGAGCCGCCCACCGTGACACGGTCGTTCGCGGACAAGCCGCCGTTCACGCCCACGTCGCCGCCCGTGCCACCCGGAGCGTAGGGGCCCGCCGTGCTCCGGAACGCATCCACGGTGAATGGAGCGCTGAGGGACAACCCTTCGCAGGAGCACGCCGCGCGGCGGAACAGGGTCTCCGCCAGCCGCCCGCTGCACGCGAGGGGCCCCGACGCCGGATTCCCCAGCATGAGCGGAGGCCCGCTGCCCGCGCAGTGCTCGGCCCATTCGTCCGGAACGCCGGTCCCCGTGTCGGGGGAACGCAGCGTGGCCACGGGGTCGCTGACCGTGCACGCCGCGCCCAGCAGCAAGGGCCACGTCAGGACGCGAGCAATGCCGGGGCTCATTCGCCTGGCACCGGGCCGCGCCATGCTTCGCTGTTGGGAAGGCATGGATGCCCCCGGCCACGGCGGGTGACGCGATTCTCCAAACCGGTCCGACTGGCGGACCGGTTCGTGCGGTGCGCCGCTGATGGGCGGTCCCCGCGGGAGGCTCGCTGCGCATCCAGGGGGACAGGATTCATGTCCGGAGGCCTGGGGGACAGTCCGTGCCTCGACGCGCGGTGCTCCACGGCGGGCCGCGACCTCATGGCGGCGACAGCTCCTGAAGCCGTGCTCGCGACGCCGCACTCAGCGGCGAGTCCGGATGCAGCGTGAGGAACTCACCCAGCGCCCGGGCCTCCGCCACCGTGTCGCCCAGGGCTCGGTGCGCCTCGGCCACACCGTGGCGTGCCTCCGGATCCAACATGCCACCGGGTTGCAATCGCACCGCGTCCTGGAACTGGCGCAGGGCGCCTCGCGCGTCCCCCAGGTGCTCCAGCCGCAGCGACCCTGACGCCACGCGCGCGACATACGCGGCCAGTGACGACGGCTCCGCGCGGATGACGCGCAGGTACAGCCCTTCCGCCTCCGTCCACTTCCCCGCGGAACGAAACGCGTTGGCCTGCCGCAGCAGGTCCTCCGGCTTCGACGACTCCTTCACCGCGATGCTCGGACGCAGGGGACGGGGATGCTCGATGGCGAAGGGCTCGGACGGAGCCGGCTTGGGAGGCAGGGGCACCGGCTCCAGCGTGGCCACCCGCGCCGGCTCCGGCACGGCCGGCTTCAGCACCACCGGGGGCGGCTGCGCGGGGAGCGAGTAGCGCCACACGGCGGCGGCCGCGGCCCCCGTGAAGACGAGCGCCGCGCCCGCCATCAACCACACGGGAGGCCGCCTGCGTCTTCGCGGAGGCTCCGGCGCCTGCTGGAGCGCCGCGTCCAACGCCGCCTGGACGAGCGCGCTCGACCGCTGCCGGGACAGCCGCCGCGCGGGGCCACTGCCGTCATCCAGGGGCCGCAGCAAACCGTCCAGCGGCTCCGCGTCACCGTCGTCGGGGGGGCGGGAGCTCATGACGACTCCCCCTCTGGCGTCTCGCCGTCCGAGGCCAGCGCGCGCAGGGCGGTGCGTCCCAGGCGCAGCCGGCTGCGCACGGTCTCGAAGGGGATGCCCAGCTCTGTCGAAATCTCCTGCACGCTCAATTCCAGGACGTGGTGCAGCACCAGCGCGTGCCGCTGCTCCGTGGACAGCTTGTCCAGTAACGCCACCAGGTGACGGCGGTGCAGATATTCGTCCGCCGGCGCTTCGTCGGACGGCACCGCCAACAACTCCACCGGGTCTCCACTGTAGCGGGCCTCGCGGCCGCGTGAACGCTTGAGCCACGCGAACGTGGTGCGCACCACCACCCGGTCCACCCAGCCGTGAAAACGCCCGTCGCCGCGATAGGTGGGCAGGCCCCGCACCAGCGCGATGAGCGACTCCTGGGCGATGTCCTCCACGTCCGAGTCCCCCCGCACCAGGTAGCGCACCAGGTTGCGCACGCGGGGGAGCAGCTCCAGGAGCAGGGACTCGGTCGCGTCACGCTGTCCGCGCATGGCCGCCATCAGCCGGGCGTCCTCGCCACGGGGCGCGACGGTCGCATGTGAGCCCGAGCTCCTCATGTCCGGCAAGGAGGAGGGGCGCCGCGAAATCGGGTCATCGGTGCTCACGGAAAAATCACCATCCCCACTCCCAGTCGGGGACGCACGGACGCGCCGTCCTCCCGGAGCACGAAGCCGCCATCCACCGCGTAGCCCAGCCGGGGCCGCCCCAGGAGCACCTCGCCCGACAGCGCCGCCTCCAACGCGAGCGCCGGCCCCCACCGCCAGGCCACGCGCACCGCCGGCCCCACGACGAAGGCCGCCACGAACCGCGAGGGCGCGGGCTCCACCTCCGGGGCCAGGGCCTCCGTGTGCCGCCAGAAGCCCGCGACGCCCGCTCCCAGGCCCACCGTGCCCTCCCACGCGCCCGCCTTCACGAAGGGCACGTCCGCCCACACCAGCGCCGCTCCCTGCGCCAATCGGAGGTCCGTGTACGCGTCCCGCAGGTGCACCGGCAGCGACGCCAGCACCTGCGCGCGCAGGCGCAGCACCCGGCCCGTCCACCCCACGCCCACGGACAGGCCCTGCTGTCCTCCCGGGTGATAGCCGTCCAGTGCCGCGTGCAGGCCCACCTGCAAGAAGGCCCCGTCCGCCTGCGCCTCGGCCCCCGGAGCCGGCGCGGCGGGCGGAAGGGGAGGAGGCGCCGCCACCCCGGGAGGTGGTGGCGGGGGCGCGACGACTTCGCCCAGCGGCTCACCCGCCTCCACCGCGCGCAGCGCCGAACGCACCGTCAACGCCAGGGCCTCCGCGCCCACGGACCACGTCAGCGTCTCCGGCGCGCCCTCCACCCGCGCGGCCCGCACGAACAGGTGACCCGTGCGCGGCGCCGCCACCGACACGCGCAGCTCCGCCCCCTCACGCGTGAACCACAGCACCGCACGAGCGGCCTGTCGCAAGGCGATCCGCTCCGCCTCACGCCACGCGCCATCGGGGCTCGAGTCCATGGCCGCGCCTGCTTCCGCCTCCAGCACCACGGGAAGGTCGCTGCTCTGCCCCCGCACCCGCTCCAGCAGTGCGCGGTCCTCGGAGGAGGCCACGCGCGCGACCGCTCGCCACGGCCCGGCCGCCCACGCGGGATTCCCCAGCGCCAGCATCAGGGCCAGCACCACCACGCGCTGCCACGCCACGGCCTCCAACAGGGACATGCGGTAAAACCTACCTTCCAGGGAATTCTTCTGGAAGGCCCGCTACGTGTGGATCGCCTGTCACGCTCGGGTGGGGACGGCGGGAGGACGGGAGCCACCCATGCCCGTCCGCCCGGACCCGGAGGCGGGCCGGCACGGGGATGTCTGTATTTGGGGACGGGCCTGGACGGTGACCTTGCGGGCCCGCCGTTTCAGCGCCAGTCCCTGGAGGACGAGGGGTTCCAGCGTGTGGAGGAACTTCTCGTCCTCCAACGCGTCGCCCCTCTGTTGCACGAGGTTGGTGGAGCGCCGCCAGGTCCCGTCGCCGTGCCCGACGAGGTACAGCGAGCGGCCCCCCAGGTTGCACACGAGGAATGCGCCCGTCCGCGTGAACAGGAAACGGTAGGGTGGCGGCCATGCGGACTTCAATCTGGGGCATGGGGCGGCGCGCGCCATGAACCGCCTCCGGGAACTGCGCTCGGTCCTGAACCTCACCGTCCTCGTGGCGGGGCTGGGCTACTTCGTGGACCTCTTCGACATCACGCTCTTCGGCGTGGTGCGCGTCGCGTCGCTGAAGGACCTGGGCCTCACGGACCCCTCGGACATCTTCCAGAAGGGGCTCTTCATCTACAACGCGCAGATGGCGGGGATGATGGTGGGCGGCCTCTTCTGGGGCCTGCTCGGGGACAAGCGGGGACGGCTGTCGGTGATGTTCGGCTCCATCCTCCTGTACTCGGCGGCGAACCTGCTGAACCCCTTCGTCTGGGACGTGAACAGCTACGCCGCCTGCCGCTTCTTCGGGGGCCTGGGACTCGCGGGCGAGCTGGGCGCGGCCATCACCCTGGTCGCGGAGTCCCTGCCCAGGGAGAAGCGCGGCCTGGGCACCACCGTCGTCGCCACGCTGGGCATGCTGGGCGTCGTCGTCGCGGCGCTCGTCGCGCAGCACCTGCACTGGAAGACGGCCTACGTGACGGGCGGCGTGCTGGGCCTGACGCTCCTCTTCGCGCGCTTCAAGGTGTCCGAGTCCGTCCTCTTCACCCAGCGCTCCGGCCCCGCGAAGGGGAACGCGCTCCTGCTCCTCACGGGCGGCCGCTTCCCCAAATACCTGGGCTGCATCCTCGTGGGCGTGCCCATCTACTTCACCACCGGCATCCTCTTCGTCTTCGCCCCGGAGCTGACGGCGGGACTCCACGTGCAGGGCACCGTGACGGCGGGCAATGCCATCCTCTTCGGCAGCGTGGGCCTGACGCTGGGGGACCTCGCGTCCGGCGTGCTGAGCCAGTGGCTCCAGAGCCGCAAGCGCGCCGTGGGCTTCAGCCTGTGCGCCTGGTTCGCGCTGGTGCTCGTGTACGGGCTCATGCCGGGCCTCACCCCGACGCTCGTCTACGCGCTGACCTTCCTCATTGGCCTGAGCGTGGGCTACTGGGCGGTGCTCGTCACCATGGCCGCCGAGCAGTTCGGCACCAACATCCGCGCCACCGTGGCGACGTCGGTGCCCAACTTCGTGCGCGGCTCCGCGGTGCTCGCCGCCACCGCCTTCGGCCAGCTCAAGGGCTCCCTGGGCGTGGCGCATGCGGCGCTCGCCGTGGGCGCGGTCTGCTTCGTCCTCGCGCTCGTGGCCCTCGCGCGGCTGGCGGAGACCTTCCACCGCGACCTGGACTACGTGGAGTCCGCCAGCAGCGCGAACGCGAACGCGAACGCGAACGTGGACGTCCGCGGCACCGGCTCCGGAGCGTAGCCCCCACGCAGCCGTCACATGGCCCTTAGGGGGCCGGTGGCACCCGCAGCCGCCACGCCAGCACGCGGCCGTCCAGCCCCAGCACGAACACCCGCGCACCGCGCACCACCGGCCGCGTGCGCAGCGGCGTGTCCGCCCGCACCGTGAACGCGGGCGTCCAGCCCGGCGCCCGGAGCGCGACCAGCTGTCCCTCGCGCCCGGACGTGGGCACCAGCAACAGGTCCTCCAGCCCCACCTGCACCCGGCCCACCAGCGGCGAAGGCAGCGCCACCCGCGCCACCTCCCGGCCCTCCGCGGTGGACAGCCCCACCAGCGACGACGGCCCGGCGCCCACCCACAGCGCGCCCAGCGCCCGCGCGGGCGGGCCCGTCAGTCCGTCCGCGAAGCGCTGCTCCCAGCGCGTGCCGCCGTCCTTCACCGACAGCGCCAGCACCTGGCCCGGCCGCGTGGCCACGAAGACGGTGTCGCGCTCCGAGTCCAGCCCCACCACGTCCGTCACCGGCCTGGACCAGCGCGGCTCACCGCTCTCCACGTCCAGCGCCCACAGCCCGGACTCGAGCGGCACCACCACCACGTCCCCCAGCACCACCGGCGCCGCCCGGAGCGCCGGGGCCACCGACACCTGCGGCTCCAAGGATTTCACCGGCGCGGCCCCCGGAGCCTGCGCCGGCTGGGCCATCGCCGGGGCCCGGGGCGCCGGCCGCTTCCAGCGCGCCTGCCCGGAGTCCACCGCCAGGGCGTGCACGGCCCCGTCGGGCGCCACCAGGAAGACGGTGCGCTCCGCGTCGTCCACCACGGGCGGTGTCAGCACGGGGGGCTCGCCTCCCAGGCGCCAGCGCTCCTTGCCGTCCAGGAGCGACAGACAGGCCAGCTCCCCCGCCACCGTCCCCACGATGACGCTGTCGCCCGCCAGGGCGGGGGCCGCCGCCACCTCGCGGCCCAGCCGGGCGGTCCACACCGGCCGGCCCTCGCGGTCCAGGCGCACCACCGCGCCCGCCTCGTTGCCCAGGAGCACCCCGTCCGCCAGGGCCGTCAGCCCCGTCCGGGAGGACGCATTGCTGGAATACTGGAAGGCCGGCTCCACCGGCGACCGCTGGCACGCCATGACGGCCAGCGTCAACGTCAGGCAGGGCACCAGGAGGGGGCGTGGACAGACGCGAGACGGCATGGTTTGGGGGAGGATGACGCAAGCGAGGAACTTCGACCATGCCCACGATTCGTGACGACGAAACCCCCAACGCCACCGGCATCCCTTCATCCGCCCGGCGCACGGACATCATCCCGCCCCCCACGCTGGCGGTGACGGAGGAGCTGCTCCACGCGCTCCCCAAGACGGACCTGCACTGCCACCTGGATGGGTCCATGCGGCTCAAGACCATCCTGGAGCTGGCGGAGCAGCAGAAGATCAAGCTCATGGCGGACACCGAGGACGGCCTCGCCAAGGCCATCCACATGGGCCAGGTGTGCAAGAGCCTGGAGGAGTACCTCGTCGCGTTCGACGTGACGCTCTCCGTGCTCCAGACGGCGGAGTCCCTCTACCGCGCCGCGTACGAGCTGGCCGTGGACGCCGCCGCGGAGAACGTGCGCTGGCTGGAGGTGCGCTACTCGCCCGCGCTGCACCTGCAGAAGGGCCTGAAGATGACCACCGTCATCGACTCCGTGCTGGAGGGCCTGCGCGCCGCCAAGCGCGAGACGGGCATCAAGTGCGCCGTCATCGTCTGCGGCATCCGCCACATCAACCCGCAGACGTCCATGCGCCTGGCGGAGCTGTCCGTGGCGTACAAGAACCGCGGCGTCGTGGGCTTCGACCTGGCGGGCGCGGAGGCCAGCTTCCCCGCCAAGGACCACCTGGACGCCTTCCGGCTCATCCTGAAGAACAACGTCAACTGCACCGCCCACGCCGGTGAGGCCTACGGCCCGGAGTCCATCTCCCAGGCCATCCACTCGCTGGGCGCGCACCGCATCGGCCACGGCACCCGGCTGCGCGAGGACGGGGACCTGCTCAACTACGTCAACGACCACCGCATCCCCATGGAGGTCTGCCCGTCCTCCAACGTCCAGACGGGCGCGGTGTCCTCGCTGGAGTCCCACCCGCTCAAGTTCTATTTCGACTACGGCCTGCGGGTGACCATCAACACCGACAACCGCCTCATCACCGACACCACGGTGACGAAGGAGCTGTGGCTCGCCCACCGCGAGCTGGGCCTGTCGCTGGAGGACCTCACCACCATCATCGTGTCCGGCTTCAAGAGCGCCTTCCTCCCGTTCCGGGAGAAGCAGGACATGCTGCGGCAGGTGAACCAGGAAATCGCCACCACGCTCGCCGCCTTCGAGAAGCGCCCCGTCGCGGCCATGCGCCAGCCGGCCTGACCCCACGCCATGAACGAAACCCACGACATTCCCCCCGCGCCGGACTTCAACCCCTCGCGCGCGAAGGCCGCCCAGGACCTCACCGTCCCCGCCATCCTGATGATGGTGCTGGCCGGGCTCTGGGCCCTGTACTCGCTCTACGGGATGGTGGGCTCCGCGGGCACCGCGGAGCAGATGACCGCCATCGACACGGCCCTGGAGCAATACCCGCCCGAGCTCCGGGACAAGCTCAGCGGCCTGGTGGACATGATGCGCTCCCCCAGCTTCCGCATCTTCAGCCAGCTTCCGTCGCTCGTCGTCTGCGGGTTGGTCATCCTGGGCGCCTGGAAGATGAAGAACCTCCAGAGCTACGGGCTGGCCATGACGGCCGCCATCCTCTGCTGCATCCCGTGCTGCGGTCCCTGCTGCGGCCTGAGCCTCATCCCCGGCATCTGGTCCGTCATCGTGCTCAACCGGCCGGACGTGAAGGCCGCGTTCCGCTAGCGCACGAAAGCAGAACGGGCGCCCCGGAAGTGTCTCCGGGAGCGCCCGCTGGCAGTACCGCCGCCGCCGGTCAGGTGACCTTCATCCCCTTGGGGATGACGACGACGCCGCCGGACGTGACGTGGAAGCGGCGCTTGTCCTCCACCGGGTCGTAGCCAATGGTCATCCCGGGCGGAATCTCCACGTTCTTGTCGATGATGGCCCGCTTGATGCGGCACCGCCGGCCGATGGTGACGTTCTCGAAGAGGATGGAGTCCTCCACCTCCGAATACGAGTTCACCCGCACCTTGGGCGACAGCACCGAGCGGTGCACGCTGCCGCCGGAGATGATGCAGCCCTCCGCCACCAGCGAGTCCGTCGCGGCGCCCACGCGCTTGTTCTCCCGGTCCGCGAAGACGAACTTCGCCGGCGGGTAGTTGTTGGGCTGGGTGATGATGGGCCAGCGGTCGTTGTACAGGTTGAAGGTCGGGTCCACCTCCACCAGGTCCATGTTGGACTGGTAGTACACGTCGATGTTCCCCACGTCCCGCCAGTAGCCGCGCTCCTTGTCCTCCTGGCCGGCCACCGTGTTCTGGGCGAAGTCGTACACGTACACGGGCTCGTGCTTGTACAGCTCGCTGATGATGGACTTGCCGAAGTCGTGCGCGCTCTTCTCGTCCGCCGCGTCGCGCACCACCTCCTTCACCAGCGTGTCCGTGCTGAAGAGGTAGTTGCCCATGGACGCCAGGCACATCTTCGGGTTGCCCGGCATGGGCGGCGGGTTCTGGGGCTTCTCCAGGAACTGGAGCATGCGCCCGTCCGGCCCCACGTCGATGATGCCGAACTCGCGCCCCTGCTCGATGGGGACGGGGATGGCGGCCACGGTGCACGCGGCCTTCCGCTCGATGTGGAAGTCCAGCATCTTGCGGACGTCCATCCGGTACACGTGGTCCGCGCCGAAGACGAAGATGTGGTCCGGCTCCTCGTCCGTGATGATGTTGAGGTTCTGGTAGATGGCGTCCGCGCTGCCCTTGTACCAGTCCACGCCGGTGCGCATCTGCGCGGGCACCGCCTCCACGTAGTGACCCAGGAACGCCGTCAGGCGCCACGCGCGCGACAGGTGGTTGTTGAGCGAGTCGCTCTTGTACTGGGTCAGCACCTTCATCCGGTACACGCCGGAGTTGGCGAAGTTCGACAGGACGAAGTCGATGATGCGGTAGCGCCCGCCGAACGGGACCGCGGGCTTCGCGCGCTCACGGGTCAGGGGCTCCAGGCGCGTGCCCGCGCCTCCCGCCAGAATCATGGCCAGCAGCTTTGACATAGGTGCCAGCCACGTTAACCGCCGGCCGCCGTCCCACAATGGCCGTGCGGCCCGTGCAAGCCTTACCGTTGAGTGCCCAACCGGGCGGGGAGGATGGGAGCGAAACGACCTCCCGGTTTCCCAGCATGTAGGAGGAGGGGCGCAACCCCGTGCGTCCTCCTTGCTTGCGTGGCTTCCCCGGACCTTGCGTGCTAGCGTGGCCAGGCGATGTCTGGCGACCAAACGCGAGTCACCAAGATCTCCAGCCTCACCCCGGGACCCGAGCGCGGCGCTGAGTGCTGCCTCGTGCAGATCCACGGCCCTGAGCTGGGCAAGAAGTACGTGCTGGAAGAGACCGAGTTCACCATCGGTCGCGACCAGCACAACCACATCGTGGTGGACCTGGACAACGTGTCCCGCCGCCACGCCCGCATCTGGGGCCGGCAGGGGAAGATGTTCGTGGAGGACCTCCAGTCCACCAACGGCACCTACCTCAACGACCGGGAGGTCCTCCAGGCACAGCCCCTGCGCAGCGGGGACCTGGTGAAGGTGGGCGGCTCCATCTTCAAGTTCCTCGATGGCGACAACATCGAGACCCAGTACCACGAGACCATCTACACGCTGACCATCGCGGACGGTCTCACCGGCATCAACAACAAGCGCTACTTCCTGGAGTACCTGGAGCGGGAGATGGGCCGCTCGCACCGGTACCAGCGCACGCTGTCGTTGATGATGTTCGACATCGACCACTTCAAGCAGATCAACGACGTGCACGGCCACCTGGCCGGTGACCACGTGCTGCGTGAGATGGCCCAGTCCATCAAGCGGCTGGTGCGCCGCGAGCAGTGCTTCGCGCGCTACGGCGGCGAGGAGTTCGCCGTCGTCATGCCCGAGGACGGTCCGGACAAGGCGCGCCTGTTCGCGGAGAAGATCCGCAAGCTGGTGGAGGACAAGCGCTTCGTCTTCGAGGACAAGGACATCCCGGTCACCATCTCCATCGGCGTGGCGGAAGTCGCCTCGGAGATGTCGGAGCCGTCCCAGTTCATCAAGGTGGCGGACGCGAACCTCTACAAGGCCAAGAAGACCGGCCGCAACCGCGTGGTGGGCTGAAGGCCATGGCGGACGCAGGCAGCGGCCCGTCCTTCCTGGCGCGGCTTGTCCTCGTCCTGCTGGGCGTTGCGTTCCTGGGCGCCGCCTGGCTGTGGCACCGCAAGGACACGGACCCGAACGCCGCCCGGCTCGTGGAGCGCGTGAGCGGCGGCCGGGTGCACGGCGGCGCGGCGAACCCGTAGGGCCCGCCGCGCGGCCTTCCAACAGACGTCAGGTGCCTTCGCGCGACTCGGCCAGCCGGCCGCGGGTGCCGGGCAGGCTTCCGGGCGGCATCTTCCCGTAGAGGTACTGGACGGTGTCGAGCAGCGTCTCGTGCACGTCGCGCGCCTTGAAGCCCAGCTCGCGCTCGGCCTTGGCGGGCTCCAGGTAGAAGAAGTGCTCGCCAATCTCGACCTCCTGCGGGTCGAGCTTCGACACGGTGCCGCGCATCTTCGCGAACTGCTCCATCAGCCTGCCGCCCCAGATGTTCACCTCGCGCGGCAGCTTCATGCGCGGGGCGGGCACGCCGGTGAGGCGCTGGAGCCGGTCGAAGAAGTCCGGCATGGCCATGTTCACGCCCATCAGGTGGCGGCCGTACACCTCGCCCTTCGTGAGCGCCTGCACGAAGGCGTCCGCCGCGTCGCGCGCGTCCACGAAGGAGATGCCGCCGCCGGGCATGGCCGGAATCTCGCGGTTGAGGAACTTCAGCACCGTCCAGGTGGACGACAGCCGGTCATCCCCGGGCCCCATCAGCAGGCTGGGGTTGAGCACCACGAGCGGAACGGAGTGCTTGCGGCAGTACTCCAGCGCCAGCTTCTCCTCGTAAATCTTGGACAGGTAGTAGGGCCAGTTGGCGACGGTGGTGATGGGGTAGTCGTCGTCCTCCGTGCCCACGCGGTCCTCCTTCGACACCGCGATGGTGCCGGAGGTGGAGCCCAGGATGACGCGCTGGATGCCCGCTTCGCGCACGTCGCGCAGCAGCTCGCGCGTGCAGTCCACGTGCAGCTCGTACATCCGCCGCGCGTCCTTGTTCTGGAAGGAGACGAGCCCCGCCAGGTGGTAGACGGCGTCCACGCCCTCCAGCGCGCGGCGCACGGCGTCCCGGTCCTTCAGGTCGCCCGGGTGCACTTCCGTCTTCGCGAACGCGGGGCCTGACGGCTTCGAGCGCGCGATGAGGCGCACGTCGTGGCCCGCCTCCACCAGCCTGGGCACCAGGTGCGTGCCCAGGAAACCCGTGCCTCCGGTGACGAGCAGCTTCACGCGTCCTTCCCTTCCGGCAGGGCCCGGGCGGGCGGGGTGAAGTCCCGGTCCGCGCCCACCTGCTCCAGGTCCAGCACCTTGCCCGCCCTCAGCGCGCGCACCGCTTCCTCCGCGATGTGCGTCACGTAGCGGTAGCCCTCCGAGCGCGCCATGCCCTGCACCCGGGCCTTCAGCGACGCGTGCTCCAGCGCCGGGCCCACGTGCACCTCCAGCTCCTTCGTCTTCGGGAACATGGAGCCCTTGGGCAGCGCTTCGTACGCGCCGTGGATGTACAGCGGCAGCACGTCCACGCCGTAGGTGAGCGACAGGTAGCCCAGCGTCGGCTTGAACTCCATCAGCTCACCCGTCTTGGAGCGCGTGCCCTCCGGGAAGATGAGGACGTTGAAGCCCTGCCGCAGCGCCTCGCCCGCCACCCGCAGCGACTCGCGCAGGCTGCCCTGCCGGTCGATGGGGATGAGGTTCGTGAAGTTCTCGAACCACGCGCGCTTGAGCGGCGTGTCGAAGAAGTAGTCGCGCGCGGCCAGCGACACCAGCCGCTCGCCCTGGCCACCCAGCACCACGCGCACCAGCCCCGCGTCCAGGTGGCTGGCGTGGTTGGCGATGACGAGGAAGTTGCGGTTCTGCGGGATGAACGTCTTGCCCGTCACCTTCACGTCGAAGACGCCGCCGTAGAGCACCTTCTGCCCGAAGGACATCAGCTGCCGGCCCAGCGCGGACACGGACTCCGGCACCGGAATCTCGGCCTCCTCCGCGAGCTCGACCTCCTTCTTGATGTCCCGCGCGCGCGTCTCCTGCGACGGCCGGCGTCCGGAGGCCACCACCAGCTTGCGCAGGTCCTCCACCGTCTGCACCTGCGTCAGGTCTTCAATGGCGGGCAGCGGCACGCCCGCGCCCTCCAGCGCCACGGACATCTCCGTGAGCATCAGCGAGTCGAAGCCCAGGTCGCCAATGAGCTGCGCGTCCGGCCGCACGTCCGACACCGGGCGGTGGCACACTTCGGCAACGAGCGGGTGCAGCCAGTCCGACACGCCGCCCGTGGTGGGCGCCGCCTGCGCCTTCTCCTTCACGCGGCCCGCGGTGGCGGCCACGCGGTCCAGCCGCTGGAGCTCCTCCACCACGCGCTTGCGCTTCACCTTGCGCGTGGACGTGCGCGGCAGCTCGCCATCCCAGAAGCGCAGCACCTTCACGCGCCGGTAGAAGGGCATGCCCGCGCTCACCTTGCGGAAGTGCTCCTCCAACTCGTGGCGCACCTCTTCCCGCGGACGGTCCTTGAAGTCCGGCACGCACAGGCACGCCACCTTCTCGCCGCCCGCGTCCTCCGGCAGGCCGACGATGGACAGCTCCTTGATGTGCTCGTGCTCCTGGTACAGCTCCTCCAGCTCGTCCGGGTAGACGTTCTTGCCGTTGGCGTCGACGATGACGTCCTTGGCGCGGCCCATGAGGTACAGGCGGCCCTCGTCATCCATGCGGCCCAGGTCGCCGGTGTGCAGCCAGCCTTCCTTCACCACGGCCTCGGTGGCCTCGCGGTCCCCGAAGTAGCCCGCCATCACGTTGGGGCCCTTGGCCAACACCTCGCCAATGCCGTCGTTGTCCGGGTTCTGAATCTTGAACTCGATGCCCGGCAGCGCCTTGCCCACCGTGCCCTTGATGCGCTTGTTGGTGGCCTCGGACACCGCCAGCACCGGCGCGGCCTCCGTGAGGCCGTAGCCCTCGCGCATGGTGAAGCCCAGCTCGTGGAATGCCTGGTGCACCTCTTCGGACAGCGCGGAGCCGCCCGACACCAGCACCTTCACCCGGCCGCCGAACTTGCGGTGCACCGGCCAGAACAACAGCTTGCCCAGGTTGAGGGAGCTGCGGTTGCGCAGCTCGCCGTTGGCCGCCATCAGCGCCTTGAGCGCCTGCTCCACCAGCGGCGGGCGCGCGGCCATCTCCTGGGTAATCTTCCGGTGCAGCAGCTGCCAGAGCGCGGGCACGCCAATCATCGCCGTCACGCGGCCCGTCTCGAAGACGTCACCCAGCCGGTCCGACGTGAGCTCGTCGATGTACGTGATCTCCGCGCCGCGCATGAACGGCGTGAGGAAGCCGGCGGAGAACTCGAACGTGTGGTGCAGGGGCAGCACGGACAGCACGCCGTCGCCCACGCCCACGTCGAACGCGCCCGCCAGCTTCGCCACCAGCGCCGCGAAGTTGCGGTGCGTGAGCATCACGCCCTTGGGCGTACCGGTGGTGCCGGAGGTGAAGATGACGCTCGCCACGTCGTCGGCGCCAGCGGACTTGCGCACGGGCCCGATGCGGTCCGGGAACGCCGGGTCGCCCGTCATGGCCTCCGCGAGGCTCGCCACGCCCACGCCTTCACCCAGCGCCGCGAAGAGGCCGGGGAAGTCCTCCGCGGCCTGCTCGGACACGAGGCACTGCTTCGCCGCCGCGCGCTTCGCGATGTTGACGACCTCTGCCTCCGTGAGCGCGGGGTCCACGGGGACGGCGGTGCCACCGGCGCGCAGGATGCCGAAGTAGCTGATGGCCCACTCGGGCCGGTTCTCCGACACCAGCAGCACGCGGTCGCCGCGCTTGATGCCCTGGGCCATGAGGTAGCTGCCCACGCGGGCCGCGTAGCGGTGCACCTCTCCGAAGGTGAAGCGCTCCTCCTTCTCCCCCGCGGCCATGCGGAACGCCACGCGGTGGCGGTACGCGTGCACGGTGGCCTCGAACAGCTCCAGGAGGTCGCGGTGCGCGGGGATGGCGGTGCGCTTCTCGCGCTCCTCGTCCAGGCCCGGGAACACCCACTTCTCCAGGCCGGGCAGGTGCGTGCCCAGGAAGTACTCGCGCCAGTCGATGCGGTCCGGCGCCCAGTCAATCTTCGCGCGGTCCGCCGGCACCATGCGCTCGTAGACGGAGCGCGTGTTGTCGCAGCGGAAGACGTAGCGGTTCTCCCAGAGGAAGGGGAGGAACAGCTCGATGAGGCCGCCAAGGCTGCCCGCCTGGGACTCCACCTCGTCCAGCGCGATGCGGGCCTTGTCCATCATCGCCTGCACGCGGGGCGCGCCCCACGCGGGCCGCACCTCGTCCATGGCCTTCTTGAGCAGCTTCGCGCCCTTCGCCAGCATGGGCGCGCTGAGCAGCTGGAACTCCTGCTTGCTCACGGGCTGCGGCTCGATGCGCGAGCGCAGCGCGTTGACCAGCGAGTTGCCCGTCTCGCGGTTGCGGTAGTAGCGGCGGCGGTACAGACCCACCAGCTCCACGGAGCGGCTGGCGAGGAACGGGTTCACGTCCCCGGACGCCAGGTTGTAGACGCGGCGCTCCTCCACCTGCATCGCGTGCGCGGTGATGCCCAGCGTGGCGCCCGCCACCTGGTCCACCGGGATGATGTCCAGGATGGCGTGGTCGCCCGCGGGGATGCCGCGCTGGCCCTTGATGCCCGCGTACGCCAGCGGCGCGGACGTGGTGAAGCCTTCGTTCCAGCCAGGGAAGGGGAAGTGCGCCGCGCTCTCCACGATGGAGGGCCGCACGATGGAGTAGCGCAGCCCCGGCGTCCCCGCCATCACCTGTTCGCCCAGGTGCTTGGCGTACGTGTACGTGTTGGGCCAGCCCCAGTGCTGCGCGCGCTCCATGCCCGCGCGGACCAATTCGCCGGACAGCCACAGCTTGCGCTCGCGGCCCACGGCCAGGCGCAGCGTCTTCTCATCCGTGGCGTCGCGGCCCTCCTCCTCCAGGCGGTCCAGCGCCTTCTGCCGGAAGAGGGAGGTGAGCGCCTTGTCATCCGCCTGTTCGCGCAGGCGGGCCACGATCTTGTCCGCGTCCGCCAGCTCCTGCTCCAGGCTGAAGTCACGCCCATCCATCTCCCCCTGCTTGGGGAAGTAGCCCAGCACCGGCTCGTCCTCGAAGACGAGCCCGCTGCGGTTGCCCACGACGAACGCGGTGGACATGTGGATGAGCGGGACGGACCAGCGCAGCGCCAGCGCCACCGCGTTCTTCACGCCGTGGGTGTTGACGTTGAGGCCCACCTCCAGCGACGGATTGAAGGAGACCAGGCCCGCGCAGTTGACGATGGCGTGCACCTGCCCGGTGAGCGCCGCCACCTGCGCCTCCTCCAGGCCCACGAAGGGGTCGGTGATGTCGCCGTCCAGGACGGTGCACTTGGCCTTCAAGTACTCCATGGCGCCGTCGTCGCCCAGGCGGTCGCGCAGCGGCTGGAAGGGCTCGCTGGGCGCCACCTTGTCGAAGAAGCGGCGCTCCGCGGACGCGGCGCTGCCCTTGCGCACGACGACGTAGACCCGGTCCAGCACGTCGCCGTAGTGGGCCAGCAGCATCGACAGCGTCACCTTGCCCACGAAGCCGGTGGTGCCGACGAAGACGATGCGCTTGCCGGTGAAGACCTCGGTGACGTTCAGCTGGGGAGGCGTGGCCATGTCCGTGTGCGACCCTTTCACTTCACATCCACCATCACCGTGGGCGCGATGCGCAGCAGGCTGATGGACGCGGAGCGCCCCATGAAGCCGCGCGCCTCTTCAATCGCCTCGGAGAGGGTGTCGGTGCGGTCCCAGCCGAGCAGGGCCGGGACGTGGTTGTTCTCCGCGCCCGCGACAATGACCTTGCCTACGTGCTGGCGGCCGTTCTCGCCCCAGTACCACATGTAGAAGGGGTGGACGCCGTGGTAGGCGTTGCCCTTGCGGTACAGGTGCACGTAGCTGGGGTTCTCCGCGAACTCCTTCTCGTACTTGTGCTCCAGCTTCATGGAGTCCCGCGTCTCCGGCAGCAGCCGGTGGAAGAACTCGATGTAGCTGGGGTGCTGCACGGGGTCGAACTCGTCGTAGGCCGGGTGCAGGAGGATGAGCACGCCCCCCTTCTTCACCAGCGGCACGCCCCGGTTGAGGTTGTAGAAGTACCCCAACCCCATCACCTGCACGAGCAGCGGGTTGAGGATGGAGTTGACGCTGTAGGGGCTGACGAACGGGATGGGGAAGATGACGATGTCGCTCTGTCCCTCCACCGGCACCACGTACTGCTTCCAGCTCTGCTCCAGCGTCTTCTGGTGCGTGGGCTCCGTGGCTCCCGCGAACACGCCCGTCACGTCATAGGGCGCGGGGATGGCGTTGAGCACCTTGCGCGCCGCCGCGCGGGGCAGCTTGGACAGCGTGAAGCGCAGGGCCTGGAACTTCAGCCGGTCCGCCTCCGTGTAGTCCTCTTCCTTCTTCGCGAGGAAGTCCGTGGGCGCGCCGAACATGCGGTTGTTCAGCGTGGTCTCGATGTGGAAGACCTTCAGCGTGTTGTCGATGACCGTGCCGATGCGCGAGTTCTTCGTGTAGAGCGCGCTCGCCTTCGGCTCCATGTAGGAGTCCGACTCGCGGATGGTCTTCGGGTTGTGGTGGTGCCGGAGCGACGCGTAGTTCGTCACGCCCGTGCCCATGGACTTGTGCCCGCCGTTCATGGGCACGAAGTTGATGTTCACGTAGACAATGAGGTCGCTCTCCGCGACGCGCCGGTTCACCGCCACCACTTCGTTGTGGCTGGTGCGCTCCAGCTCCGTCATCCCGTCCGGGTCTTCCGCGTCGTGGTTGTAGTAGCGGTCCGGGTAGTAGGCGTCGAAGATCTTCTCGCCCACCATGCGCTTCATCTCGCCTTCGGTCATCCGGCGGTGGAGCGCGTTGGCGATGACCAGGTGCACGTCATCCACGCCACTGTCCGCGCACAGCTCCAGCACCACCTCCAGGATGGACTGGCGCACGTCCGGCGTGACCATGGGCGGCAGGGGGACGCTGATGTCGTCGATGACGCACGTCAGCCGCATGCCGGGCTTGAGCAGCGCGTGCAGCGGGTCCATGCCCTCCGGGTGGTTGATGGCCCAGCGGATGGCGGCCTTCACGTTGGGCACGCCCTCCAGCGGGGGGCGGGGGAAGATGACCCGGGTGCCCACGGGCAGGTCTTCCTGGAGGAAGCCCTCACCGTAGAAGAGCGCCCGCGGGGGGCTGCCCTTCTCCGTGATGACCACCTGGCTTTCCTCGTCGTACAGCTTCTGGAGCGTCTTGAGCGGGCGCATGGATGGGGGGACGGCGGAAAGGGG
>NZ_RAWK01000195.1 GCF_003612165.1 Corallococcus aberystwythensis | reverse complement strand
CCGTGCGCCCCTCCGGCCCCGCCACGCCCGGCACTTCCTGGATGCGTCGTTGGTGCCGGGCGTGGCGGGGCCGGAGGGGCGCACGGTGTCCGCGGGGGGCGTGGAGCCTGCGTCGCTGGGCGGCCGGCCGGCGCAGCGGATCCGCGCGGAGCTGGACGGGCCGGGCGGGCGCACGCACCTGGTGGCGTGGTTCGTGCCGCGTGGCGAGTGGGTGTACCGGCTCGTCTTCACCTGGCCCCAGGCCTATCCGGCGTACGCGCGCGTGGTGGAGCGGATGGCGGCGGACGTGCGCTTCGAGGAGCCCGCGAGCCTGCGGGTCGCCCGGGCCCGGGCGCTGCTGGTGCCGGGCGTGGCGGGGCCGCTGCGGGAGCTGGGGCATTCCCTGCGGCGGTGGGGGCTGCCGGCGGACGCGGTGGAGCCCCTGACGTTGGCGGTGCGGCTGGCGCCGACGCAGGTCGATACGCGCGTGGACCTGGCCCGCGCCTACTTCGAATCCGGGCAGGTGGAGGAGGGCTGTCACGCGGCGGCGGAGGCGCGGGTGTACGGGCCGTCCGATACGGGCGCGCTGGAGGCGGGCGTGCGCTGTGCGCTGGCGCGAGGCGACCCCGCCGGGGCCCTGCTGCGGCTGGAGGAGGCCCTCCGTGTGGATCCACGCGATGCCCGGCTGCGCGCGGCGGAGGGCGCCTTGAAGGCGGCGGTCGGGACGCCGGGGCCGTAGCCGGACGTCCGGCGCCAGGGTTCAGCGCTCGCCGAAGGGGCGCACCGCGAGCCCCGCGCCCAGCATCCCTTCGCTCCGGCGGAAGAGCCCCGCGTCGTTGCGCACGCCCGTGGCCGTGAGCCGCACGAACACCGGCGCGTCGTTGACGGCGAGGAGCACGTGCTCCAGCGCGACCTCTCCGCGGGCCCGGAACCGGGAGCCGCCGTCGAAGTCGAAGCTCCAGCCCGCGAGCCCCGTCGCGCGCAGGGCCCACCTGCCATCCCGCGTCTCCCAGCCTGCGTCGAGCAGCAGGGACGTGAAGGGGGACACCTCGTTCCGGGTCCCGTCCGGTCCATGCCACAGGGCATGACTCGCGGCGGGGCCCACGGCCAGCCAGCCCCACTCCGTGTTCGTGCGAAGGGGATCCAGCAAGAGCCCCACGCGGCCTGTCTCCAGCGTCCAGCCCGCGCCTTCCCACGTGCGCCGCTCCAGGTGCGCCGCGCGCACCGCGAGCGCCACGTCGAACGGGAAGGGGATGCGCCGGGGCCGGCCCATCGGGATGAGGATGGCGCCTTCCTCCACGTGCCTTCGCAGCAGGCCCTCGTACGCGGTGACGGTCAGCCCCTCGTGCTCGCCGCCCCACGCCTCCGTCATCAGCAGCCGGTGCGAGTCGAACCACAGGGAGTCCGTCTTGCTGCCGCTCGAGCGCGCCACGCGCACCAGCAACCCCGTGCGCAGGCCGAGGGCCTCCTCGCCGTCCTGCACACGCAGCGTGGTGCCCAGCACCCAGCCGGTGCCGGGGTCGAAGCAGGTGGGGAACGTCTCCCCGGCCGCCGTCCGGCCCTCACACGACAGGCCGGGGCCGGGCAGGGTGCCCAGGAGCAATGCCAGCGCGAGCGCCACCATCCCGGACCTAGCCCTTTCCGGGAGCGGACGCCGGCGCGGACCGTCTCGCCGGAGCCCACAGGGAGAAGCGCAGGCCCGCCTGGGCGGACCACTCCCAGCCCGCGGGCGCGTTCGCCACGTCGTCGCGCCACGTGCCTCGCCCGTCCAGCGTCAGGCTCACGGGCTGGTCGTTGATGGCCAGGGCGATGACCTCGTAGCCCGCGCGCAGCCGCAGCCGCTCCGGACGCAGGGGCCGGCCCTCCACGCGCTCCGCGAGCAGCACCTTCTGGGCCTCCGCGCCGAAGCGCACGTGGTGGAAGCCGTCCCGGTCCAGCGTCAAGTCTCCCTCCAGCGCTGCCGCGGGGACGAGCGTGAAGAAGCCATTCGTCCGGTCGCGCTCCACGGACGGACCTGCCCGCACGCGCACGTAGGACACGAGGTCTTCCGAGTGCCACAGGTCCAGCGTCACGTGCGTCGCGGCCAGGGAGAGGAAGTCCGCGTGCACGTCCTCGCGGCGCACCTGTTCGCCGTGGAGCACCTCCATCCAGAAGCCCAGGTTGGCGTGGACGTCGAAGCGCCGGGCGCGTCCGTAGAACGTGGTCACCCGGAAGAGCGGCGCGTCGTTCTGACTGCGGAAGTCGTAGCGCAGCAGGGTGGCCTCGTAGGACGCCGCGTCCCCCAGGTACAGCTCCGTGTCCAGCAGCGTCATCCGGTGCAGCCGGTCCGACTCTCCCGGCCACTCCAGGTCCACACCGAAGTCCACGCGCACGCGCTCGTCCACGCCGTCCGTCTCGCGCAGCCATCGCGGCGCCCAGGCCCCGCCCAGGCGCACGCGCCGGTGCAGGTCGAAGTTGTACTGGAGCACCCGCCCGCGCTCGTCGCGGTACCAGCCCGGTGGCGCCTCCGCGATGGCGGGCACCAGGCGGTACTCGAGCGCCTTCTCCAGCGTCAGCATCAGCGGAAGGCACCGGTCCACCCGCTGCAGGGGCTGGTCGTTCTCGTGACCCTTCGAGTCCAGCTCGTGGGCGGGGGACACCAGGCACTCCTTCCTGGCGTCGTCACAGCGGGCCCGCCACTGTCCGGAGGGGACCGCGGGCGTGGGCGGAAGCGGGAGGCACAGCGCCTGTCCTTCGTTGGATTGCTGGGGAGACGCCGCGTCCGGAATGGCCATCTGGAAGTCCCACGGCCCCGGCGTCCTGGGCGGCTCCGAGGACAGGACCGCGTTCGCCTCTACGGGCGCTTCCACCGGCGCCTCCGGTCCCGCGACTGCCGGCACCTCCGTCTGCCCCAGCAGGAGCGCACACCCCAGGGTCACCGCTGAAACCAGCATCACTGCTCCTTGATGAGCGGCCTTCCGCGTTCCGGCCACGCGGTCAGGCTTCGTGATGGGGGGCCCTTACAAGGCCCGTGCCCCTGGCTGGGCGGCGGGCTTTCGCGGACTTGCCCGTGCGGCTGTGCAGGCGCCTGCACAACCCCTGTGCACATGGCGGGCACGCGCTGGCGCGAGAACGACGCACCCCCTTCCAGGTCGGTCGACCGGCGGGGGTGGCGGGGATATAAGCCCCCCGGCCCCATGTGGTGCACGGTGGGCCCGTCCCGGACGACGAAGGAGCACGCGCGCGTGGCAAGCGACGGCGAAAAGAACTCGCAGGGGGAATCCACCTTCACCCAGGCCATCCTCGGTGAGGACACCCTGACGTCTTCATGGGGCAGGCGGTGGCTGGCCCTGTCCTTCAGCGCGCGCGTGGTCCTGGCGACCGCGGGCTTCGCGGCGCTGCTCTTCGTGCCCTACCTGGGCGCCGTGGGCCTCTGGGACCCCTGGGAGACCCACTACGGCGAAGTGGGCCGGCAGATGATCCAGCGCAGCGACTACGTCTATCCCTTCTGGGAGAACGCGTGGTTCTTCTCCAAGCCGCCGCTCACCATGTGGATGCAGGCGCTGGGGATGAACCTCGTCGGCGCGCTCCGGGGCGACGGCGCCATGGGCCTCTACACGGAGTGGGGCATGCGCATGCCCTTCGCCCTCCTGAGCATCACCGCCGTGGCGCTCCTGTCGCTGGCGGTGGCGCGGGTGGTGAGCATGCGCGCGGGCCTGGCCACGGGCTTCGTGCTGGCCACCATGCCGCTGTACTTCCTGCTCACCCGGCAGACCGTCACCGACACGCCCTTCGTCACCACCTTCGTGTGCGCCATGGCGTGCGCGATCATCGGGCAGTTGGACGACACCACGAAGCACCGCGCCGGCTGGTGGTACGCGTTCTACGTCTTCGCGGGCCTGGCCACGCTGGCCAAGGGCCTGTTGGGCGTGGGCCTGCCCGCGGTCATCCTGGTGCTGTACGCGGTCGCGGGCGTCATCCCCTGGAGCCGCGAGAGCCTGGAGGCGCACCTGCGCTGGCTCACCAGCGGCGAGGTCCGCGCCCAGGTGCGCGCGGGCACGCGGACCATGCCCGTGCTGTGGGCGCAGATGTACCGGATGAAGCTGGGCACGGGCATCCTCGTGTTCGCGGCGGTGGCGGTGCCCTGGTACCTGACGCTGTGCCTCTTTGGCGGCGTGGACGACGAGGGCAAGCTGTTTTGGTACCGCTTCTTCATCCACGACCACCTGAACCGCCTCACGGCGGGCGTGCACACCACCACGCCGGGCGGGTCGTTCACCTACTTCATCGAACAGGGCGGCTTCGCCATCTTCCCGTGGGTGGCGCTCATCCCCGGCGCGTTCGCGGTCGTGTCGCGCCTGAAGCTGCGCTCGCGGGACAAGGCGGACCACCTGGCGCTCATCGCCGTGCTGTGGGTGGCGTTCGCGTTCTACCTGCTGGCCTCCAGCGCGACGAAGTTCCACCACTACGTGTTCCCGGTGCTGCCGGGCCTGGCCATCCTCATCGCGCTGTTCGTGGACCGGCTGTGGAAGGACGGCATCTCCGAACACGCCGTGAGCCTCATCTTCGGCCTGGTGCTCTTCATCCTGGTGGGCAAGGACCTGGCGGAGAACCCCAAGGACTTCACCGACCTGTTCGTCTACAACTACGACCGGCCCTACCCGCAGGACCTGGTCACCAAGCCCATCGCGTTCTTCTCCTCGCGCCCGCTGTGGATGGGCGACCTGGTGACGCTGGTGCTGCTGGCCTTCGGCGTGTACCTGGCCTTCGACGCGTTCTCCTCCAAGGCGAAGCTGGAGCGTCCGGCCGCCGGGCGTGCCATCGCGCTGGGTCTGCTGCTCACCGGCGGGGCCACACTGGCCGCCGTCGCGTCGCAGGGGCAGGTGTCCGCGATGGGGCTGTGGGGCGTGGCGCTGCTGGCGACCGGGGGCTTCCTCTTCTGGCAGGCGTCGCGGCCGGAGGAGGCGCCGGGGCGCACGGTGCTCCAGGCGGTGGGCTTCGGCTTCGCGCTCGTGGGCGTGGCGCTGGCGGTGCGCGGCTTCCGGGGCCCGCCCGCGTCGGACGCGCTGTTCAAGGCCCTGTCCGGCACCATCAACGTGAAGGTGGGCATGGGCTTCGCGTTCGGCGTGGCCGGCGTGCTGGCGGCGGTGGCCGCGCTGCAGCGCTCGCGCGTGATGCTCTTCAGCACGTTCTGGGGCCTGGCCGCGGCGTTCGCGCTCTGGTTCAACTGGGGCCACTGGGTGGACCTGTCCCACCACTGGACGCAGCGCGACCTGTTCTGGCGCTACTACGCCCAGCGCCAGGCGGGAGAGCCCATCGCCGCGTACATGATGAACTGGCGTGGTGAGACGTTCTACTCGCGCAACACGGTGGAGCAGTTCCGCGCCAATGACGCCAACACGCGCATGCGCCAGTACGCGTCGCGGCCCGGCCGCGAGTGGGCGCTGGTGGAGCACAACCGCGTGAACCTGCTGCGCAACGCGGTGGGCACCGACAAGACGGTCACCCTCGTGGACCGCGACATCAACAACAAGTTCGTCCTGGTGACCATCGAGTGAGCATCTTCGTCCCGCCCCCGCTCGCGGAGTCCCCCGTGAGGGGAGGCCTGCGCGTGCGCGGGCTGGCGAAGCGCTTCGGTGAGCGCACCGCCGTGGAGGACCTGACCTTCGACGTGCGGCCCGGAGAGGTGTTCGGCCTCCTGGGCCCCAACGGCGCGGGCAAGACGACGACGGTGCGCATGCTCACGGGGCTGCTCAAGCCCTCCCGTGGCGACGCGGAGGTGTGGGGCCACTCCGTCACGCACGACGGTGAAGCGCTGCGCAAGGTGGTGGGGCTGCTCACCGAACAGCCGGGGCTCTACGACCGGCTCACCGCGCGGGAGAACCTGCGCTTCTTCATGAAGCTGCATGAATTGGACGAGTCCACCGCGTGGCCTCGCGCGAAGCACTACCTGGACCGCTTCGGGCTGGGGGGCCGCGAGGACGACCCGTGCGGCAGCTTCAGCAAGGGCATGCGCCAGAAGCTGGCCATCGTGCGCACGCTGGTGCACGACCCGCGCGTCATCTTCCTGGATGAGCCCACCAGCGGCCTGGACCCCGAGTCCGCGCGCACCGTGCGCGACGCGGTGGCGGAGCTGGCCTCCGAGGGACGCACCATCGTCCTGTGCTCGCACAACCTGGCGGAGGTGGAGCGGCTGTGCGAGCGCGTGGCCGTGGTGCGCCGCCGCCTGCTGGCGCTGGGCCCGGTGCGCGAGCTGCGCCGCTCGGGGCAGTCGTTGGACGTGCGCGTGGAGGGCCACGCGGCGGCGTTCGTGCCCGCGCTGAAGGCGCTGCCCTTCCGGCCCAACGTGCTGGTGGAGGGCGGCCGCCTGCGGGTGATGGTGGCCGAGGAGGCCCAGGCGCCGGACGTGGTGGCGTGCCTGGTGGGCGTGGGGGCTCGCGTGCACAGCGTGGTGCCCGCGCAGCGACCCCTGGAAGAGGTGTACCTGGACCTGCTGCGGGAAGAGGAGACGTGAGCATGGCCTTCCGGCCGCGACGTGCGTTGGCGGTGTTCTGGAAGGACTCGCTGGACCTGCGCAAGAACGTGGGTCTGCTCGTGTCCATGGCGGTGCTGCCGCTGGTGATGGTGACGGTGCCCATTGGCGTGGTGTGGACGTACGTGCGGGAGCCGAACCATGCGGACCTGCGCACGGTGGCGCTCTTCTACGACCCCACGCTGCCCCTGGGCGCGAGCGCGGCGCGCTTCCTCATCGACAAGTCGCTCACCGACTGGTTCGGCATGTTCCTGGTGATGCCCGTCTTCATCCCCATCCTCATCGCGTCCCAGAGCGTGGCGGGGGAGAAGGAGCGCCGCACGCTGGAGCCCCTGCTGGCGTCGCCCGTGTCCTCGGCGGAGCTGGTGGCTGGCAAGAGCCTGGCCGCGCTGGTGCCCGCGGTGGTGATGACCTGGTTCGCGTTCGCCGTGTTCTGCGTGGGCGTGGACTGGGTGGCGTGGCCGCTCGTGGGCGCGCCGCTGATGCCCGATGCGCTGTGGGGCTTCGGCGTGTTCGTGCTCGCGCCGCTGTTCGCCTTCTTCGGCAACGGCGTCGCGGTGCTCATCTCCGCCCGGGTGAGCGAGGCGCGCATGGCGCAGCAGCTGTCCGCGCTGGTGGTGCTGCCACTGGTGGGGCTGGTGGGCGGGCAGGTGGCCGGGGTGCTCAAGGCGGGGCTGGGGTACTACGCCATCCAGGGCGCGGTGGTGCTGGTGCTGGACCTCATCCTCCTGGCGGCCAGCATCCGGCTCCTGGACCGGGAACGTCTGGTCAGCCGCTGGGGTTGAGTCACTGGCGGGTTGGAGACTGGACTGCCAGGGGGCCGGCCGGACGGGCAGGCGCTCGTGAAGCTGTTATGTTCCCGGGTGTAGGCCAGAGGGGAAGCGCGGTGGCGCTTTCGCGCTGGCGGCCCCGCATTTAGGGGTTGGGGTTACGAAGCTTTGAAGACCTGCCGCCCACGCGGCCACGGAGGCGCTGAAACAGACATGGGGATCTTCGACAGCATCAAGGGCGAAGCGCAGCGGAACTTCATCGCCCGCGCGGACAGCGCGAAGGGTGAGATCGTCTACAAGTATCCGGAGAAGAACGTCCGGATGAAGACGCAGCTCACCGTGGACGCGGATGAGGTGGCGCTGTTCGTCAAGGACGGCAAGGTGGAGGGGAAGCTGGGGCCCGGCCGCCACACGCTGGACACCAACAACATCCCGTTCCTGTCGCGCCTGCTGGAGGGCTTCACCGGCGGCAACATGTTCATGGCGGAGATCTTCTTCGTCTCCAACCGCGAGCACACGGGCGTGAAGTTCGGCGGCCCCATCGGTGACGTGCGCGACCCGGAGACGGGCCTGGGCATCGGCACCATGGTGTACGGCGACTTCTCCATCCGCGTGACGGAGCCGGAGAAGCTCGTGGTGGGCCTGGTGGGCATGGGCCGCGCCTCCAACGAGGAGTTCCTGGGCTGGTTCAAGGGCCAGGTCCTCAAGGTGACGCGCGACCGCACCGCCGAGCTGCTGGTGAAGAAGAAGTGGCCGCTGCTGGATGTGACGAGCGGCGCCTACGTGGAGGAGATGGAGCAGGAGATCCTCGCCGGCTTGAAGCCGCACGTGGACTCCTACGGCCTCACCATCGTCCGCATGGGCAACTTCGTCGTCAGCATCAAGCCCGAGGACGAAGTCACCCTGAAGAAGCTGTCCAAGGACGTCGCGTACTCGCGGCTGGCGGGCGGCTTCCAGCAGTACGCGCAAGGCCAGGCGATGCTCGGCGCGTCCGAGGGCATGGCCAAGGGCGGTAGCGGCGCCGACGGCGCCGCGCAGGGCATGGGCATGGGCATGGGGTTCGGCATGGCGCAGATGTTCGCGAACCAGCAGAACCAGCAGAATCAGCGCCCCGCGGAGCCCGCGCAGGCGGCCCCTCCGGCGGACACGCGCAGCCCGGCGCAGCGGCTCAAGGAGATCAAGGAGCTGAAGGACGCGGGCGTGCTCTCCGACGAGGAGTACAACGCCAAGCGCGCGGAGCTGATGAAGCTGCTGTAATCACCGCGCCTGTCGTGACGTGAGGGCCCTGTCTCCCCCTGGGAGGCGGGGCCTTCTCGCGTTTCAGGGGGCGGGCGTGCCCGGCACGGCGAGGCGCAGGTGGGCGTGCAGCGTCTCCGCGCGCAGGTAGAGGAACTGCACGTCGCCGAAGGCCAGCGTGGCGCCGTCGTGGAGCATCACCTGGGCCTTGAAGGCCAGGGGCGCGCCGTTGATGAAGGTGCCGTTCATGGACTGGGCGTCGCGCACGGAGAAGTCCCCGGCGCCCGCGTTCCAGCGCAGGGTGGCGTGGTGCTGGGAGACGGAGGGCTCCGGCACCATGAGGTCGCACGAGTCCGTGCGGCCCACGGTGAACTCCTCGCCGTCCTGCTTCGGCTCGAGGAAGTGCACCTCCAGGTTGTCGAAGTCGCGCAGCATCGCGAGCAGCCGCTCCTCCATGCGCGAGCGGTGCGCCATCCCCACCGTGCGCATGCCCACCATGGCCGGAGCCACGGCCTTGAAGGTGGCCTCCACGGGCTGCTGGATGAGGGCCACGGCGCCGGACGCGGCCCGGAAGGACTCCAGCGATGCGCTCGCGAAGGGACGGAGCTGTTTCACGGACACCATGGCTTTGGACCCTACGTGCAACCGGCGGGGACGGGAAGGGCCCGCAAGGGCCTGGGCCTAGGAGGGCAGCGGCGCCGCCTGCGCGCGGGGCATCTGCTGCGGCCCCGAGGTCGGCGTCGTCGCCGGTGAGGCAGGCGCGGGCGGCGGCGCGGGCGTGTCGTCCAGCCGGCGCAGGTCCAGCTTCATGGGCACCTGGAGCGTGGTGCTCAGCCGCAACAGCAGCACGTCCGGCGCGAGGCCGTTCTCCCCCAGGGCCTGCGTCAGCTCGCGCGCGGAGGGCGCGGTGCCCCGGGCCCAGAGCTCCTTGAGGAACGCGCCCGCCTCCGGCGCGTGCCACCACGCCGGGCCGAAGCGCGCCTTGAGCTGCCCCTGGAGCTGCCCCGCCAGGAACCACGCGCGGAAGCTGTCGGCGGACTGGTAGAAGTCCTCCTGGTCCACGAGGTAGCGCTCCACGTCGTCCCCCGTCATGGGCATGGCGCCGGTGCGCGCCATCAGTGCGCGATACAGCTCGCGCGGATCCACGTCCGTGCGGCGGTGCAGCTCCAGCTGGTAGAGCAGCCGGCCCGCCGCGTGGCGGATGAGGTACAGCTTGTGCGCGCTGGACGCCGCCAGGTACTGGGCGCGCTTGTCCGCATCCCCCAGCACGCCCGCGTTCTCCTCCAGCCACACCGGGTCCTCCAGCAGGTCCTCGAAGAGCGCCGAGAACGCCTCGCCCACGGTGGGGTTGCCCAGCCGCGCCAGCTCGAAGCGCTGCTCCTGCGTGAAGGCCGTGTGGAGCAGGTGCCCCACCTCGTGCAGCACGCGGCCCTGGTGCAGCACGCCCGTGCCCGGCTTGAAGGACAGCCGTACGTCGGAAGGCACCTTCACCGCCATGGCCAGCGGACGCGGGTTCTTCCGGGGCAGGTCGCGCGCGTCCACCTTCACGTTGGGCAGCGCGTTCAGGTCGATGCCCAGCCCCGCCACCGTGGCCTGCGCCTTCGCCAGCGACTCACCCTTGGGGAACGCGTCCTCCACCTCGCGCGAGCGGAACAGGCGCGGGATGTCCGCGCGCGAAATCTGCGCGAAGGGCAGCCCCAGCTCGCGCTGGGAGAGCCGCTCCATCACCAGGCGGTACGGTTCCTGCGTGGCCTGGAGGACCTCCTCCGCCAGCTGCGCCAGCCGCTCCAGGTCCGCCTGCCGCAGCTCGCTGCCGAAGGCCTCGTAGGACTCGAAGCCCATCTGCTTCACCAGCTCCCCGGTCTTCGCCTCGCGGCGCAGGAGCGTCTGGTTGAGGCGGGTGAGCGCGGGCGTGGCCGCCGCGTAGAGCGCCTTGCGCTTGAGAGCGCTCCGCTCGTTGGCGAGCAGCCGCTCCAGGTCGTGGTAGCGCACCTCGCGCCCGTCCACGCTCAGCTTGAGCGACGCCTCCAGGTTGGCGGTCGCATCGTTGTGTTCGGCCAGCTCGCGCGCCAGGAACTCGCCGGCGAAGTGGCCGTGCAGCGCGGTGAGGGCGCGCAGCTCGCGCGGGTCCTTCGTCAGGTGCCGGAGCCGGTCGATGCGGCGCAGGTTCTCCAGGCTGAAGAGGGCCTGCTTGCCGCTGTAGGTGGCGGCGATGTCCACCGCCTTTCCCTCCGTCCAGTAGTCCCAGACCAGCCGGTGCTGCTCCTCCAGCAAGAGGGCGGCCTCCGCGGACAGGGCATTCACCTCCCCGGTCAGTTGCTCTTCCTCGCTGGGAGGGGGGACCACGACCGGGGGCGGCGCCTTGTGACAGGCGCTCAGCAAACACACGGCGGCGGCGAGGAGGGACGGAATCCTTGGGGACATGGGCCGCCCATGTTACTTCCGACCTGCCGATGCCCAACGTAAACCCATGGCGGGCGGCCCGAGGACGCCAGGGCCTGTACTCCGCCCTGCGTCAGTTCTTCGCCGGCCAGGGATACCTGGAAGTCGAGACACCGCTGCTCGTGCCCACCCCCGGCATGGAGCCGTACATCTCCGCCTTCGAAACGCCCTTCGTCCCGGAGACGGACCTGGGCAAGGCCCGCACGCTGTACCTGCACACCAGCCCTGAATACGCGATGAAGCGCCTGCTCGCGCAAGGCGCGGGGCCGCTGTTCCAGATCTGCAAGGTCTTCCGGAATGGCGAGGTGTCCCAGACGCACAACCCGGAGTTCACGCTGCTGGAGTTCTACCGGCCGCACGCGGACTACCACGCCATCATGGATGACCTGGAGGGCGCGCTGGCGGCGGCGGGCCGGGCGGCGGCGGACGCGAAGGACGGCGAGCCCGGCGCGGACCCCGCGTTCTTCACCCGCACGCCGTACGAGCGCGTGACGGTGCGGGACGCGGTCTTTCGCGCCACGGGCGTGGACATCCACGTGCACCCGGACGGCGCGTCGCTCAAGCGGGCGGTGGAAGCCGCGGGCGTGCGCACCGGGGACGCGACGTCCTTCGACGACGTCTTCTTCCACCTGTTCCTGCAGAAGGTGGAGACGGGGCTGGGGCACGAGCGGCCCACGTTCCTCATCGAGTACCCCGCGTCCATGGCGGCGCTGTCCCGGCTGAAGCCCGGCGACGGCCGCGTGGCGGAGCGGGTGGAGCTGTACGCGAAGGGGCTGGAGCTGGCGAACGGCTTCTCCGAGTTGACGGACGCGGCGGAGCAGCGCGCGCGGCTCGTGGAGGAGCAGGAGCTGCGCCGCAAGCTGGGCCGCGCCGTGTATCCCCTGGACGAGCGCTTCCTGGAGGCGGTGGGACGCATGCCGCCTTCGGCGGGCATCGCCGTGGGGCTCGACCGAATCCTGATGCTGCTGCTCGGGGTCCAGCGCATCGAGGACGTCCTCCTGTTCCCCGCGCACGGGTTCGTCTGATGCTCAAGGTGCTCCAGACGCTGTTCGCTGGCACGGCGACGGTGGGCCTCACGGGCGTCACGTCCGCGACGGTGACGGTGCTGGCCGGGTTGGATCAGCACCCGGCGGCGGACAAGGTGCTGGCGGCCTGGGGGCGCTCGTCGCTCGCGGCCGCCGGGGTCCAGCACGAAGCCTTCGGCCTGGAGAACATCCCGAAGGACGGCAACGTCGTCTTCGTGAGCAACCACCAGTCGCACTTCGACGCGATGGTGAACTTCGCGCACATCGAAAAGCACACCCGCTACATCGCCAAGGCGGAGCTGTTCAAGGTGCCGGTGTTCGGCCGGGCCATGCGCATGGCGGGCAACATCCCCGTGCGGCGCACGGGCGGCGCGGACGACCGGGCCCGGCTCCAGGAGGCCGTGACGGCGCTGCGCGAGCGCGTCAGCGTGCTGTTCTACGCGGAAGGCACCCGCAGCCCGGACGGCGAACTGCGGCCGTTCAAGAAGGGCGCGGCCACGCTGGCCATCCAGGCGCAGGTCCCCGTCGTCCCCATGGCCATCTCCGGGACCCGGCTCATCCTTCCCAAGGGGGGCCGGGCCATCCAGTGGGGCCAGCGGGTCGCGTTGGTGGTGGGCAAGCCGGTGCCCACCGAGGGACTGACGTTGGATGACCGGGATACCCTCACCCGCCGCTTGGAAGAAGCGGTGGCCGGCCTGTATGCCGAGGCGCGCCAGCGCTCGGGAGACACTCCATGACGAAGAAGAGCACCCAGACCACGTCGCAGGCCCATCCCTGGCATGGCATCTCGCCCGGGCCGGAGGCTCCTGAAGTCGTCACCGCGTACATCGAGATCGTCCCCACGGACGCGGTGAAGTACGAGATGGACAAGGAGTCCGGCATCCTGATGCTGGACCGGCCCCAGCGCTTCAGCAGCCAGTGCCCCACGCTCTACGGCTTCATCCCGCGCACGTACTGCGGCGAGCAGGTGGCGAAGCGCTGCGCGGAGCGCACCGGCCACAAGGACATCCTCGGCGACGGGGACCCCATCGACATCTGCGTGCTGACGGAGAAGGTCGTCTCCAACGGCAACCTGCTGGTGCACGCGGTGCCCGTGGGGGGCTTCCGGATGGTCGACGGCAACGAGGCCGACGACAAGATCATCGCGGTGCTGGAGTCGGACCTCGTCTACGGCGAGCTCCAGTACATCGCGCAGCTGCCGCGCCCGCTGCTGGACCGCCTGAAGCACTACTTCCTCACCTACAAGCAGATTCCCGGTGAGGGAAAGCGCAGCGTGGAGATCGCGGAGGTCTACGACCGGCAGGAGGCCATGGAGGTCATCCGCCGCAGCATGCGCGACTACGACAAGCTGTTCGTGGAGCCGGAGGCGAAGCCCGCGAAGAAGTCCGCGTCGTCCGCCCGCCGCAAGGCCCCCGTGGCCAAGGCGCCGGCCGGCAAGAGCCGGGGCACCCGGGGCGGGAAGTAGCCGCTTCTTGAAGTCCTGACGCGCGGGAAGGGAGCGGCCCGAAGGCCTCCCTTCTTCCGCGCGTTGTCGTGCGCGCGCCTCAGGAGCGGCGGGCGCGCTTGGGCGCGGCGGCGGGGCGCTTGCCACGGGCCGGAGCGGCGGGCTTGCGCGCCGTCTTGGCCTTGGCGGCGGAGACCGTCTTCGAAGCCTTCCGGGTGGCCTTCTTGGCCACGACCTTCACGCGGGCGGCGGCCTTCTTGGCCACGGTCTTCACCTTCGCCACGACCTTCTTGGCGGCCTTCTTCGCGGGGGCCGCGGCCTGACGCGCGGAGGCCTTCTTGCTCGCGGCGGCCTTGGACAGCTTCGAGGCGGCCTTGGAAAGCTTCGCGGCGGGGCCGGGGACGGCGGTGCCCCGGGCGGGGAGCTGATCCACGAGCTTCCGGGGCGCGATGGCGCGGTAGCTCTCGTCGATCCACGCCTTGATGACGGGCACGGGCACCTGCGAGGCCTCGTCGAAGTGGGCGGTCACCCAGCCGCTCTTGCCCAGGCCGTACTCGGTGGGCTCCGTGAAGGGCAGCGTGAGGGCGGCGTCCTTGGAGTCCGGCAGCTTGGCGGAGAGGTTCAGCTTCTCGCCGTCCACGGTCATGAAGAGGAAGGTCTTGTCATTGACCTTCATCGCGCGGTGGCCCCAGGGAAAGTCCTCGTGGGCGCCGGGGTAGCTCATCGCATGTTCGCGCAGTACCGCTTCGACCTTCTGCGTCTCGTTCTCTGCGGGCATGGGCACCTTGCTTCGTTGTGTGTCGTGACAGCTTAGCCGGACCTGTCTCATCCGGCGTATTCCCCAATGTGTCTGTTCTAGGAGGAAAGCCGGGTGACAGGCCACCCGTGGTTTCCCGCAGCCGTCGGAACCCTTGGCCCTAGGTACGGGGTGGGGGACGCGCATAGTCTCGGGGTCAACGATAAGGAGTCGCTTCCCGATGCCCCAGTCACTGCTCGCCACGGATGGCTACAAGTTCAGCATGGCGGAGGCCGGCTGGCCCCTGCGGAAGGAAACGTTCTACTACTCGCACCGCAAGGGCGGGCCCCAGGTGATGCCGCTGGACCTGGCGGCCTGGGTCAAGAGCCTGCTGCCGGAGCCGCAGCCGGACGACTACGCGTTCCTCGCGCGGCACGACTACGAGATGGGCGTGGGCTTCAAGGCGGCCATCCTGCGCAAGGAGCGGCTGTCCGTGCGCGCGATTCCGCGGGGCGCGCTGTTCCTGCCGCGCGAGCCCATCCTCACCATCACGGGCCCCTCCGCGCTGGTGTCCTGGCTGGAGCCGGTGCTGTTGCAGCTCAACTACCGTGTGCAAGTGGCCACGCAGGCGCTGCAGGACCGCGAGGCCCTGGCGCGCACGCTGGCCACGGTGTCGTGTGAAGAGGAGAAGCGCATCGCCCTGGAGACGCTGGACCAGGTGGGCGTGCGGGCCGTGTCCATCCAGGTGGATTCAGAGGGCTACCTGCGGCGCGTGCGGGCGCAGGTGAAGGAGCTGGTGGACATCGTCGAGGACCCCTCGCGCATCTTCGAGGTGGGGCTTCGCGCGGCGACCTGCCTGGAGCAGCACTCGCTGGCCCTGCGCGCGTGCCAGGAAGCGGGCGTGCAGCGCACGAGCAACGTGGGGGGCGCGCGCCAGCTGGGGATGATTCCCGTGGGCACCATGGGCCACGAGCACGTGCAGCGCTACGGCTCCGACGACGCGGCCTACCGCGCGATGCACGAGCGCCGGCCCCAGCGCTCCAGCTACCTGCTGGACACCTACGACACGCTGACGTCGGGCATCCCGGCGGCGTTCAAGCTCATCTCGGAGGAGCCGCAGGGTGGGGACTCCATCCGGTTCGACTCCGGGAACAAGAAGCTCCAGTACCTGTACGCGGTGACGCGCGCGCGCGACCTGGGCATCAAGCCGGTCATCATCCTGGAGGACGGCCTGGATGCGCAGATGACGCGCGAGTTCGAGGAGCTGCGCAAGCAGGTGGGCTGGGAGCCGACGACGCAGTTCTACGGCTACGGCGGCCACATCGTGGCGCGCACCATGTCCCATGCGCTGACGCGCGACCGGGTGGCGGCCATCTACAAGCTGTCGTGCTCCGGCGCGACGCCGGTGATGAAGTTCGGCAACGAGCTGGCGGAGGGCAAGCAGAGCGTGCCGGGCACGCCCGTCCTCTTCCGCCGCCGCACGGGCACCGGCCCGCTGGGGCTGGTGGGCCAGGCGGGGGAGGCGACGCCCCAGGGCTACTTCCCGCTGATGGAGTCGGCCCCGTCCACGCCGACGCTGGTGGGCTCCGAGGGGCTGACGCCGGAGGAGCAGCGCATCGGGTACACTGCCACCACGCAGGCGCTGGTGGATTCGATTACCCGGCGCCACTTCCCGCAGGGCCGCTGACCTCCCAGGTGCGGCGGCGCCTGACGGGCCTGGAGAGGACGTCATGCCGCTGCCCGCACCCCGGTTCCACGACGACGCACGCGTCGGCCAGCTCTACCTGGAGCGCGTGGCGGAGGTCTCCGCGGAGGCCTACCGCTACGCCGCCGAGCACCGCGTGCGTCCGGCCCGCGAGGACCGCCTGCGCATCGCCGCGTTCGGCATCGACGCGCAGGTGGCCTTCTGTACGCCGGGCGCGAGCCTCTTCGTCCCGGGCGCGGTGGAGGACACGCAGCGCACGCTGCGCTGGCTGTACACGCACCTGGACCGGCTGACGGGGCTGGTCTTCTCCCTGGACACGCACCGGGCCTTCCAAATCTTCCATCCAGGCTGGTGGAAGGACGCGGAAGGGCGTCCGCCCGCGCCCATGACGGTCATCACCGCGAAGGACGTGCGCGAGGGCCGCTGGCGCGCGACGCGCCATCCGGAGGAGAGCCTGGCGTACTGCGAGGGGCTGGAGGCGAGCGGCCGGTACGTGCTGACCATCTGGCCGTACCACGCGCTCCTGGGCGGGCAGAGCCACGCGCTGGTGCCCGCGATGTACGAGGCGAGCCTCTTCCACGCGCTGGTGCGGGACACGCCCACGCACTTCGAATTGAAGGGCGAGCACCCGCTGACGGAGAACTACTCCGTGATGGCGCCGGAGGTGACGGAGGTGAAGGGCCAGCGCGTGGGCGAGTTCAACGCGCGGCTGATGGAGCACCTCATGACGTTCGACCGCGTGTACGTCTTCGGGCAGGCCAGCTCGCACTGCGTGCTGTCCACGCTGCGCGACCTCCAGCAGTACCTGGAGCGCACGGACAAGTCGAAGCTGTCGCGCATCCACATCCTGGAGGACGCGATGAGCCCCGTGCCCGCGCCCCCGTTGCAGCCGCTGCCCCCGGCGCTGGACTTCCCGCGCCTGGCGAAGGAGGCGCTGGAGGGGTTCCGCGCCGCCGGGATGCGCGTGGTGCGGACGACGGATCCGCTGGAGTAGGGCAGGGCTACCGGCCCAGCCTCGCGAGCGCCCACTTCGTGGTGGCCTCGCGCAGCGTCTCCCGGGCGGTGGCGCCCGGACGGGCCTGGCTGCTCAGCTCCACCACCTCCTGGAAGAGCGTCAGCTCCGGTCCGTTGTCGCGCTGCACGACGCCGGCGAAGAGCACCACGTGCGTGCCCTCCGCGCGCGCCAGCCTCGCGAGCGCCACGGGGCCCTTGCCCATGGACGTCTGCCGGTCGAAGCGCCCCTCGCCCGTGAGCACCAGGTCCGCGAGCAGCACCCGCCGGTCCAAGCCCAACGCCCTCGCCACCAGGACATACCCGGACGTCAGCTTGCCGCCCGCGAGCGCCGCGAGGCCGTAGCCCAGGCCTCCCGCCGCGCCCGCGCCCGGCAGGTTCGCGGTGGCTTCATCCACGATGCGGCAGAACGTGGCCAGCGCCGTCTCCAGCTCCTCCACCGTCGCCGCGTCCGCGCCCTTCTGCGGACCGAAGAGGCGCGCGGAACCGTCGTTCCCTAACAGCGGCGTCGTCACGTCCGTGGCGATGAGCAGCTCCACCTGCTCCAGGCGCGGGTGCTTGCCGCTCGCGTCCACGCGCGAGAGCCTCGCGAGCCCCGCGCCGCCCGGAGGCAGCGGTGCCCCGTCCGCGTCCAGGAAGCGGAAGCCCAGCGCCTCCAGCGCGCCCTTGCCGCCATCCGTGGTGGCGCTGCCGCCCAGTCCGACGATGAGCCGCTCGCAGCCCGAGTCCAGCGCCTCACGCAGCAGTTGCCCCGTGCCGTACGTGCACGCGGCCCGCGCATCCCGCTGCCCCGGCGGCACCAGCGAGAGCCCGGAGGCCTGCGCCATCTCCACCACCGCCGTGCGCCCTTCGTCCAGCCGCGCCCAGCAGGCCTCCACCGGCATGCCCTGCGGGCCCCGCACCGTGAGCTTGCGGCGCTCTCCCCGCGGCGTGCCCGCGAGCAGGGCGTCCAGCGTGCCCGGACCTCCGTCCGCGAGCGGCGCCACGTCCAGCACCACGTCCAGCGAGGCCTCCCGCAGCCCCTCCGCCATGGCGTCCGCGGCCTCTGCCGCGGTCAAGGTGCCTTTGAACTCCTGGGGGGCGAGCAACCAGCGGGGGCGGATCATGCTCGGGCACCCATGAATTCAGACCCCGCGGACACGGGGGGACTCCGGTGGGCGCTCCGCCACCGCGTCTGTAGCAGGGTCTTCATTGCTCCTCCCGGGCCGGGGCGGTACTGACCCCGGCATACCATTCCAGGAGGGGACGTGGCCCCTGGAGCGAAGGCATCACGCGCTGTGAAATCCGCTCCAACCGCAGGAGCAGCCGGGCCACCTCTTCGGACGGCTGCCGCGCGGGCCCCTGGATGCGCTGGCAGAAGAACGTGCGGCATCCGAACGGCCGGTCCGCGTACACGGTGCAGCGCAGGCCGCCCGGGTCCAGGTAGGGACAGCCTCCGTCGGCCCGGGGAGGCGGGAGGGGCTTGCTGCGCTTGAGCAGCTCCCACTCCGGAAGCCACAGCCAGGGCTGGCGCTTCGTGACGGCCAGCTGGCAGCACTCGCCGCTCGCCGGACACGAGTAGGGGCCGTACACCGCATCCGCCTGGCGGTACACGGAGCGCGTCTCCTGGAGGGCGCGCTCCAACGCCCGCGTACCGGACGCGGGGGCCTCATCGTCTGCGTCGTCCCAATCCCGGCGTGCCATGAGCTGAACCATTCCCGCACGTCGGGGCCCGCTGGATGGACCCCTTGGATGGGTCCTACCCTATCTCACAGCATGCGCAGCACGAAACATTTCAGGTAGCGGGTTTCGCGCAGGTTGAGGAGGACGGGGTGGTCACGGCCGGCGCCGCGGCGCTCGATGATCTGCACCCGGCGCTTCGCGTCCGATGCCGCGGAGGCGAGCATCTCCTCGAAGCCCTGCTCGTCCACATGGTACGTGCAGCTCGCGGTCACCAGGATGCCGCCGGGCCGCAAGAGCTGGAAGGCGCGCAGGTTGAGTTCCTTGTAGCCGCGGAGCGCCGCTGGAATCGCGTCCTTGTTCTTCGCGAAGGAGGGCGGATCCAACACGATGGTGTCGTAGCGCTTGCCCTCGTCCACCGCGTCGCGCAGGAAGTCGAACGCGTTGGCCGTCACCACTTCCAGGTTGCTGAGCTTGTTGGCCTGGGCGTTGTCGCGCAGCTGCGCGGAGGCCGAGTCCGAAATCTCCACCGCGGTGACGTGCTTCGCGCGCGTGGCCAGCTGGAGCGCGAACCCGCCCACGTAGCTGAAGCAGTCCAGCGCCTCGCCGAAGGCGTACTGCGCCGCCATCACGTGGTTCTCGCGCTGGTCCAGGAACGCGCCCGTCTTCTGGCCTTCCAGCAGGTCCGCGCGCATGCGCACCAGCCCCTCGTCGAAGGAGACGGGACCCGGCGGCAGCTCTCCGCGAAAGAGGCCCTTCTCCGGCGTGAGGCCCTCCAGGTGGCGCACGCTCACGTCGGAGCGGTTGACGATGCCCTTGGGGTGGAACAGCTCCTCCAGCAGGTCTCCAATGAGCGCCTTGCGCTGCTCCATGGCGGGGACCAGGAACTGCACGCTCAGATAGTCGCCGTAGCGGTCCACCACGAGCCCGGGCAGGCCGTCCGCCTCGCCGTGCACCAGCCGGTACGTCGTCTCACCGGGCAGCGCCAGCTTGCGCAGCGCTTCCGCGGACTGGAGGCGCTGGCGGAAGAAGTCCACGTCCACCGCGACGTCGTCGTTGGTGAGCCAGCGCAGCGAAATCTTGGACTGCTTCGAATAGAAGGCCTTGCCCATGAACCAGCCGCGGCCGTCCACCACGCGCACGACTTCACCGCCCTGGAGGCCGGGGTCGCCGTTGAGGTCCGCGCGGTAGATCCACGGCGGGCCCGCGAGCCAGCGGTCGGAGCCGCGGCGCAGGAGCATCACCTGGGGCGTGCCGTCCGGGCCCAGCTCCGGCGACGTGCGGTCCGGGCGAATCTTCTCGGGGCGCTGGCCGTGGTGCTTCTCCGGACGCGCGCCGGGCTTGCCGCCGCGTCCGGGGGGAGGGGCGCCGGGCCGGCCGGAGCGAGGGGGAGAGG
>NZ_RAWK01000194.1 GCF_003612165.1 Corallococcus aberystwythensis | reverse complement strand
CCGCCCGCCCCACCCCGTGCCTAGGTTGCGCCGGGGCGTTGGGTTGGACGGTGGTGGAGAGGCGGGCCCATGGGTTGGACGCAGTTCGGGGGCGTCATCAGGGTGGCGGTGCTGGCGTGTGCGCTCGGGACAGCGGGGAGCGCCGCGGCACGGACGCCCGGGAAGCTGTGGTTGGAGTCGCGCAACCGCGCCGTCTCCCGTGAGCACTCGAACATCAGCGAGGTGGCCCGCAAGGCCATGCCGGCCGTGGTGTCCATCACCACGCGCCAGGACAGCGCGGAGGTGGCCCCCGGCGAGGAGCCCCAGCGCGGCATCGGCTCCGGGTTCATCATCCATCCGGACGGCTACATCCTCACCAGCGCGCACGTGGTGGACGGGGCCTCGGAGGTCACCATCTCCATCCGCAGCGCGAACGGCTACGTGGAGGAGTTCCCCGCCACGGTGGTGGGCGAGGACGAGCGCACGGACTGCGCGCTCCTCAAGGTGGACGCGCCCCGGAAGCTGCCGGTGCTGAAGCTCGCGTCCGCGTCCCACGTGGGCATCGCGGACTGGGTGGTCGTCATCGGCAACCCCTTCGGGCTGGCGCACTCCGTGACGGTGGGCGTGGTCAGCTACCTGGGCCGCACGGACGTGACGCCCAACGGCCGCGACGGCGACTTCGACTACGTGCAGATGGACGCCTCCATCAACCCGGGCAACTCCGGCGGGCCGGTGTTGGATCTGCACGGCGACGTGGTGGCGGTGGCCAACGCCGTCAACGTGTCCGGGCAGGGCATCGGGTTCGCCATCCCCATCGACATCGCGAAGACGGTGATTCCGCAGCTCAAGGCCCACGGGCGCATGCGCCGCGGGTGGATGGGCATCAGCGTGCAGGACTTCTCCCCGGAGGTGGCGCAGGCGTTCAACCTGAACCCGCGCGGCCGGGGCGTGGTGGTGACGGACGTGGTGGAGGACGGCCCCGCGGCCCGCGCGGGCCTGCGCACCGGCGACGTCATCCTGAACATGGACCGGCTGTCCGTGGAGCGGGCGCACACCCTGCGCTGGCAGGTGGCCGCGCGCGGCGTGGGCCAGCACGTCCGGGTCCAGCTGCGCCGGCTGGGCCGCCCCATGACGGTGAAGGTGAAGCTGGAGGACCTGCCCCTGGTGGAGGCGCCGCCGTCCACGCTGGCCTCGGGCGCCACGCCGGGCGAGCGCGCCGCCGGGGCCCGCTCCGTGCTGGAGGAGCTGCTCTCCCCCGTGCCTCGCACCCCGGCCAGCCGGGCGGACAGGCCCGCGGCGGGCGTGGACGGCCTGGCCGCCCCCTGACGGAAGGGCCCTCCGGGGCCCTGCGGGGTCTCCAGGCTCCTTGCGTTCCGCGAAACCCGGCGATACACCGTCCGCCTTCACATCGTGGCGGATCCACCCACAGGTGGCGCCGCGGGTTTTCCAAGCATCGATTCGCAGGAGAGTCCGTACCATGGCCGAGGCCACCCAGACGACGAAGCTCACCCATTGGCCGCGCACGGCCAAGGGCAGCGGCAAGAAGGCGTGCACCGTGGAGGGCTGCAAGCGCCCCTACCGTGCGAAGAGCTACTGCTTCTTCCACTTCAAGAAGTGGCGCCAGGGCGAGCTGCCCCACTCGCGCTACCGCGTGTGCTCCAAGCCGGAGTGCCGCATCAAGGTGCTGAAGGGCGGCCTGTGCGAGAAGCACTACGCCGAGACCTACAAGAAGGACGCGGCGGCTTAAGTCGCCCCGGCTGTTCGCGTGGCGCCGGTCCCCCGCCTACCCGCGGGAGGTTCCCGGCGCCACCGCGCGGCCCAGATGCTTGAAGGCGTTGAGCCACAGCTCCGCCTCCCGCTGGGTCAGCCGCGCACGCATCAACGTCCGCTCCAGCTCATGCAGCACGTGGTCCGGCGCCTCCGGGTTGAGGAAGTCCGCCGCCAGCATCGCCGAGCGCATGCGCCCGCTCAGCGCGTTGAGCGTCCCCAGCCGCGCGCCGGCCTCCTCTTCCTGAGGGAGCACGGGTGCATCCGTCAGCCCCTGCCGGTGGCAGAGGTACAGGAGCACCGCGGAGGACTGCGCCAGGTTCATGGACGGCTGCACGTCCGACGTGGGGATGACGAGCAGGTCCTGGCAGTGGGTGAGGTCCTCGTCGGACAGCCCGCGCTGCTCACCGCCGAACAAGAGCGCCACCCGCCCCCGCGTGCTCTCCTCCGCCAGCCGGCGCACCGCGTCCTCCGGCGTCAGCAGACTCCGCTTCTCCACCTGGGTGCGCCCCGTGGTGCCCACCACGTACACGCAGTCCTCCAGGGCCTCCGCCAGGGTCGGGGCGACCCGCATGCCATGAAGGATGTGGCCGCTCTTCACGGCCATCCGCTCCGCCAAGCTGAAGTCCCGGACGATGGGTTCCGAGAGGACGAGACGTTCGAAATCGAAGTTCGCCATGACCCGGCAGACCGCACCCAGGTTGTCGGGTGAACGGGTCTGATGAAGGACGATGGTCAACTCCGCACCTGGACGCATGCCCTGGAGTTTAGCTGGTGGTGCGTCCACGTGATCGGTATATTCCCGGTGATGCGTCGCTGGGTCCCTGGCTTGCTTCTGTCGCTGTCGCTCCTCACCACCGCGTGCGGTGGCGCGGGCACGCCCGTGCGTCCTTCGCTCACGGCACGGCAGGCGCTGAGCAGCTCGCCGGAGGTGGTGGAGTTCGAGTCCCCGGCCGTCCGCCTGGAGCTCTTCCGGGACATCGCGCGCCAGTCGGAGCAGGAAGCCGGCCAGTCCGCGCAGGGCGTGGCCCTCTTCCCCATCATCCAGGGCAACGAGTTCGTCGCGGCGCCGGGCTTCGAGTCCCGCGCGGACCTCCTCCAGCCGCCGGACGCGGGCAGCAGCCTCCAGTTCGTCTTCGACGCGCGGACGGGCGACCGTTGGCCGGAGGACCGGCGGGAGAGCCTGCAGGGCCTGTCGGAGCGCGAGGCCGCGGAGCTGGTGGCGCGCACGCTCCTGGCGCTCTGGGACATCCAGCCGGAGGGCGCGGTGCAGGTGGACCGGGCCGCGGGCGCGCCGTACGCGGTCGCCTACGTGGACGGCATCCTGCGGATCAACCCGGCGTTCCTCTATCTGGCCTCGGCCTACGGTCCTGCTTCCATGACGGCGGGCCTCCAGTAGAGTCGCGCGCCTCATGAGCTGGCCCCGCTCCCGCCGCCTTCCGGCGGTCAGTGGCCGGGGCCGCGAGGCGCCTCCGACGTGAACACCTCCGCCCTCCACGCGCAACTCACCCACACGCTTCGCCAGACGGACCTGCCGTCGCTCGGCACGCCCTACAAGGGCAAGGTTCGCGACACGTACCGCAAGGGCGACACGCTCATCCTCGTGACGAGCGACCGGCTCTCCGCGTTCGACCACGTGCTCACCACCATCCCCTTCAAGGGCGAGGTGCTCAACCGCCTGGCGGCCTTCTGGTTCGACCGCACGAAGCACATCGTCCCCAACCACGTCCTGGACGTGCCCGACGCGAACGTCACCGTGGCGCGCGCCTGCCAGCCCTACTCCGTGGAAGTCGTCGTGCGCGGCTACCTCACGGGCAGCCTGTGGCGCGACTACGAGAAGGGCACGCACACCGCCTACGGCGTCCCCTTCGCGGAAGGGCTGCGCAAGGACAGCGCCTTCGAAGCGCCCATCCTCACGCCGTCCACCAAGGCCGAGTACGGCAAGCACGACGAGCCCATCTCCGAGGCGGAGATTCTGTCGCGCGGGCTGGCCACGCCGCGGGACTGGGCCCGCATCACGGAGGCCGCCCGCGGGCTGTTCCAGGAGGGCCAGAAGTGGGCGCGCACGCGCGGCCTCATCCTGGTGGATACGAAGTACGAGTTCGGGAAGGTGGGCGACGAGCTCTACGTCATCGACGAGATGCACACCCCGGACTCCAGCCGGTACTGGGTGGCGGACGAGTACGAGGCCCGCTTCGCCAAGGGCGAGGACCAGAAGATGTTGGACAAGGAGAACATCCGCCAGTGGCTCATCCGCGAGCGGAACTTCTCCGGCCACGGCGCGCTGCCCGCCATCCCGGACGACGTGCGCGTGGACCTGGCCACCAAGTACGTGGCCGCCTACGAGCGCATCACCGGCACGTCGCTCGCGCTGACGCCCGGCGATGTGCACTCGCGCATCGAGGGAAACCTCCGGGCGAAGGGCTACCTGTAAGCCCCGTCGCCCGGTGAACCGGCCGCGCGCTGCTAGCTGGCCCGGCCGAAGACGCGCTGGAACACCGCGTCCATCTGGCGCGTGTGGTAGCCCGGGGAGAAGCAGTCGGAGACCTCCTCGGGCGTCATCATCTTGAGCAGGTCCTGGTCCTTCAGCAGCGCCTGCCGGAAGTCCACGCCCTCCTCGAACATCTTCATCGCGTTGCGCTGGACGACGACGTACGCGGCCTGCCGGTCCATGCCCTTGCGCGCGAGCTCCAGGAGCAGCCGCTGCGAGTTCACCACGCCGCCCAGCAGGTCCAGGTTCTTCTTCATCTGCTCCGGGTAGACGCGCATGTTCTCCACCAGGCCCGCGAAGCGGTGGAGCATGAAGTCCAGGAGGATGGTGGCGTCCGGACCAATCACGCGCTCCACGGACGAGTGCGAGATGTCCCGCTCGTGCCACAGCGCCACGTCCTCCATGGCGCTCACCGCGTAGCCGCGCAGCAGGCGCGCCAGGCCCGTGAGGTTCTCCGACAGGATGGGGTTGCGCTTGTGCGGCATGGCGCTGGAGCCCTTCTGTCCCGCCGTGAAGGGCTCCTCCGCCTCGCGCACCTCCGTGCGCTGGAGGTGGCGGATCTCGACGGCGAACTTCTCCAGGCTCGCGCCGACGAGGGCGATGGCGGTGAAGAACTCCGCGTGCCGGTCACGCTGCACCACCTGGCTGGAGGCGGGCGCGGGCGTCAGGCCCAGCTTCTGGCAGACGTGCTCCTCCACCGACGGCGGCAGGTGCGCGAACGTGCCCACCGCGCCGGAAATCTTGCCCACGGCGATGGTGTCCCGCGCGTGCAGGAGGCGCGTGCGGCCCCGGCGCAGCTCGTCGTACCAGATGGCCAGCTTGTGCCCGAAGGTGATGGGCTCCGCGTGGATGCCGTGGCTGCGGCCCATCTGCAGCGTGTGCTTGTGCTCGAAGGCGCGCTTCTCCACCGCGGCCATCACGCGGTCCATGCCCTTCAGCAGCAGGTCCACGGAGTCGCGCAGCGTGAGCCCCAGCGACGTGTCCAGCACGTCCGAGGACGTCATGCCCAGGTGCAGCCAGCGGGCGCTGGGCCCCACGCGCTCCTCCACGAAGGTGAGGAAGGCGATGACGTCATGCTTCGTGGTGCGCTCAATCTCCTCGATGCGCGCGGCGTCCGCTTCGGTGAAGTCACCGGCGCGGGCGGTGCAGTCCGCCAACGCGTCCTTGGGGGCGAGGCCTTGCGCGACCATGCCCTCCAGCGCGGCGAGCTCCACGTCGCGCCAGCGGCGGTAGCGGGCGACGTCGGACCAGAGGGAGGCCATTTCGGGACGGCTGTAGCGTGGAATCACTCGTAGACCTTCACGGCAAAGTCCCGGCGCGCCGCGAACCGGAGCACTTCCAGCGCGACGTCACAGGACGGACCTGACTTCTTCGCGGCGGTGAGGTTGAACGAGAGGTCCAGGCCTTCGGGCCGCGCCACCGCCAGCGCGCCGGGGTCGACCTTCTCGAGGATGATGCGGTTCGCCAGCCTCCCCGCCTGCTGGCCGAGCGCCAGCGGGGACGGCGCGAGGGCCAGCGTCGCGCCCTCCTTCACCTGGCTGGCCGTGAGCGCCACCAGCGGCACCTTGCGGGAGGCACTGAAGGCGATGAGCGCCTGGACGACGGAAGCGTTGCCCACGGTCTTGTCCGCAACCATCAAGAGGCCGTCCACCTTCCCCGCCGCGCCTTCCAGCACCTCGCCCACCCGCTCCTGCGCGTCCACGGCCAGCGGGACGATGGTGAGCCCCAGGGCCGCGCCAGCGGAGCGGGCCTGCGCCACCGCGCCCGCCGAGGAGCGCGGGTCATGCAGGATGCCCACGCGCTTCGCCGCGGGAGCCACGGCCTTGAGCGCTGCCAGCTCCGGCCCGTAGTCGCTGGTGAGCGCGATGCCGGTGACGTTGGACGCCTCCAGGCCGTACTTCTCATGGTACGGCACCATGGCGAAGAGCACGGGCACGTCCTCGCCCAGCGAGCGGCGCGCGGCGTTGGCGGCCAGCGGCCCCAGGGCCAGCACCAGCGCGGGCTTCTGCGCGGCCAGCGCCTTGAAGACGCGCGCGGCCTCCGTGGGGCTCTCCTCCAGGGTCACCTCGGTGACGTCCGCGCGGGCCTCGGAGGTGAAGCCGGCGAGGAAGGAGGCGTACGGCGCCAGGCTCGAGGACTTCACCGCCACCACGCGAGGCCGGGCGGGGCTGCGCGGCGAGGCCTGCGCGAAGGCGACCGCGGGCAGGAGGAGCGTGAGGAGCGCGAGCCTCCGGACGGTCGTCATTTCGGCACGTTCTGGCAGCACCGGAAGCCCACGTCCGCGACCTTCAGTGAAGGAGCGCCGCGCCGGCGCGCGGAGCAGCGGGCGGTGTCGCCGGGCGTGGCGAAGGCGCCGCCCTTGATCAGCCGGTCCTCGGTATCGGGGAAGTTGGAGGCGGTCCACTCGGCGACGTTGCCGGACAGGTCCGCCGCGCCATAGCCGGAGCGGCAGGCCTGGAACGTCCCGGAGGGCGCCAGGGCGCGAGCAGCCCCTTCCGTCGTCCCGGTGTTGCAGGCCGCCTGGGGCTGCTCTTCGCCGGAGGAGAAGCGCGCGTTGCCGGGGCCCTTGCAGGCCTTCTCCCACTCATCCTCGGAGCACAGCCGCTTGCCGATGCCTTCGCAGGACGACTTCGCATCGAGCCAGCCCACGGAGACGCGGGGCGTCCTGCCGCGCTTGTTGGGGAACTCGTATTCGTCGACGCAGAACGAGTCCACCATGACGCTGTCCATGCGCATCTCGTCGGCGGTGCCGGCTCCCTGCAGGTCCTCCGGGGAGGAGCCCTTCTTGAAGCTGCCGCCGCTCACCAGCCGCATGCCCTCCGGACAGGAGTCGGTGGCCATGATGCCGCCCGTCGCGGACGGTCCGGGCGTGGGGCTGTTCTTCGCGGCCTGGGCCTGACGCAGGCGCAGGTAGAGGTAGCCACCGCCCGCGCCCAGCACGACGCCGGCCACCGCGAGGATGATCATCCACATCATCGAGCTGGGGCCGGAGCGGGCCGGCTTCGCCTGCGTTGCCCGCGTCGTGGGCAGCGTGTGCAGACCGGAGACCGAGGGCGGCAACCGGCGCGCCGAGGAGCGGACGCCCGACACGTCGGGGGGTGGCTCTCCCTTGCGCGAGCGGCCCCCCGTGGAGCCCTCGCCTTGAGTGCCGGAGGGACGGACCGCGCCCTGGCCCGCCGAGGCTCGCGGGGCGCGAGCGTTCACCGACGACACGGCACCCGAGGCCCGCGAGTTGCGGCCACCACGGCTGGTGGAGCGGGACTCAGAGGGCTCGTCGTCGTCGGAGCCCCGGCCGGACCGTGACTCCGTGGCGGATGCATCCGCGTTGCGATTGCTGGAGCGGCCCTCGGACGCCTCACCGCCACGTCCGGAGCGAGCCTCGCTTGCCGCGGCCTCACCCCGACCGTTGGAGCGGCCTTCGCTCGAAGAGGCTTCGCCGCGACCGTTGGAGCGTCCGTCGCTGGACGTCTCCCCTCGCCCACCGGAGCGCCCGTCGCTCGCCGCGGATTCGCCCCGGCCATTGGAGCGGCCTTCGCTCGAAGAGGCTTCGCCACGACCGCTGGAGCGGCCTTCGCTCGAAGAGGCTTCGCCACGACCGCTGGAGCGGAGGTCGCCCGATGAAGCCTCACCCCGGCCGCTCGAGCGCGCATCGCTGGCCGCGGATTCGCCACGACCGTTGGAGCGCCCGTCGTTCGAAGTCTCACCGCGGCCACTCGCGCGCCCGTCGCCGGAGGACTCACCGCCCCGGCCCGAGGACCGCCCCTCGGCCGCGGCCTCCGCGGCGCGGGCGCCACGGGGATCCGCCGGGAAGGACGGCTCCTCCGCCTTGGCGAAGATGCGCATCACCGGCTCGGCGGCCTTGGCCGGGGCCGCGCGCGGTTCATCCGCCGCGCGCGAGGCCGAACGGGGCTCCTGCTGCGTCGCCGCGTCCGGGGCCTGTCCCAACAGGCGCGGGTCCTGCGACGCCGCCTCCGCGCCCTTGCGGCCCGACGGCGCCACCGCGCGCATCTCCTGCTGCGTCGCCGCGTCGGACACGGAGCGCGCTTCCGGCCCGGTGATGTAGTCCAGCGCCTGCGCGTTGGAGCCCAGGATGGCCGCCAGCGTCGCAGCGTCCAGCGGCTGCGTCGCATCTGGCGGAGGCGCATCGTCCTGCGCCGGAATGGGCGCGGCCGGAGTGGGCGCGATCGCCACCGGCAACATGCCCGTGGGCACCGGCGGCAGGGGCTTGTTCGCCGCGCGCGCGGCCACCGCGGCCGCGGGCAGCGCCCCCGACGCCGGCACCGAGCGCTGCCTCGACGCGGCCGCCGGGTGTCGCTGCACCAGCGCCGCGAACTCCGCGTGCAGCTCCCCGCCCGACTTCGGACGGGCCAGCGGGTTCGAATTGAGCGCGCGCCGGTAGAGAGACTCGAACGCGGGCGGCAGGTCCGGATGCCGCACGGACACCTCGGGGACCCCGCCGTCCTCCGGCAGCAGCCCCGTCACCATCTCCCCCATCAACACGCCCAGCGAGTACACGTCCATGCGCGTGTCCAGCTCCGCGCCATTCACGTACTCGGGAGCGATGTACGCCGCCGCCCGGTGCCCCTTCTGCGCCTGCACGAAGGGCAGGTGCGGCACCGCGAGCCCCAGCCCGTAGTCCGACACCTTCAGCAGGTCCGGCAGGACGAAGACGTTCTCCGGCTTCACGTCCGAGTGCGGCCCGAAGCGGTGCGCCCCGTCCAGCGCCGCCGCCATCTGCGCCAGCAGCGGCTCCACTTCCTTCAGCGAGAACAGCTGCCCCTTCACCGCGCGCTGCTCCATCATCCGGCGCAGCGTGAGCCCTTCCAGCAGCTGCATCGTGAAGAAGGGCCGGTCCCCGTCCACGCCCTCCTCGTACACGCGCACCAGGTTGGGGTGGTTGAGCTTCTTGCCCACCCGCATGGACAGCGCGAACTGCGTGCGCTCCTCCGGTTGCTGCACCAGCCGGGGCTGGATGACCTTCAGCGCCACCTCCACGTCGATGGCCTGGTCCTGAGCGCGGAAGACGAAGCCCAGCGGCCCCGACCCGACGACCTCCTGGATGGCGTAGCGGTCCGCGACGACGTCGCCCGGCTTGTACGGGGCGCCTTCCGCTCCCCGCCGTCGCGCCGCCCCCACCGCCTGACGCGCGGCCGCGTCGAACTTCTGGCCACACGTGGCGCAGGTTTCACTCGTATCGGGGACATGGCTGCCGCAGCGGTAGCAGAGCAAAGCGGTGAGACTCCGGAACGAGGCCGCGGGGGGGCGGCCTCCCGGCGGACGGCCGGGGGGCTCCATTCTGCCCGCTCCGGAGCCATTGAGGAACGACGTTGCGCGCCGGGCCGTCAGCGGCCCGTGGACCCGAAACCTCCGTCACCCCGGGAAGTCACTTCCAGTGCCTCCACCTCCCGCAGGGCCGTGGCCGTCACCGGCGCCACCACCAGCTGGGCCACCCGGTCTCCCCGACGCAGGGTGAAAGGGGTGTTGGACAGGTTGACGAGCAGCACCTGCACCTCCCCCCGGTAGTCCGCGTCCACGGTCCCGGGGGAGTTGAGGCACGTCACCCCATGTCGCAGCGCCAGCCCGGAGCGGGGGCGCACCTGGCCCTCGAAGCCCGGAGGGAGCGCGAAGGCAAGCCCCGTGGGCACCGCCATCCGCTCCAGGGGTTGGAGCACGCGCTCCCCGTCGATGTCCGCCCGGAGGTCCATCCCGGCGGCCAGCTCCGTCTCGTAGCGAGGCAGGGGCAACGGGTCCGGATGCGAGCGCACCCGGCGCACGGGGACGGTCAGCGTGGGGTCCATGCCTCCTGCCGTAACACGCACCCTTCCCTGCCTCTACTTCCTGGCCCCGACGTCACGGGTCGTGTGGCCTGTGCCCTCACAGTTCGGTCGCGCCGTCCGCCATGCGCAGGGCGGTGCGGAACCCGAACGGGTCCACCGGCCGCGCGGCCAGCTCCAGCTGGTAGTGCAGGTGCGGCCCGGTGGACCGGCCGGTGCTGCCCGACAGCGCGATGGCCTGTCCCTTCTCCACGCGCGTGCCCGCCTTCACCAGCAGCTCGGAGTTGTGGCAGTACGCCGTCGTCACGCCCCGCCCGTGGTCCAGCACCAGCACGCGGCCGTTGACGGAGTCCTCGCTCGCGCGGCGCACCACGCCCGCGGCCACCGCCGACACCGTCGTGCCCGAGCGAACCGACAGGTCCACCCCCGTGTGCATCCGGCGCGTGCGCAGCGTGGGGTGGACGCGGTAGCCGAAGGGGCTCGTCACCGGAGCGCTCTCCGACACCGGCCACCCGAGCATCAACGCCGTGGACAGCGCCAGCGCCTGCGCCGCGCCCACGGAGGAGCCCTCGAAGCCCGGGGGCAGCTGCTTCGCCAGGCGCTCCAGGCTCAGCGCCCCGCCCTCCGCGTCCACCCGCTCCAGCGCGAAGCGCGCGGGCACGCGTCCGGCGAACACCGCCGTCACCCGGGCCTCCTCCGACGGGAAGTCCCGGGCGAGCGCATCCAGCAGCCGCCGCGTCGCCGCCGGGCCCCGCGCCGGATCCACCAGCGTCTCCGGCGCGATGCCCAGCTCGCGAGCCAGGCCAAGCGCGGGCTCGCGGGCCTTCGGGTCCAGGGCCTTCAGCGCCGAGTGCGTCCCCCACGCCAGCGCCTCCGCGCTCGTAGGCACGCGCAGGAGCATCGAGGCGGGAAGCGCGGCCGGCACGGGCACCGCCGTGCCGCTCACGCCGTCGTAATACGCGAGCAGCGGCCGGGCCGTGGTGCGCGTGTGGAAGGCCCAGGCGCCCGTGCGCCGCAGCAGCGCGCCCGCAGGCGTGTGGTGGTACGCGCACCACACGCACAGGAGCGCGAAGGTGAAGTCCAAGAGGCCTCGGGCGCGTCGAGCGAACATGCGTCAGGGCCTCAGCGCAGGAAGGACAGCACCGGGGCCGCGTCCCACGCCGCCGCAAGGCCCAGGGGCGCCACCAGCACGCACCCCACCAGGCCGCGAGTCCACGCCCGCCGCGGCCCCACCGCTTCACATGCCGCGTCCGCGTGCTGGAGGTTGCGCAGCACCGCGCGCCAGCCCAGCGACACGCTCACGCCGCACAGGGCCGCCACCGCCAGTCCCCGGGCCGTCCAGTCCGCCGCGACGTCGCCGAACAGCGGCCGCCACGACAGGTACACCGTGCCCTGGACGAGCCGCGCCACCGTGCACGCGCCCGCGAGCACCACGCCCGCCGTGGCCAGGGGCCGCACCCACCGCATCGGCGTGGGCCGCCGCAGGCAGCGCCGAAGCAGCGCCTTCCACGAGGAGGACTCCGAAGCGGATGCCGTCACCGGGCGCCACGGATCCACGGGCCGGGCCGCTTCGGTCTCGCGGTAGCCGAGCGCCGGCAGCGCCAGGAGCAGGTCCGCCGCCAGCTCCCACGCGAGGGCCAGGGCCCGCGCCAGCCGGGTGCGCGTCTCCAGCGACACCCAGTCCACCATCGACGCGGTCGCGGGGAACTGGCCCACCCACGCGTCGAACGCGGAGTCCAGCCGGTCCACCGCCGTGAGCAGCCGGTCATCCAGCGTGTCCGCCGCCGCGTGCACCCCCACCGCGACCAGCGCGAGCAGGCCCAGCGGCATGAACGCCCAGCGGAACGCCCCCAGGAACCGGGAGAAATCCGTGAGGAAGCTGCTCGAGGGCTCCGAGGAGCTGGATGGGTGGACCGGCATGGAGCGCCTCCGGGGCGGTCCCCCATCAACGCGGGAAGCCCTCCCGGGGTTTTAAGCCTCCAGCGCCCCAGGGCGAAAACGCCGAGGGAACTTCAAGCCCCCGACCACCTCCCGCCCGAGGCGGCCCAACGGGTCCGACTGTCGGACCCGTTCGTGCGATGCGCCGCGGACAGGGGCCCCCCTCGTCCTGCCCCGCAACGACAACGCCCCGCCCCTTCGCGCCCGGAGGCGGGAGGAGACGGGGCGTTCCGGGCAGCGGCCTTCCTTGGCGGAAGACCGCTACACGGGGACCGGACTCAGGCCTTCGCGTCCGGCGTCGGGGCGGCCGGGGCGGGGGCCGCGGGAGGCGTGCCCTGCGCGGTGGCGCGCTCGGCCATGGCCTCCTTGCGCGACAGGCGGATCTTGCCCGTCTTGTCGATGCTGACGACCTTCACCAGCACCTCGTCGCCCTCGCTCAGCACGTCCGACACGGTCTTCACGCGCTTGTCGGACAGCTCGGAGATGTGGATGAGGCCGTCGGTGCCCGGGAACAGCTCCACGAAGGCGCCGAACTCGGCGATCTTCCGGACGGTGCCGGTGTAGATCTTCCCGATCTCCGCCTCGCGCGTGAGCGCCTGGATCATCGCGATGGCAGCCTTCACCGCATCGCCGTTCGCGCTGGCGATGTCCACGCGGCCGGTGTCCTCGATGTTAATCGCGGCACCCGTGCGGGCGATGATGTCCTTGATCACCTTGCCGCCCGGCCCGATGACGTTCTTGATGAACTCCGGACGGATCTGGATGGTGGTGATGCGCGGCGCGAACTGGCTGATCTCCTTGCGCGGAGCGTTCAGCGTCTTCGCCATCTCCGCCAGGATGTGCACGCGGCCCTGACGCGCCTGCTCCAGCGCGCGGCTCATGATCTCCGTGGTGAGGCCGGTGATCTTGATGTCCATCTGGATGGACGTGATGCCCTTGGACGTGCCGCAGACCTTGAAGTCCATGTCGCCCAGGTGGTCCTCGTCACCAAGGATGTCGGACAGGATGGCGATCTTCTCACCCTCCTTCACCAGGCCCATGGCGATGCCCGCCACCGGCGACTTGATGGGCACGCCCGCGTCCATCAGCGCCAGCGTGCCACCGCACACGGAGGCCATGGAGGACGAGCCGTTGGACTCGAGGATTTCCGACACCAGACGCACCGTGTAGGGGAACGAGTCGCTGGCCGGAATCATGTTGCGCAGCGCGCGCTCCGCCAGGGCGCCGTGACCGACCTCGCGACGGCCGGGGCCGCGCAGGGGCTTGGTCTCGTTCACGCTGAACGGCGGGAAGTTGTAGTGCAGCATGAAGCGCTTGAAGGCCTGGCCGCTGAGCAGCTCCAGCCGCTGCTCGTCCTCGCTGGTGCCCAGCGTGACGACCACGAGCGCCTGCGTCTCGCCGCGGGTGAACACCGCGCTGCCGTGCGTGCGGGGCAGCACGCCCACCTCGTTGGTGATGGTGCGCACCACGTCGTGGCCACGGTCACCGATGCGGCCACCGTTCACGGTGAGCTCACGCATGTGGTCGTACTTCAGGTCCTCGATGATCTGCTTGGCGTGCTTTTCCACCTGCGGGGTGAACTCCGCGCCCAGCTTCTCCTTGAGCGCCGCCACCGCCGCCTTCTTCGTCTTGGAGAGCGACTCGTAACGGGCCGCCTTCTCCTTGATGGCGTAGCCAGCCTTCACGCCCTCCAGCGCCAGCTCACGCACCTGGGCGCGCAGCCCCTCGTCGATGGTGGCCGCCTTGTCGTACGCGCGTACCTGCTTCTTCAGCTCCGCGCGCATCTGGTCCTGCATGTCCAGCACGGGCTGGGCCTGCTGACGGCCGAAGTCCAGCGCCGCCACCATGTCCGCCTCGCTGACCTCCTCCGCGCCACCCTCCACCATCACGATGGCCTCGCGGCTCACCGCCATGACGAGGTCCAGGTCGCTCTGCTCGCGCTGCTTCGCGGTGGGGTTGGCCACGAACTGGCCGCCCACGCGGCCCACGCGGATGCCCGCGATGGGGCCGTTGAACGGGATGTCCGACACCCACAGCGCCGCGGAGGCGCCGGTGATGCCGTGGATGTCACCCTCGTTCTCCGGGTCCGCGGAGATGACGGACGAGATGATCTGCGTCTCGTAGGCGTAGCCTTCCGGGAACAGCGGACGGAGGGAGCGGTCCACCACGCGGGAGGCCAGCGTCTCCTTCTCCGTCAGGCGGCCCTCGCGCTTGAAGTAGCTGCCCGGGATGCGGCCCGCCGAGTACAGCTTCTCCTGGTACTCCACCGTGAGGGGCAGGAAGTCGATGTCCTTCTTCTCCCGCGCGCTCACCGCGGTGACGAGCAGCATGGTGTCGCCGTAGCGGACCACCACGGAACCGTCGGCCTGCTTGGCCAGGCGGCCCGTCTCGATGCTCAGCTCGTTCTCACCAATCTTGACGCTCTTCTTCAACATGTCGTGTGGCCTCTGTGCCTGCTTCGCGTGCGAGGCCCCTTGCCAGCCGCGGCCCGCCCACGTCCGTGGGGCAGGAGCCGCCCGTGAAGGGGTCCTCTGGGAATAAGCGATCGCCAGGGCCTGAAGCAGGCACATGCCAGACGAACGCTGCCTGTACTGCGGAAACGGGCTCCGTTGCGGAGCGCCGAAGGGATGGACCAGACCTCTTGATCCCTGATCACACCCGCCCACCCGTGACTTCAGGTCGGCCGGTCTGAACGGAAACCAAAAGAGCCCGCCTCCACCTCTCCCTCGCCCACTCCTTCGCCCACGTCTTGAAACGGTGCTGCCCAAATGCGCGGGGCGCTGGTGGTGTGCCAGCGCCCCGGATGCTGCTCGAGGACTACTTGCGGATGCCGAGGCCCTCGATGAGCTTCTTGTAGCGGGCCACGTCCTTGGACTTGAGGTAGTCCAGCATGCGGCGGCGCTGACCGACCAGCTTCAGCAGACCGCGGCGGGAGTGGTGGTCCTTCTTGTGGGTCTTGAAGTGCTCGGTGAGCATGTTGATGCGCTCGGACAGCAGCGCCACCTGCACCTCGGGCGAGCCGGTGTCGGACTCGTGGGTGCGGAACTTCGTGACCAGCTCGCTCTTGCGTTCCTGATGCAACGACATGGGCTTCTTCCTGAATCCCGCTCCGGGGTGACCGCTCGTGCCGCCTGGGTCCGCGGAGGGGTACAGACCCGGCCTCATGGTCCTTCTAACGAGCGGGCCGCTTATAAGCTTCACCCCCTGGGGGGTCAACCTTCGCCGCCCGTCCGTCCGCCCTTCGGGGGTCGGGACAGTGCGAAGACGTACAACCGGCAGCCGCCCGGCATTCCGCCGCCGCCTGGGGAGAGCTCCCGGGCCGTCGCCTCGTCCATGGCGACTTGCAGGTACAGGCCTCCCGGCTCGCCGCCGTCGCCCGCCAGGAACTGCCGGGTGCGCGGGTACAGCCGCAGGAGCGCCTCCACCACATCGCCAATGGCCGCCGCCGCGGGGACGCCCAGGGTCAGCTCGCGCCGCCCGTCGAAGGCGCCGCGAAGGCCCGGGGCCACGCTCACGGAGATGTCATGGGTCCGGGTGGCCACTCAGTTGAACACCCGCTGGTAGCGCAGCCGTCCGCCCACCACCTCGGCCATGGCGAGCAGCGCGTCATCCGGGCCCAGCACCCGCACCCGGCCCGGCACGGGGGCGACCTCCACGGGGACGCCGTGCAACACCCGCCGGGCCTCCTCCGCGTTCACCCGGACCGCGGGCAGGTCCGTCAGCGCATCCGCCAGCGACACCAGCCGACCGGCCACGGCCTCACGCGACAGGGACGCCAGCTCCCCCAGGGGCAGCGCGCGCGCCAGGGTGAAGGGGCCGCTCATCGTGCGCCGCAGCGCCTCCAGGTGCGCCCCGCAGCCCAGCGCCCGGCCCAGGTCGTACGCCAGCGTGCGCACGTAGAAGCCCTTGGTGCACCGCACCGACAGGGTCAGCCGGTCCGCGGAGAAGTCGCGCAGCACCAGCTCATGCACGGTGACGGTGCGGCTGGCCCGCTCCACCTCTTCACCGGCGCGCGCCAGTTCGTACAGCCGCTTCCCGGCCACCTTCACCGCCGAGTACATGGGCGGCACCTGTTCAAACGTGCCCCGGAACCGGGCGAGCACCGCCTCCAGCAGCGGCGCCGTCAGCGGGGGCACCGGGGCCTCCGCCGTCGGCTTGCCCTGGGCGTCCTGGGTGTCCGTCTCCATTCCCAGCCGCACCACGGCGTCGTAGGCCTTGTCGCCCTCCGTGATGATGCCGGCGACCTTGGTGGCCTCGCCCAGGCACACCGGCAGCACACCGGTGGCCATGGGGTCCAGCGTGCCCGTGTGGCCCGCCTTCTTCACCTTCAGCAGGCCGCGCACCTGACGGACTACGTCGAAGGACGTGGGTCCCAGGGGCTTGTCGATGACGAGAACGCCGTCCATGACGCGGGCCCTACCAGCCTTCCTTGCCGCGCACCTCGCGCAGGAGCCGGTCGATCTTATCGCCCTCGCCCACGGACGCGTCGAAGGCGAAGAAGATTTCCGGCGACACGCGCAGGTTGACGGCGGACGTCACCTCGCGGCGCACGAAGCCCTTGGCCGCCTCCAGCCCCTTTTGCGTGTCCGCCTTCTCCTGGTCCGTGCCCAGCATCGAATAGAAGACCTTCGCCACCCGCAGGTCCGGCGACACCTTCACGCCGGTGATGGTGATGAAGCCAATGCGCGGGTCGCGCAGTTCCCCCCGCGTCAGCAGGGCGCCGATGGCCGCCTGGATTTCCTGCCCCACGCGCTCGGGTCGTGAATGCGTCGTCATTTCTTCTCCCAATCTCGCGGGTTGCGCAGCGCCCGGGCCTTGGCCCGCGCGTCGTCCAGCGTCAGCGTTCCACCCTCACCCGTAGGACGGGAAGTCCCCGGCCCGGGGCCCGCGCCCTCGTGCCGCTGATCCCAGGTCCCCAGCCCTTCCGCCTCCGCCAGCGACCGGTCACTGCGCAGGAACCGGGCGATGGCCGCCTCCGAGTGCGCGTGCGCGTCCTCGGGCGACAGGTGGGCGTCCTCGTCCTGCGGCTCCGGCACCTTCGCCGGTGCGCGGAAACCCGTGGGCCTCTTGTCGGAATAGAGCGTGTCCCCGAAGGCGACAATCTCCGTCTCCCGGGCCATCAGCGGTGCGACGTACATCTCTTCGATGAAGTGGATGATCTTCTCCAGCTGCTCATCCACGTGCGGGCGCTCATTGCCCACCACGGCCAGTGCCACGGACGCCTTCTGCCAGAGGTCCTGGTCGTCCACTTCGGCGACGGCCACGTTGAAGCGGGCCTTCACCCGGTCCGTCACCCGGCGGAGCACCTGCCGCTTGGACTTCAGCGAGGCGCTCTCCGGAATCTGGAGGGTGAGGCGTGCGACACCCACGAACATAAAGGTCCCCCAGGCCAGCAGCGGCCCGGGCGCGCCATCCGCGCCAGGGCCCCGCCGACTCGTCGTGCATCCCCCCGGGAACGGTGGGGCCTTCCCCGGGGTCCGTCGAGTGCGCCTCTCCAGACGGCGAGAGGCTGTGGCCTCTCAAGGATTACGAGAGGCTCTGCCGGGTCTCCTCGATCTCGTAGGCCTCGATGATGTCGCCGGCCTTGAGGTCGTTGAAGTTCTCGATGCCGATACCGCACTCGAAGCCCTGCGCGACTTCCTTCACGTCGTCCTTGAAGCGGCGCAGCGACGCCATCTTCCCGGAGAAGAGCTGCTTGTTCTCGCGCAGGAGGCGCACGAACGAGCCGCGCTTCATCACGCCGTCCAGGACGGCCGCGCCGGCGATGGTGCCCAGCTTGGGAACGTTGAAGGTGTTGCGCACTTCCGCACGGCCCAGCTTGCGCTCGGTGCGGATGGGCTCCAGGAGGTTCTCCATCTCCAAGCGAACCCCGTCGATGAGCTCGTAGATGATGGAGTAGCTCTGCAGCGTCACCTGCTGCGCCTTGGCCGCTGCCTCCGAGCCCGACTCCGGCTTCACGTTGAAGCCCAGCACGACGCCCTTGGAAGCGGCGGCGCGCATGACGTCGGTCTCCGTGATGGCGCCCACGCCCGCGTCGATGATGACCACCCGCACCTTGTGCGTGGTGAGCTTCTCGACCGCCTGGCGCACGGCCTCCGCGGAGCCCTGCACGTCCGCCTTGATGATGACGCGCAGCTCCTTGGGCCCGCCACCCGCCTTCGTCTTGGCGAAGAGCTGGTCCAGGGACTCGCGGCTGACCTTGCTGAGCTCGGTCTGCCGCTCCTTCATGCCGCGGTGGTCGGCGATCTGCTTGGCCGCCTTCTCGTCGGACACCACGTTGATGGCGTCACCCGCGGTAGGCACGCCGGAGAGGCCCACGACCTCCGCGCAGTAGCCCGGCTTCACTTCCTTCACCGCCTCGCCGCGGCTGTTGTTCATGGCGCGGACGCGGCCGTAGTGCGTGCCGGTGACGATGGCGTCGCCCAGCTTGAGCGTGCCCTCCTGCACCAGCACCGTGGCCACGGGACCGCGGCCACGCTCCAGCTTCGCTTCCACGACGGCGCCCACGGACGGACGGGAGGGATTCGCCGTCAGCTCGAGGACTTCCGCCTGCAGCGCCAGGTTCTCCAGGAGGAGATCCAGGTTCATCTTCGTCTTCGCGGAGACGGGCACCATGATGGTGTCGCCGCCCCACTCTTCCGGCACCAGCTCCTGGCTCGCGAGGTCCTTCTTCACGCGGTCGGGGTTGGCGCCCGGGACGTCCATCTTGTTGATGGCGACGACGATGGGCACTTCCGCCAGCTTCGCGTGCTTGATGGCCTCGATGGTCTGGGGCATCACGCCGTCGTCCGCGGCCACCACCAGCACCACGATGTCCGTCACGTTGGCGCCACGGGCGCGCATGGACGTGAAGGCCTCGTGGCCCGGGGTGTCCAGGAACGTGACGTCTCCGCGCGCGGTGGACACGCTGTACGCGCCGATGTGCTGGGTGATGCCGCCCGCCTCGCCCGAGGCCACGCTGGCCTGGCGGATGGCGTCCAGGAGACTCGTCTTGCCGTGGTCGACGTGGCCCATGATGGTGACCACGGGCGGACGGGGACGCTCGTCCTCCGCCTTGGCCGCGATCTCCGGCAGGTAGTCCTCCACCTCGAAGCCGACGCGCTCGACCTTCCAGTGGTACTCGCCGGCGATGAGCTCCGCGGTGTCGGCGTCCAAGATCTGGTTCGCCGTGGCCATCTTCTGCATGGCCATCAGCTTCTTGATGAGCTCCGAGGTACGGATACCCATGCGCTGACCCAGGTCGGAGACGCTGATGCCCTCCTGGAGCTTGATGACCTTCTTCTCCTCGGCCATCTGGGTGATCTGCGTCTTGGCGCCCTTCTTCGTGGGCTTGCGCTTCTTGCCGCGGATCGGGATCTGGATGCGGCCCCAGACCATGTCCGACAGCTCCTGCTTCGAAACGCTGGTCGTCTCAGGACCCGTGCGCTTGCGCTGGCCACGCTCCTTGTTCTTGGAGACGTCCACGAGCTCGCGGCCGCGGCCCAGGTGATCCGGGACGACCTTGTACTCGCGCTTCTCCGTGCCGAGCGCCGTGCGGCCCGGGGCCATGGGGTACTGCTTGGCCTGGGTCGTGGTGGGCGTGACGCGGCGGACCTGGATGAGCGGACGCGAAATCACCACGGCCTGGGTGGCCGTGGGGCGCGCCTGGGCGCCCGGCGTGGGCGCGACCTGGGCGTGCGGGACGCCGCCGACCATGATGGTCGGGCCGGTCGGCTGCACCGGAGCGCCCGTGCCACCCGCAGTGGGGGGCGAGGAGGGACGCACCGGCCCCATCTGGCCCGGACGCGCCTGCATGGGCGCTCCCGGACGGTTCATGGGCGGAGAGCCCGGACGCCCCTGCATGGGCGCGCCAGGACGGCTGCCCGGCGGCCCACCAGGGCGCCCGCCCGTGGAACCCGGACGCTGCACGTAGCCGGGACCTCGGGAGATGACCGTCGCGGACGTCGACGTGGAAGAAGGCGTCCGTGCGGTGGGCGGAACCGGCGAGCGCTGAGGGGGGTTGGGCAAGCGGGGACTCTCCTGCGTAGGACTGCGCGGTGTCGCCG
>NZ_RAWK01000193.1 GCF_003612165.1 Corallococcus aberystwythensis | reverse complement strand
GGGCGGGGATGTGCTGTGGGTGACGTCCGGCACGCCGCGCATCGATGAGGACCGGGAGCAGGTGGACGGCGAGCGGCTGGTGCTGACGCTGTCCCGCTATTCGGCGGACGGGACGAAGCAGTGGGCGAAGGAGTTCGAGCGCAACCGCCTGTCGGACCTGCGCGTGGCGGGCTCCACGGGGGCTGACGGCGCGGTGTTCCTGTCCGGCAACGCGTTCCTGTACTCGGCGGACTTCGGGCTGGGCGAGGCGCAGGACGGCTTCCTGGTGAAGTTCTCCCAGGCCGGCGCGCCCGAGTGGCAGCGCCGCGTGGGCCAGAAGGTCTACGCGACGGCGGCGGACGCGGCGGGCGGCGTGGTGGCGCTGGGCGAGGAGTGGACGACGGAAGCCCACACGCCCCAGTTGGTGCGCTACGCGGCGGACGGCGCGGTGGAGTGGACGAAGACCTTCGACGGCGCGAAGGACGGCACGCTGCTGTCGGCGGTGGCGCTGTCGGGGACGGGTACGTCGGTGGTGGCCGGGCGGCTGGTGGGCCCGGTGACGGTGGACGGGCACACGTTCGACGCGCAGGGCACGGGCGGCTTCGTGGTGCTGGCGTTCGGCGCGGACGGCGCGCTGGCGTGGGGCCGCGAGGTGCCGGGCGTGAACGGCCGCGTGGGCTCCGTGTCGGTGGGCGCGGACGGCACGGTGGCCGTGGCCGGTGAGGCCGTGGGCCTGCTCGTGTGGAACGGCGTGGCGCTGGATGAGGGCGGCCCGTTCGTGCTGACGGCGACGGCCGACGGGCAGGAGCGCTGGGTGAAGCAGCCCACGTGCGGCTCGGCGTCCGTGGGCACGGTGGCCGCGGTGGAGGCCGCGGGCCCGGTGACTGCTGCCTGCGGCAATACCGTGACGCGCTACGCGGCGGACGGTGCGCTGCTGGGCACGAAGACGCTGGCGCCGGAGTCCTGCGAGAGCGGCACGTGCTCGCTGGCGACGACGGCGCTGGTGGCGGCGCCGGACTCCGGGCTGGTGGTGTCCGGCTGGCAGCGCGATGGCGCGGGCGACACGTGGAACCAGGATGCGTTCCTGCGGCTCGTGACGCCCTGATTCTGGTCAGGGCGCTCGAACGGTGAACCCGACGCCGCGAATCCCATCAGGGTTCGCGGCGTTGGCGTTTCAATCCCGGTCCGGCGCTCCCAGGGGGAAGAGGGGGCGGAACGGTCGTCCTCCATCCACCGCCCGGGCGACGGACGGGCGGGCCAGCAACCGCGCGCGGTAGGCGCGCAGCTGGGGATACGCATCGGAGATCCGGTGCGTCCAGTCCGCGTAGAACAGGGAGGGCGCTGCCGCGCAGTCCGCCAGGGTGAAGTCCTCTCCCGTGGCCCAGGTCCTACCGGCCAGCTGCCCTTCAATCCAGGCGTAGGCGAGCTCCAGCTTCTCCACGGCCGTGGCCATGCCCTCCTGGCGCTTCGTGGGGTTGCCCGTCAGCGCACCGTCCACGGCGCGCTGGACCATGTTCATGACGTGCAGGTCGAAGAAGCGGTCCAGGAACCGCACGTCCAGCGCGGCCATCGGATCCGCGGGCAGCAGGCGCACCGGCCCGGGATGCGCGAGCTGGAGGTACTCGATCATGATGCTCGTCTCGACGAGCTGACGCTCCCCGTCCAGCAGCAGCGGGAACTTGCGCAGCGGCCAGCGACGCAGCCACTCGGACGTATGCTCCGGCGTATCCGGCCCGATGTTCCGGAACTCGAAGGGCGTGCCGTTCTCGTACAACGCGATGAGCACCTTCTGCGTGTACGAGGAGAAGGGGTGACCGTAGACCGCGAGCGCCATCGGGAGACCTTTCAACCACTTGTGATTTGCAAGCGGTTGAACCGTATTCGCGCTACTTGCATATTGCAAGTATCAACCCCGGGAGGACGGCCATGCCGCAGACAGGACGCTCCGGCTGTCCCATCAACCTGACCCTCGAACAGCTCGGCGACCGGTGGAGCCTCATCGTCATCCGCGACGTCATGTTCGGGAACCGGCGCACCTATGGCGAGCTGCTGGAGCAGAGCGAGGAGGGCATCGCCTCGAACATCCTCGCGGACCGGCTGAAGCGGCTGACGGCATCCGGCCTGCTGTCGCGACGCCCGGATCCGAACCACCGGCAGAAGGGCATCTACAGCCTCACGGAGGCGTCCATCCAGCTGGTGCCCCTGCTCGCGCACCTGGGGGCCTGGGGACGCCGGCACACGCAGCCGGGCGAGGAGCTGTCCGTGCGCGCGGAGCTGCTGGAGAAGGGCGGCCCGCCCCTCTGGGACGCGTTCATGGACGAGCTGCGCCACCTGCACCTGGACACGCCACGCCCGGCGCGCTCGGTGTTCGGTGAGCTTCAGGCCGCCTACGAGAAGGCCGTCGCGCGCCGCGCCAGGAGATGATCACACCGTCGCGGTGTTCAGCTTCAAGTCCTGGTTCAGCCCCGCGTCCCTGCGCACGCGCCAGATGTACTGGTCCAGGAAGTAGTGGTGCAGCGCGAAGCCCCAGATGAAGCCTTCCATCAGGTCCCGCAGCGTGAGCCCACTGCCGCCCAGCGCCAGCTTCATGTCGAACCCGCCGCAGCCCGGGTGCACGCCCATGCCGCAGCCCAGTGTCCGGTACACCAGCGTGAACGCGAGCCCGCAGAGCGCGTAGATGATGAACCGCTGGCTCACCCTGGGCGCCCAACCGAACGCGGCTCGGTCCACGCCGTTCGCGTGGTAGCGGTTGCGGTGAAAGAACCAGACGATGCCGTGGTACTGCACGTTGTGGAACGCCGTCACCGCCACGGTGAACATCAGGAAGTCCATCCGCCGCGACACCGGCGGCCAGAACACCAGCGACGTCAGCCCCAGCGCCGCGCCCAGCATGAGCAGCTTCGGCCCGTTCACGCCCAGGCCCCGGCGCCACCTCCACACCTGCCTCGCCGCGAGCACCCCCACCACCGCGAGCACCAGCGCGAAGCACGCGTGCGCTGCCCCGACCTCCCAGGTCGGCTCCGCCATCAGCCCCAGCCTGCGCCGCGCTCCTGGATGCGTCAGCGCGAACGCCACGAACGGCGCGAGCAACCCCACGTACAACGTCAGGCTGTCCAGCCGCCGGTCCCACGCATCCTTCTCACCGGCCTTGCGCTGGTAGAGCACCATGATGCCGTAGTGCTGCCGCACCACGTGCCAGTACGCCCACAGCGCCGCCAGCGTCACGAACACCGCGAACGGCCAGCGCTGACCTGACAGCACCGACCCCGCGAACACCGCCGGCCCTGCCGCGAACCATCCCAGGCTGCCCCAGAGCAGCCTCGCTCGCGCCTTCCGCTCCCGAGCGTCCAGGTACGTGCGCGACACCGTCGCGAACAGGTGCGGTCCGTCCAGGAGCAGCACCCACGCCCACCACAGCGGCGGCCCGCTCACGCCGCCCAGCACGTGCAGCGCCATCAACGCCAGGCTCGCGCCCAGTCCCCCGACCGTGGAGAGCAGGTCATGCCGTCGGTCCACCAACCACCGCGCATGCAGCGGAACCGGGGCGAAATGGGGAACCGCGTTCATCAGGGACTCCCGTCCGGCGGACCCGGACCACGCTGCTGGGGGAACGAAGTCCCAGGATAGCGGGGACATACAGGTAAGACGCAGGCGTACCTGGGGTCTCGAAGGGGTACCGGACAACCGGGCAGGGGGCCAGAACCCTCTTGAGAGAACGGGCCCCGAACGCGACAGTGCCGGACCATGGATCAAGGTCGGCGTACCTCGGACCGCAAGTCAGTCGGTCTGTTGGTGAAGCTCAAGCATGAGACCGTGGGGAGCTTCACCGAGGAGTTCGCCACCAACATCAGCCCTGGAGGCATGTTCATCCGCTCGCGCACGCCGCAGCCGGTGGGCACGCCCGTGCGCTTCGAGGTGCAGATCGCCAACGGCGTGCGCGTGCTCCAGGGCACCGCCACCGTGCGCTGGGTGCGCGACGTGAACGACCCCGCGGGGCCTCCGGGCATGGGGTTGGCGTTCGAGGATCTGGATACGGCGAGCCGTGCGCTCGTGGACCTGATGCTCCAGCGCAAGCCGGGCGGGAGCGCGCCGGCCGCCGCGCCGCTGCCGTCCATTGCTCCGGTCGTGGCTCCGGGCATCGCGCCGGTGCGTCCGCTCGTGGCCGCGCCGCCGGCCGCCGCGCCCCGGCCCGCTGCCGTCCCCGCGCGTCCTGTCGCTGCCGCGCCGCCCGCCGCGCCCGCGCGTTCCGCTTCACCGGCCCCAGGGGGCGCCGCGCTCGATTCGCTGTTCGACGACCTGGATGCTCCGTCCAGTCCCGCGCCCGCCGCGGATTCGCTCTTCGATGACCTGGATGCTCCGTCCAGTCCCGCGCCCACCGCGGACGAGCCGTTCTCGCTGGGAGGGGCGGACGAGCCGTTCTCGCTGGGCGGGCCGGACGAGGACATGGGCCTGGCGCTGGCGGATCCCTCGAACGACGTGGACATCCCGCTGGACGAGCTCATCGCGGGGACGCCTCCTCCCGTGCAGGGCGTGCTGTCGGGAGACGACGAGCCGCTGCCCGGGCTCGACTTCGAGTTCGAGGCTCCGGCCGTGGACGAGCCCATCGCGATGGGCGAGCCGCTGGATGAGGTACCCATCGAGGTGGGCCTCTCCGTGGATGACGACACGGCTTCAGGCGCTGGCAACGCGGGTGGGTTCGAGCTGGATTTCTCGGATGCCTTCGAGCCCGCGCCGCCGCCGCCTCGCGCCGCGCCGGTGGTGCCTCCGGCGCCCGTGCAGCGCGCGGCCCCTCCGCCTCCGCCCGCCGTGATGCCGCCGCCGCCGGTGGCTCCCGCCAAGGCCTCCGGTGGCAGCACCGAGTTCGACCTGGACCTGTCGTCCCTGGACGACGAGGCCCCGCTGGAGCTGGCGCGCGAGCCCGCGTCGTCACCGGGCCGTCATCGCCCGCTGGGGCGCGAGCCCGCGTCCTCGCCCGGTCGCGCCGCCGCGCCGGGCCTGGGCCGTGAGCCTGGATCCGCCGCGGGTCGTGCCCCCGCACCGGGCCTGGGCCGTGAGCCTGGATCCGCCGCGGGTCGTGCTCCTGCGCCAGGATTGGGCCGTGAGCCTGGATCCGCCGCCGGTCGTGCCCCCGCGCCGGGCCTGGGCCGTGAGCCTGGATCCGCCGCGGGTCGTGCTCCCGCGCCAGGATTGGGCCGTGAGCCCGGCTCTGCTGCCGGTCGTCCCGCCGTGCCGGGGTTGGGGCTGGAGCCGAGATCCGCATCGGGTCGCGCCGCGCCGGGATTGGGACTCGAGCCCGGCTCCGCGGCCGGCCGTCCCTCCGTGCCGGGATTGGGGCTGGAACCTGGCTCCGCGGCCGGTCGTGCCGCGCCGGGCCTGGGCCGCGAGCCCGGCTCCGTGGCGGGTCGTCCCGCCGCGCGCGGTCCCGGTGAGCTGCCGCTGGAGCCCGGCTCCTTCGCCAACCGTCCCGCCGCGCCTGGACTGGGCCGTGAGCCCGGCTCCGCCGCGGGCCGCGCCCCGGACCTCTCCCAGGAACCGGCTTCCTCCTGGGGCCGCGCCGTCCCGCAGCAGCCTCCCGCGCCGCAGCGCCCGTCCGGTGGCAGCGCCGAGTTCGACCTGGACCTGTCCGTGGACGACGACGGGCCGCTGGAGCTGCTGCGCGAACCCACGTCCTCGCCGGGACGTCCCGCCGCCCGGCCCGTGGCCCCGCCGCCGCCCACGCCTGTGGCCGAGAGCGCTCCGCCGCCCCCGGCCGCCGTCACGCCGCCGCCCCGTCCGGAGCGCACGGTGCTGTCGGTGGGCGAACTCACCCGGCAGATCAAGCAGACGGTGGAGTCGCGCTTCCCGCGCGTGCTGGTGCGCGGCGAGGTGTCCAGCTTCCGCGGCGCCAACGCGCGCGGCCACTGGTACTTCACGCTCAAGGACGCGGACGCCTCCATCGACGCGAAGGTGTGGGCGTCCATGGCGGGGCGGATGCGCTTCGCGCTGCGCGACGGCATGGAGGTGCTGGCCGAGGGCAGCGTGGACCTGTACGAGCCGCAGGGCCGCTACAGCCTCATCGTGTCCCGGCTGGAGCCCGTCGGCGAGGGCGCGCTGGCGCTCGCGTTCGAGCAGCTCAAGCAGCGGCTGGCCGCGGAGGGGCTCATCGGCGACCGGCGCGTGAGGCCGCCCCGGCCCGTGCCGTTCCTGCCCCGGCGCATTGGCGTGGTGACGAGCCGCACCGGCGCGGCGCTCCAGGACTTCCTGCGCGTGCTGCACTCGCGCAACCCCCGGCTGGGCGTGCTCCTGGCGGACGCGCGCGTGCAGGGCGAGGGCTCCGCGGAGGACGTGGCGCGGGCCATCGAGCGGCTGGGGCGCACGGACGTGGACGTCATCGTCGTGACGCGCGGCGGAGGCTCCGTGGAGGACCTCTGGACGTTCAACGAGGAGCGGGTGGCGCGCGCCATCTTCGCCTCGCCGGTGCCGGTGGTGTCCGCCATCGGCCACGAAATCGACTTCACCATCGCGGACTTCGTCGCGGACCTGCGCGCGCCCACGCCCAGCGCGGCGGCGGAGCGGCTGGCGCCGGTGCTGGCGGACCTGGAGCTGACGCTGGCCACGCAGTCCGGCCGGCTGCGCCGGGCCATGGAGCGGCGGGTGCTGGAGCTGCGCGAGCGCCAGGGCCAGCTGCGCGCGCGGCTGCCGGATCCACGCCGTGAGGTGAACCACCAGCGCCTGCACCTGTCCGAACAGGTGGAGGCGATGATGCGCGTGCTGCGTCCCCGCGTGCGTCAGGACCGGGAAACGCTGCGCGCCCTCCAGGAGCGGCTGCAGCGGGCGCGGCCCCAGACGCGGCTGTCGGAGCAGCGGGCCCACCTGCTCAAGCTGGCCATGCGCCTGTCGGAGGCCGCGCGCGCGGGCGTGTCCCGGAAGCGGAACGCGCTGGCGGACACGAGGCTGGGGTTGCAGCGGCAGTCGCCGGCGGCGCTGGTGGCGGCCGAGCGGGCGAAGGTGGCGCAGGCGCGCTCGCGGCTCCTGGAGCTTCAGCGGGGCATGCTGTCGTCCGCGCAGACGCACTTCGGACGGTTGGGGGGCCGGCTGGACGCCCTGAGCCCCCTGAAGGTGATGTCGCGCGGCTACTCGGTGACGTTCCGCCAGCGGGACAGCGTGGTGGTGCGCTCCATGGCGGACGTGGCGGTGGGGGACGTGCTGGGCATCAAGCTGGCGGCCCACGGGGCGAAAACCCTGGGCGGGTGTGAAGAAATCGAAGCGACCGTTACCAGCCTGAAAGGCCCGGTGGACTGCTAGCGGGCCACCCTCTACATTCCGCGCCCCGCTCGGGGAGGTGGATGGCCGTGGCGAAGTCGGACAAGAATCCCAAGGTGGAGCCCGCCCCGGAGCAGTACGGGGACGTGGTGTCGCGCCTGGAAGAGACGGTGGCGCGGCTGGAAAGCGGCGACCTGTCACTGGAAGAGTCGCTGAAGGCGTTCGAGGAGGGCATCCGCCTCGTCCGCCGGGGCGAGAAGCTGCTCACGGAAGCCGAGCAGCGAATCGAACAGTTGCTGGTGGATGAGGACGGCCAGGAGGTGGCCGCGCCGCTGGCGGTGGCGGCCCGGCCTGCTCCCCAGGCCGCCCCCCGGACTGCCGCGCAGGCACGTCCGCCACCGGAGGACGATGTCCCGTTCTAGGCATCAGGGGAAGGGCGGAGGCCGGGCATGTCGAAGCCGAAGATTACGATTGTCGATGACGACCGCGACACGCGCGAGCTGCTCGCCGAGGCCCTGGGGGCCGAGGGGTTCGAGGTCATGTCCGCGGCCAATGGCCTGCGGCTGGTCGCGTCGCTGGAGCTGCACCGGCCGCACGCCATCCTCCTGGACGTGAACATGTCCTGGATCAACGGCTTCGAGCTGTGCCAGGCCGTGAAGCAGAACAAGCAGTTCCGGGACATCCCCATCATCTTCATCAGCGGGCGGGGAGACCCGGAGGACAAGCGGCGTGGCATGGAGGTCGGCGCGGCTGACTACTTCGTGAAGCCGCTGGAGCTGGACGCGCTCGTCAAGCGCATCCGTGAACTCATCCCCGCCGACGTGGCGAAGGAGCCCTGACGCCGATGGCCGCTTTCAACCTGGACCCCTTCATGCGCATGCAGCAGGAGCGGGTGGAGGCGCTCCTGCTCGAACGCGCGGACCGCTGGGGCCCCGCCGGCACGCCGCCCCGTCTGGCGGAGTCCATGCGCTACTCGCTGCTCGCGGGCGGCAAGCGCCTGCGCCCCGTGCTGTGCCTGGCCTTCGCGGACGCGGTGGCGAAGGCGAGCACCGACGGCGGCGTGGTGATGGATGCCGCGTGCGCGCTGGAGTACGTGCACACGTATTCGCTGGTGCACGACGACCTGCCCAGCCTGGACAACGACGACCTGCGCCGGGGCGTGCCCACGAACCACAAGGTCTACGGGGAGCCGGTGGCGCTCCTGGCCGGGGACGGGCTGCTCACGGAGGCCTTCACGCTGCTCGCGTCCGGGCCGGAGCCGGTGCGCGGCACGCTGTGCGCGGAGCTGGCGCGCGCGGCGGGGGCGGCGGGCATGGTGGGCGGGCAGGTGCTGGACATCGCGGAGGACCGGGCCCCGACGCTGGACTACCTCTTGCGGCTGCACCGGCTGAAGACGGGCGCGCTCATCCTCGCGGCGTGCCGGATGGGCGTGCTGGCGGCGGGAGGCGGCGCGGCGGCGCTCGCGAGCGCGGTGACGTACGGCGAGGCGGTGGGCCTGGCCTTTCAAATCGCGGACGACGTGCTGGACGTGACCTCCAGCGCGGAGGCCATGGGCAAGCCGGTGGGCGCGGACGCGGAGGCCGGGCGCTTCACCTTCCCGGCGGTGGTGGGGCTGGACGAGTCGCGCCGCATGGCCGGTGAGCTGGTGGCCCGGGCGGAGGCGGCGGTGCGCCCGCTGGAGGGCGCGGACGGCCCGCTGGCCGCGCTGGCGCGCTACTCGGTGGAGCGGAAGTCCTGATGGCGGACGTGCTGTCCGGCGTGGCGTCCCCCGCGGATGTGCGCACGCTCCCCGAGGACGCGCTGCCCGGCCTGTGCGAGGCGCTGCGCGAGGCCATCATCACCACGTGCGGACGCGTGGGCGGCCACCTGGGCGCGTCGCTGGGCGCGGTGGAGCTGGTGGTGGCCCTCCACCGCGTCTTCCACACGCCGCAGGACGCGCTCCTCTTCGACGTGGGGCACCAGGCGTACGCGCACAAGCTGCTCACCGGCCGGCGCGACCGCATGCACACGCTGCGGCAGGCGGGCGGCATCGCGCCGTTCCTGGACCCGCGCGAAAGCCACCACGACGCGCTGGCGGCGGGGCATGCGTGCACGGCCATCTCCGCGGCGCTGGGCCTGCTCTCCGGACGGCGGCAGCTGGGGCACGCGGGCCACGTGGTGGCGGTGGTGGGCGACGGCGCGCTCACCGGAGGCCTGAGCTTCGAGGGGCTCAACAACGCGGGGGGCAGCCCGCTGCCGCTCGTGGTGGTGCTCAACGACAACCAGATGTCCATCAGCGCGAACGTGGGCGCCATCCCCGCGCTCCTGCGCACGCGCAACGCCCGCGCCTTCTTCGAGTCGCTGGGCTTCACGTACCTGGGCCCGGTGGACGGGCACGACCTGGGCGCCCTCACGCGGGCCCTGCGCGAGGCGAAGGCGTCGTCGCGCCCGGTGGTGGTGCACGCGCTGACGAAGAAGGGGCGCGGCTTCCCGCCCGCGGAGGCCGACGAGCAGACGCGCGGCCACGCCATGGGGCCGTACGAGTGGCGCGACGGCAAGCTGGTGCGCTCACGAGGAGGCCGGCCCACGTTCAGCGAGGCCTTCGCCCAGGTGCTGGGTGACGCACTGGAGCGCGACCCGCGCGTGGTGGCCGTGACGCCCGCGATGCTGGAGGGCAGCGCGCTCACGGGCTTGAAGGCGCGCTTCCCGGACCGCGTGCACGACGTGGGCATCGCGGAGCAGCACGCCGTCACCTTCTGCGCGGGGCTGGCCGCGGCGGGCGCGAAGCCGGTGTGCGTCATCTACTCCACCTTCCTCCAGCGCGCGTACGACCAGGTGGTCCACGACGTGTGTCTGCCGGGCCTGCCCGTGGTCTTCGCGGTGGACCGGGCGGGGCTGGTGGGCGCGGACGGCGCCACGCACCAGGGCGCCTACGACGTGTCCTTCCTCCGGCCCCTGCCGGGCCTCACGCAGTGGGCCCCGATGCTGGGGGAGGACCTGGCGCCCATGTTCGCCACCGCGCTCCAGGCCCCAGGGCCCTCCGTGCTGCGCTTCCCGCGCGGCACGCTGCCGGACCTGCCGCCGGAGCTGGCGAGCGCGGAGCCCCAGGCATCCCGTCCGTCCACGTCGGCTGGCGCGCCCGCGCATGGGCAACCGGCGCCAGACGCGCTGATGGTTTCGGGTGCCCGCTGGCTGAAGCGCGTTCCCGGCTCGCGTCTGACGCTGGTGACGCTCGGGCCGCTGGGGCTTTCCGCGCTGGAGGCCGCTCGGACCGAGCCGGACTGGAGCGTGCTGGATGCGCGCCGGGCGTGGCCCCTGGACGAAGCCGCGCTGCTGGAGGCCGCGGCGGGCGGGCACGTGGTGGTGGCGGAGGAGGGCACCGTCCGGGGCGGCCTGGGCGGCGCGGTGCTGGAGCTGTACGCGGCGGCGGGCGTGGCCCCCCGGGTGAAGCTCCTGGGCATGCCGGACGTGTTCCTGCCGCACGGGGACGCGCGGGTGCAGCGCACGCAGCTGGGACTGGACGCGGCGGGCCTGCGGCACGCGGGCCGGACGCTGCTCGGAGAGGAGCACCGGTGAAGCCGAAGAAGGAACGCCTGGATGTGCTGGTCGTGGAGCGGGGGCTCGCCGAGTCGCGCACCAAGGCCCAGGCGCTCATCCTCGCCGGCCAGGTGGTGGTGGCGGACCAGCGCGTGGACAAGCCGGGCCACCTGGTCCCCGTGGAGGCCGAGCTGCGCCTCAAGGGCGAGGTGCTGCCCTACGTGTCGCGCGGAGGCCTCAAGCTGAAGGCGGCCATGGACCGCTTCGGCCTGGACGTGACGGGCCGCGTGGGCGCGGACATCGGCGCCAGCACCGGCGGCTTCACCGACTGCCTGCTCCAGCACGGCGCGGTGCGGGTGCACGCCATCGACGTGGGCTACGGCCAGCTCCACGAGAAGCTGCGCGTGGACCCGCGCGTGCGCTCGCGCGAGCGCGTCAACGCGCGCTACCTCACGGACGAGGACCTGCCGGAGAAGGTGGGCGTGGTCGTCATCGACGTGAGCTTCATCTCGCTCACGCAGGTGCTGCCGTCGGTGCTGCCGTTCCTCTCACCGGGCGGCCTGCTCATCGCCCTGGTGAAGCCCCAGTTCGAGGTGGGGCCGGACCGGGTGGGCAAGGGCGGCGTGGTGCGCGACCCGGCGGCGCGGCAGGACGCCATCGACACCATCACGGCCTTCGTGCGCGAGCACGGGCTCTCCGTGCGCGGGGTGATGGACTCGCCCGTGCCCGGGCCCGCCGGCAACGTGGAAGCGCTCCTCGTCGCCGACAGGCCCTGACGGCCGCGGTCACGGCACGACGGCGCGGTACTCGCTCAGCGGCAGCGTCTGGACCAGGTTGTTGCCCACGCGCATCCACAGCCGGCCGCTGTCATCCACGGCGCAGGACAGGCTGCTGGAGACCTCGTAGCGGAACAGCACGCCATTCTCCGCGGAGTCCACCGCGACGATCTCCTGGGGCATGGCGCCGGCCACGTTCGGGCCGTTGAGCAGGTAGAACTCCTTGCTCGTCGGCTGGCCCAGCTGCACCTGGAGGATGCGCAGCTGGCCGGACGCGTCCACGGACGTGCCGCCCTTGTTGGTGACGATGCCGTTCGCCGTGTCCAGGAACCACACGCGCTGCGTGCCAATGGCCGCCAGCCGTGAGCCCGCGGAGAAGGGCAGGAGGAAGTTCAGCGGCACCGGCAGCGTGGGGCTGGTCCAGCGGGACGCGGAGAGTTCGCAGCCATTCTGCTCCGCGGAGCACGCCTCCACGCGCGACTGGTTGTTGCCGAAGGTGAACGCCAGGAAGATCGTGGCGCCGTCCGTGCTGAACGTCGAGGGCACGATGGAGTTGAGCTTGCCGTTGTACTTGTAGATGACGCGCGTCTCCACGGGCAGCAGCGGGTTGCCCGTGGCGTTGGCGTCCAGGACGGCCACTTCAATCTGGATGATGTCCGTGCCGCCGGCCGCGGTGTTCGGGTAGGCCACCAGCACCTGCTGCCCCTTCTCCTTGGGCGGGGTGATGGGCTCCACGGGCGAGTTCTGGAAGGTCCACTGGAAGTTCCCGCCCGTCGCCGTGTGCTTCAGGCGCGACACCGTGTACAGGTCGTTCACGAGCGCGTCGCCGTTGGCCATCATCGACAAGTTGAGCAGCTTGTACGTCGGCGCGGTGCGGCCGGTGATGGCGAAGTTGGAGTCCACCGCCACCGCGCCCACGCCCGGCGTCCACACCCACCGCTTGCCGGTGTTGGGGTTGATGCTGGTGATGACCGTGTCCGAGTTGCACGGGATGCCCATCTCCACCGAGTTGCGCACCACGCCCGCCGAGTCCACGCGGTACAGCGTGCCGATGTCGGTGGTGGGGTTGCCGCACCCGATGAAGGAGACGTTCGTGCCGATGCCCTCGGTGATGAAGAAGTCCGTCACCACCTGGCCGTTGGGGTCCGGATCCTTGATGACCTTCGTCACCGGCAGGAACGTGGCCGCCTGGGGCTGGGACACGTTCGTCCGGCCGTCCGAGCACGTCGCCCGCGCGTTGAGCGACAGGCCCACGGCGAGCTTGCCGTTGTACTTGATCTCGTTCTTGGCCAGCTCGAAGTCCATGGACCCGCTGGTGTAGGGCACCGTCTTCAGGAACGTGTCCCGGTCGTAGATGTCCAGCCGCGCCACGGAATCACAGCCGGACACGATGACCCGCACCGTCAGTGACGGGGTCGCCGAGTTGGGCTGCGGCACGGTGAGGGTCACCACCGGCGGGTCCAGGGGGGGCGGCGGCTTCTCACCACCACAGGCGGCGAACACGGAAGCGCAGAGGGTCAGCGAGGCCAGGACGGCCCGCGACACGAATGGGCGCGAAGGGACGGAGTGCATGGTTTCACACTCTACCGCGCTCCCTCGGGAAGCGGGCGGGACCCCGGACACCAGGTTCTTCGCCCCAATCCTGATCGCCGTGGCCGCTGAAAACCCTGCCGCCCCCCGCCTGCCCACCCAGCCGGCGGCCGAACCGAAAGAGTGGTATGGAAAGAAAGTGACAGCCTGGCTGTTTTCGCGAGGTTCCATCCCTTCAAGGGGCTGGAGCCGGCGGTTCCGGTCACCGAACCGTCACGCGCATGCGGGATTCCGGAGGAAGAACACCGGTCCGGGGTATACGTCGCGCGCCTCTTTCTCACCCCTCTCGCTCAGGAGAGCCCCGTCCATCCGCTGGCCCGCGGACGGGTTAGACGGCATGATCCGGAATCGACCATGACCCCTTTCGCACCCAACGGGTTTCCGCGACGTCGTTCCCTGTCTGGGCGGGGCGGAGGCGCGCCGTGAGGATCGAGATGCTGTCGTCGGAGCAACGGGGGCGGGTGCTCGTGCTCGCGGCGAAGGCCGCGGGTGACGCGCTGGTGGAGCGGCTCACGGCGAGTGGCTACCAGTGCGCCTCCACCGAACGGGAGACCGGGCTGGCGGAGATGGTGGATCAGCTCCAGCCGGAGGTGGTCCTCCTGGCCGTGACGGCCAAGCGGGCGGCGGAGCTGCTGGAGACGGTGCGCAAGGTGGACAAGCTCCAGCGCCTGCCGGTGCTGGTGGACCAGGGCCGCGCGCGTTCGGCGGAGGCCTTCAAGCGGCTGGCGGTGGACGACTTCGTGCGCGGCGCGGATGAGCTGGTGCCCCGGCTGGAGTCCGCCCTGCGCGCCTGGCGGCTGAAGGAGCGCGAGGAGCGCATCCGGATGCGCATGGGGATGCTGCTCGAAATCACCCAGGCCGCCACCAGCTCCCTGGAGCTGGAGGAGATCCTCCGCATCGCGGTGGAGAAGGTCGGCCAGGTGACGGGCACGGACCGCTGCTCCGTGGTGCTGGTGGAGGGCAGCCACGCGCGCACGGCCACGGTCGTCGCGACGCAGGAGGACCCCAGCCTCGTCCAGCTGGACATCGAAGTGGCGCGCTACCCGGAGCTGCGCCGCGCGCTGGAGACGCGGCAGCCCGTCCTGATTGAAGAGGCGCAGCGCGACCCGCTGATGGCGGAGGTGCGCACGTCGCTGTTGCCGCAGGGCGTGAAGTCCATCCTGGTGCAGCCGCTCATCTGCCAGGACGACCTGTTGGGCGCGCTCTTCCTGCGCGTGTCCAAGGGCGAGGCGTCCATCGGCCGCGACGAGCAGGAGTTCGCGGAGGCCGTGGCGGGCGTGCTCGCCAACTCCATCCGCAACGCGCGCCTGCACACGGCGGTGAAGAAGAAGCGCGAGGACCTGGAGCTGGCGTACGTGGAGCGCTACCGCGAGCTCAACGACGCGAACCGCCGCCTGAAGGAACTCAACCGCCTCAAGGATGAGATCATCGCGGTGTGCAGCCACGACCTGCGAGCCCCGCTCCAGGTGCTCCTGGGGCACGGCCGGCTGCTGCTGGAAGGGCCGCTGGAGACGCAGCAGAAGCAGTCCGCGGACGCGATGATCCGCCAGGGCCGGAAGATCCTCACGCTGGTCGAGTCCCTGCTGGAGAAGGGCAAGGGCGAGGCGGCGCGGCTGTCCATCGAGCCCCGCGTGCTGGACGTGGCGCAGCTGTGCCGCGACGCCGTGGCGGAGCTCGAAATCCTGGCGGCGGAGAAGGCCGTGGCGCTGCGCTCCGAGTGCCCCGACAGCCTGATGCTCATTGGCGACGAGGTGAAGCTGCACGAGGTGCTGCAGAACCTCATCAGCAACGCCATCCAGCACGCCAGCGACCCGGGCTCGGTGGTGGTGCGCACGCAGCGGCTGTCGCGGCCGGACGGCGACGCGGTGCGGGTGATGGTGAGCGACAACGGGGTGGGCATCCCCCCGGACGAGCTGCACCTGGTGTTCGACCGCTACCGCCACGGGCCCAAGGGCACGGGGCTGGGGCTGGCCATCTGCAAGGAGTTCGTGGAGCTGCACGGCGGTGAAATCTGGGCGGAGAGCCCGGCCGAGGGCGGCTGCACCTTCGTCTTCACGCTGCCCCTGGCGCAGGAGGCCGCGCGCAACCCCCGGCCGCAGCCCGCGCCCGGCACCGCCCCCGAGCAGCCGCGCGTGCTGGTGGTGGAGGACGAGCCCGAAATCGCGGCGGTGCTGTCGGAGGTGCTGCGCTCGAAGTACCGCGTGGAGGTGGCGCGCGACGGCGCGGAGGGCCTGGCGAAGGCGCGTGCGTCGCGGCCGGACCTCGTGGTCATGGACGTGTTCCTGCCCAAGCTGGACGGCCTGGACGCGGCCATGGCGCTCAAGTCCTCGTCGGACACGGCGCACATCCCCGTCATCCTCCTGTCCGCCCACCAGGGCGTGGCCGACAAGGTCCGCGCGCTCAACCTGGGCGCGGTGGACTACATGGCCAAGCCCTTCAACGCGGTGGAGCTGCTCAACCGCACCGAGCGCGCCCTCAAGCTGCGTCAGGGCGACAAGGAGCAGCAGGACAAGACGGGCTCGCTCCAGCGGCGCACCGGCAGCGACCCGGCGACGGGCCTGCTCGACCGCCGCGGCCTGCTCTTGCGCCTGGAGCAGGAGGTGGCCCGCAGCCGGCGCTACCACCGCGCCCTCACGCTGGCGGTGCTCCGCCCGGACCGCGAGATGGAAGTCATGCCCTCCAACATGGGGGACGTGATGCGCAAGCGCGTGCGCCACCCGGACTCCATCGCCCACCTGGGACTGGGCGTCTTCGCGGTGGTGCTGCCCGAGTGCAACGCGGACGCGGCGCGCACGGTCATCAACCGCCTGATGCCGGACGTGGAGAAGGTGACCTCCATCGAGTACCGGGCCGCCATGGCGGACGTCAGCCAGGACAGCGATCCGGTGGAGAAGCTGCTGGAGAAGCTGGGGGCACCGCCTCCCGAGGTCCACTAGCCCGCGTGCGCCCGCTCCCGCTCCTCAGTCGTGCCGCCGTGTTGTGCCTCGCGCTGGCCGCCGGAGGTTCGGGGGCCGCGCCCGCGAGGAAGGCCCCGCACGTCGACCGCGAGGCGATGCGGGAGGCCATGGACTCGAGCGAGCGGGACGACGAGCCGTCCGCGTCGTCCGCCAGCTACGCGCACTACCTCCAGTCGCGGCTGATGCACCTGGAGGGCAACCACCGGGGCGCCGTGGATGAGCTGCGGCTGGCGCTGGCCACCGACGACGGCAACCCGAACCTCCTCACCCAGCTGGGCGAGGAGTACGCGCGCCTGGGCGACCTGGCGCGCGCCGAGCGCGAGCTGCGCAAGGCCGTGGAGAAGGCCCCCACGCACTACGCCGCCCACGTGCTCCTGGGCCGGGTGCTGATGGAGTCCGGCCGCACGCCGCGCGCGCGCCAGCACCTGCGCCGCGCCATGGCCCTGCGCCCCCGCGACCCGGAGGCGTACCTCGTCCTGTCGCAGCTGTACCTCGACGCGAAGGACCCCGGCGAGGCGGTGAAGGTGGTGGAGGCGCTGGCCCACGCGCTGCCGGGAGAGCCCTCCGGCTACCGGCGGCTGGGGCTCGTCCTGGCCGAGCGCGGCGACGCGGCCCGCGCCGAGCGCCTGCTCGTGAAGGCCTCCGAGCGGGACCCCGGCGACGTGGAGGTGTGGGCCACCCTGGCCCGGCTCTACGAGGAGTCCGGCCGGCCGAAGGAAGCGGAGGACGCGCTGGCCCGCGCGCTGGAGGCGGATCCGGACAGCCGCGAGGTGCTGCTGTCGGCGGGCCGCGCCGCGCTGAAGGGCGGGTCGGTGACGCGGGCGAGGGCGTACTTCGACCGGTTGCTGTCGCTGTCCACGTCGCCGGAGCTGGCCGTGCGGGTGGCCTTCAGCTACCTGGCCGCGGGAGAGCCTGGCGCCGCCAGGGAGGTGCTGGACGCTTCGCGCAAGGACGCGCCGGGCGAGCCCCGGCTGGCGTACTACGCGGGCCTCGTCTCGGAGCGGACGCGCCACTTCTCCGCCGCCGCCAGGGACTTCGCGGGCGTGCCCCCGGACTCGGAGGTGTTCCCCGACGCCCGCGTGCGCCAGGCCCGCTGCCTCTCGCTGGCGGGGGACCATCCGCGCGCGGTGGCGCTCTACCGCGCCGCCATGGCGGAGGCGCCCGACGACCTGGAGGTCCGCGTCGGCTACGCCCGGGCGCTGGAGCGGAGCGGCGAGACCGCGAAGGCGGAAGCGGTGCTGCGCGAGGCGCTGGTGGGGGAGGGTGGGGCGATCGCGTACGACGCGCTGGCCACCCTGCTGGAGCGCCAGGGCCGGGCTCCGGACGCGCTCGCGCTCCTGAGGGACGCCGTCGCCCGGGCGCCGAAGAACCAGGACCTGCAGTTCGCCCTGGGGACCCTGCTGGAGCGCCAGGGCGACGTGGCGGGGGCGCTTTCGCGCATGCGGGCGGTGCTCGCGCTGAAGCCGGACCACTCCGCGGCGTTGAACTTCATGGGCTACGTGCTGGCGCAGCGGGGCCGGGACCTGGGCGAGGCGGAGCGGCTGGTGCGCCGCGCGCTGGCGCTCCGGCCGGACAGCGCGGCCTACGTGGACTCGCTGGGGTGGGTGCACTTCCAGCGCGGCGACGCGAAGAAGGCCGTGGAGGTGCTGGAGCGCGCGGTGGACCTGTCCCCGGACGAACCCGCCATCCTGGAGCACCTGGGAGACGCGTACCTCAAGGCGGGCCGCGCCCCGGAGGCCGCCCGGACCTGGAAGCGCGCGCTGGAGGTCCTGACGCTGGAGCCGGAGGCCGCCGAGCCCGCGGATCAGCGCACCACCCTGGAGCGCAAGTTGAAGGCGCTACCCTCTGCGGCGCCGGGCCGCTAAGGTCCGGGGCTCATGGCCCGCCACGACGAAGGCTTCTTCACCGGGAAGGACAACACCCGGCTGTTCTGGACGCTGGACCTGCCGGACGCGGACCCCCGCGCGCACGTCGCCATCGTCCACGGCTACGGCGACCACATCGGCCGCTACCGGCCCGTCATCGACGCGCTGGTGCAGGACGGCTTCGCGGTGCACGGCTTCGACTACCGGGGCCACGGCCGCGCGGACGGCCGCCGCGCCTACGCCAGCAAGTGGACCGAGTTCCTGGACGACCTGGACGGCTTCTGGCAGCGCGTGCGCAAGGCCGCGGGCACGCAGAAGATCTTCCTGCTGGCCCACAGCCACGGTGGCCTGATGGCCGCGCACGCCCTGGCCGGGCGCCTGGAGGGCCTCTCCGGCGCCATCCTCTCCGCGCCCTACCTCAAGCTCGCCATCACCCCGCCCGCCGCGAAGGTCATGGCCGCGCGCATGGTGGGCACGCTGGTGCCCTGGATGAAGGTCCCCTCGGGCCTGACCCCGGAGATGCTCAGCACCGACCCGGACATCCAGAAGGCAGTCACAGCGGACCCGCTGTACGTGCCCTTCGCCACGCCCCGCTGGTTCGTGGAGTCCACGCTCGCCCAGGCGCAGACGCTCCTGCTGGCGCCGAAGATTCAAGTGCCGCTGTTCGTGCTGTGCGGCCAGGAGGACGGGGTGGCGCTGCCGGCGGCGGCGCGGTCCTTCTTCGAGGCGGCGGGGACGGCGGACAAGAAGTTCAAGGAGTACCCCGGCATGCGGCACGAGCCGCTCAACGAGCGGGACCGCGCGACGGTGTTCCAGGACATCTCCGGCTGGATCTCCGCGCATCTCTGACATAATCAGGTCGCCCCGCTCCCTATGGAGCGGGCGCTGGCGAGGATCACCTCATGGCACAGGGTGAAACGGGCATCATTGGCAAGGGCATCGTCATCAGGGGCAACCTCACGGGCGGAGGGGACCTGGTCATCGAAGGGCGTGTGGAGGGACAGATTGCCCTCAAGAACCACCTCACCATTGAAGGCACCGGCAAGGTGCAGGCGGACATCCGCGCCGAGGAACTGACCATCAACGGTGAGGCGAGCGGCAACATCGACGCCTCCACGCGCGTGGCCATCAACGCCTCGGCGAAGGTGGCGGGCGACATCAAGGCCCCGCGGGTCATCATCGAGGACGGCGCCGTGTTCAACGGCTCCATCGAGATGGACGTGAAGTTGCCGGACGACATCTAGCATCCACCGGGGTCCGTCCCACGGTCCCCCCAGGCGCACAGCTTCGAGAAGGCGGACAACACTCATGGCGAATACGGTCATTGGTTCGAGCATCGTCATCGACGGGGAGATTTCCGGTGACGAGGTCCTGGTCATCCAGGGCACCGTGAAGGGGAAGATCTCCCTCAAGGAGAGCCTCTACGTGGAGGGCTCGGGCGTCGTCGAGGCGGACATCGAGACGCAGAACGTGGAGATCGCGGGCCGCGTGACGGGCAACATCGTCGCCAGCGACAAGGTGGAGCTGAAGACGGACTGCCGCGTGGTGGGCGACATCAAGGCCCCGCGCATCCTCATCGCCGACGGTGCCTCCTTCAAGGGCAACGTCGACATGGACATGAAGGAGCGCTGATCCGTGGCCACCGCCAAGGAGCTTGCAGGCAACACCGTCGACAACACCGTGGTGGGGCCCTCCATCCTCATCAGCGGTCGGCTCACGGGTGACGAGGACCTCACGGTCCGCGGGCGCGTCGAGGGTGAGCTCACCCTCAGCCGCACCCTCATCGTGGAGCCGTCCGGCGTGGTGAAGGCCAACGTGGCGGTGAAGAACGCCATCGTCAGCGGCGTGGTGGTGGGCAACATCAACGCCACCGAGAGCGTGGAGCTCACCCACGAGGGCCGCATGGTGGGCGACATCCGCGCGCCCCGCGTCATCATCGTGGACGGCGCCAGCTTCCGCGGCCGCGTGGACATGGGCGACGTGGAGCCGGGCCGGCTGCCGTCCGAGCGCCCCGCCGTGACCCGTCCCCAGGCGGTAACGCGCCCCACGGTGCGTCCGGGCGCCACCCCGCCGCGTCCTCCGACGCCGCCGGCCGCGCCGCCGCGCACCGCCCCGACGCCGCC
>NZ_RAWK01000192.1 GCF_003612165.1 Corallococcus aberystwythensis | reverse complement strand
GGGCGGGGCGGTGGCCGCGTCGGCGGACTCGGAAATGGGGTGGCTGGCCAGAGCGCTGTCGGCGGCGGTGGCGGGCTACCTCATCTGTGACTTGTTCTCGGGCTACATCCTGTCCGCGCACTGCTACGTGCTCTTCGGCCTGGCCGCGAGCGCGCACCGCATCGCGCAGGCACGGGAGCGGGCTCTGGCGGTGGGGAGGCAGCCGGTGCTGAACGACGCGCCGGTGGCCACGTGGGAGGGGTCTGGGCATGCGGCGTGAGGATGCGCGGATGGGGCAGGAGCCCCTCCGCCTGGTGCAGTTCACCCGGTCGTTCCACATTGGCGGCACCGAGGTCCAGGTGCTGGAGCTGCTGCGAGGCCTGCCCTCCAGCTACCAGTTGCAGGTGTCGGTGCTGGAGGGCGAAGGGCCGCTGATGGAGTCGGTCTGGAAGCTGGGCCACGCGCCGGAGGTGTTCTCCCTCAACGGGTCGCTCATCCAGCCCAACACGCTGTTCCAGATCCACCGGATGTCCCGCTGGCTCAAGGCCAACCGTGTGCAGCTGGTGCACGTGCACGACTTCTACTCCAGCATCATCGCCGTGCCGGCCGCGAAGCTCGCGGGCGCGAAGGTCATCGTGGGCCGCCTGGACCTGTCCCACTGGCAGGGCAAGGCCCGCCGCAAGCTGCATGCACAGATGACGCGCATGGCGGACCACGTCGTCGCCAACGCGGAGGCCATCCGCCAGCTGCTCATCCACGAGGAGGGGCTGCCCGAATCGCGCATCTCCGTCATCCACAACGGCCTGGACCTCCAGCGCTTCGACGCGCGCGCCGCGGAAGGGCTCAAGGACACCCTGCCGGACACCGGCGGCGTCCCCACGGTCATCCACGTGGCCAACATGAACCACCCCGTGAAGCGGCAGGAGGACCTGCTCCTCGCGCTTGCCATGCTGCGTCATGAGGGGACGAAGCTGAACGCGTGGTTCGTGGGAGACGGCCCGCGCCGCCCGGAGCTGGAGCAGATGGCTCGGGAGCTGGGGGTGGCGGACGGGGTGCACTTCCTGGGGCAAAGGAGCGACGTCCCGGCCCTCTACGGCCAGGCCACCTTCGGCGTGCTGTGCTCCACCGCGGAGGGCATGTCCAACGCGGTGATGGAGGGCATGGCGGCGGGGCTGCCCATGGTGGTGACTCGGGTGGGCGGCAATCCGGACCTCATCACGGACGGCGAGCGCGGCCTGGTGGTGGAGCCGGAGCGGCCCGCCCAACTGGCCCAGGCCTTCCGCCGGCTGCTGGCCAACCCCCAGGAGGCCCGGAAGATGGGCAAGGCCGCCCGGGGCTTCGTCGCCCGGGAGCTGTCCCTGGAGAAGCTGGTGCGCCGGCATGACGCGCTGTACCGCCAGGTGGCAGGACTGCCCCCAGGCTGAAACCGGCCCTCCAGGGCCGGGAAATGTCAGACCGATCCGGATAATCCACGCCCGTCCTCAAGCAATTGGGGGCGGGCGCGTTCGTAGGAAAGGGGAGGCGCTCTTTCCGCGAGGCCCTGGGTGTGCGCAGGTTATAAATGGGAATAGTACGATTTTCGTGGATGTTGGTGGGCGGGGTGTGGTAATGGCGCCTCGGGCGTTGCCGGAGAAGGCAGGCGTGCCCACCCTGGGGATGGCGGATCAGGCGGTGCGGAATCGCCTCGGATGCGCAGGGGTTTTTGAGAAGGACGGACGCCGAGCGCGGGGCCCGGAGACACGGGACGCGGGGCGGACGGCAGGAAACATGAAGGTGGCGTGAGGTTGAGCCTTCGGGCCGCTTCACATCCGCCGCGACTTTACGAGGCCCTGCCAGTCGGCACGCGGCCCGGGGCGCTCGCCGGTAAAACTCCAAGGTGCCGGCGAGCGCTCTCTTTTTTGTCTCAGGCCCGCCCTCGTGGGTTGTCCCCATGAGGACGATGCTCCGGGTGGGATACAGCCTGGGGCTTAAGCGTCCTCGACCAGGTCGAACTTCTGGCCGACACCCCTCGCCAGGGCGACGTCGTAGAGCGCGCGGGCCAGGGCCACGTCCTGCACGGCGAGGCCGGTGGAATCGAAGACGGTGACCTCGGTGCCGGTGCGGCCCGGCTTGCGGCCGGCGACGACCTCTCCCAGGGTGCCAGCGAGCTGCTCGGCCTTGAGGAGTCCGTCGTGCAGCGGGACGTTCACCTCGCCGGAGTGAAGGGCCTGCTCCGCGTCGTCGATGAAGACGCGCCCTTCGGTGAGCAGGCGCGGATCCAGCTCCTGCTTGCCCGGGGCGTCCGCGCCCATGGCGTTGATGTGGGCGCCGGCCTGGACCCACTCCCGGCGGACCACCGGGGCGCGCGCGGGCGTGGCGGAGCAGACGATGTCCGCGCCAGAAGCCTCCTGGAGGCTCACCACGCGGCCGCCCTTCTCCTTCTGCAGGGCCTCCGCGGCCTGGGGAGACACGTCCGCCAGGAGCAGCTCCAACTCCCCGAAGAGGGCGCGGTGCGCGTCGATGAGGACGCGCGCCTGCACGCCGCAGCCCACGAGCCCCAGCGTGCGGGGCTGCTTCCGGGCCAGGTACTTGGACGCGATGCCGCCCGCGCAGCCGGTGCGCCACGCGGTGAGCAGCGTGCCGTCCAGGATGGCCAGTGGGGACGCGGTGTCGGGGTCGCTGAGCACGTAGACGGCGCGCACCGTGGGCAGGCCGTGCTTGCGCGGGTTGTGGGGATGGGCGTTCACCCACTTCACGCCGGCCGCGCCGTCGAGGAACGCGGGCATGGCGCGGAAGTCACCTTCGTACTTCGGCAGGGACAGGTACACCTTGGGGGGCATGAGCGCGTCGCCACGGCCATGGGCCAGGAAGGCACGCTCGACGGCTTCCAGACCGAGCTCGACGGTGTAGAGACCGCGCAGATCCTTGGCACTGAGGAGGAGGGTGGGCATGGGCGCGGCTATACCCAAGAACGCAATGCCTCCCAAGGCCTGTCACGCCCCCACTGCCCGCCAGCGACACTTCGCCCGGCGGGCAGGCATGTCTGTGATTGGCGGCGCGCTCAGCGCATCTTCAGCAGCCCGCACTCGCGGCTCAGCCGTACAGCTCGCTCAGCGGTCCCGGCGCGATGCGCGTGCTGCCCTCCTGCCCGAAGGTGTTGAAGTCCGGGTCTCCGAACGCGTGGCCGAGCGTGTTGAAGAGGTTGGAGACCTGCCGGTTCCGGGCCGCGTCGAACTTCGGGTACACCACCGTGCGCCCGTCGGTCTTCAGGCCCAGCGCGTTGCCGCCCACCACGAGCTTCGGCCACTCACGCGAGGTGGAGTGGTGCTGCTCGCCATTGTCGGACATGAAGACGATCGCCGTGTGGTCCAGCATCGAGCCGTTCGCTCCGACCTCGGGCGTGGCGGCCAGCGTCCTCGCCAGCTTCGCCACCAGCTGCACGTGGCGGCGGGTGACCTCGGCGACGCGATCCCAGTTCTGCCCCGCATCCAGGCCGTGCTGCAGGTTGTGTCGCGCGATGTCGCTCACGTCCGGACCGTAGGCCACGTCGAACCCCGAGGTGCCCGTCGCCAGCACGACCGTGTTCGTCAGCCCGCCCAGGAGGGACGCCGTGGCGATCTGGAACTGCGCCTCAAACCACTTCAGCGAGTCGGGCGGTGAGCCTGCTCCGGTGAGGAGCGGGTTGTCCTTCGGCGCCACCGGGAGGTAGGGCCGCACGCGGTCCGCCATGCCGGTGAGCTGGTCCTCCCGCGTGCGCAGCGACTCGAGCGAGGCGACGTAGCGCTCCAGTTTCAGCCGCTCGTTGGAGTTGCCGCTGAACTCCGCCAGCGCCTTGCGCGAGTCGGCCAGCGCGAAGTCGAAGAGCATCTTGCGATCGCGCCCATTCGTCGAACCGCCGAGCAGCGAGCCGAAGGTGCTGTCGAACGCGAGCGACGGGTTGACGATGATGCCCGCGGGCTTGCGGGGTCCGAGCGCGCAGGTCTCGTACACGATGGACACGCGCGCGGAGCTGGTGCCCAGGCGCAGCACGTCGAACGGTGCACCCCGGCGCAGGCGAGGTGCGATCACCGCGTCGAAGGTCGCGCCCGCGCCGTTCACCGCGCAGCTCAGCCCGCCCGTCCCGCTGGAGTGCCCGCCGCCCGCGATGAGGTTCGAGAGCCCCAGCAGCACGGCGGAGCGGTTCACCAGGTCGATGTTGCCGGAAGACGCCGCCAGCGGCCCGAGGCTGATGGCGCTGGCGAGGTTGTCGCCCTCACGCACCAGCGGCGTGTCCTTGTACGCGTCCCAGAAGAGGCGGTCGGAGGTGTTGGCGCGGCCCCCCAGCGCCGCGCGGGTGCCGGTGCTCAGGAGCGCGCGGGGGTAGACGCCATTGCACTCGAGGACCAGCACCAGGCGCGCCGGCCGCGCTGACGACTGGGCGTAGACGTCGCGGAAATAGGGCGCGAAGAGGCCGGCGGCCATGCCCTTCAGGACGGTTCGTCGCGAGAACATGGCGGTCACTTTCCAGCCTGCGGCACACGCCGCGTCTTCCAGGTGTCGCTGGTCATCAGCGTGGTCAGCATCTTGGAGAACGAGCCCTTGTTCTGATCATAGGCCTGCTCCATCTGCGTCAGCGTGCAGGCGTCGCTCAGGTTCTCCGGGCGACCCATGAAGTAGCGGAAGGTCTGTCGCACGAAGCAGCGTTTCACGTGCCTCGAGGCCGCCAGGCGCTCGCTGAACTCCACCGCGTCGCGCACCGCGCCTTCCAGCGCGGGGTCCGGCATCGACGTGAGCGTCGAGCTTCCGTCCGGCGTGGTCCAGCCTCCGCTGGGCGAGTGATCCCGCGCGCGCAGGAAGCCCGCGTGATTGTAGATCTCGAAGGGCAGGCCGAGCGGCTCCATCAGCCGGTGACAGCCCTGACACTGCGAGCCAGCGGTCGCCTCCTGCAGGCGGCGGCGCGCGTTCTTGTCGGCGGCGTGAGCGCCAACCTGGGCCGCCACCTGCACGCTGCTGAGCGGCGGGACGAAGCCGCACAGGAGATTCTCGCGCACCCACTTGCCGCGGTGGACGATGGACGGATCGTCCTCGAAGTTGCCGCCGTGCGCGGCCAGCCACACCGGGTGGGTCAGCACGCCCGCGCGCTCCGCGGCAGGCAGCGTCTTCCAGCGGCCCGCGACGGTCGCCGGGAGGATCTCGCTGACGTTGTAGGGGTGCGAGAGGCCCTTGTGCGAGTCGTACGCCGCGTTCTGCATGGAGGGCACGTAGAAGGTGCGCGTGGTGAGCAGGTTCGCCAGCACGTCCTGATCCTCGACGACCACCCGCGCGATCAGATCGTCGAACTGCTGGATGAAGGTCGGCTCCAGCGGATGGAAGTTCGTCAGCAGGTTCTCGTACGAGACCGCGCTGATATAGCCGAGCCCCTCGAGTTCGAAGCGCGAGGTCGCCGCCGGGGACTCCTTGAACACCGCGGACACGTGCCCGTAGCCGAGCCACTCGCGGAAGAAGCCCGCGACGCCGTCACCCAGCCAGTACTGCCCGCGCTTGGAGCGCTGCTCCTCGTTGTAGTCCTGCACCAGATCGAAGCGCGGTGTCCCGTTCTGGTTGGCGTCGACGCCGCCCAGGTGCTTCTTGATCAGGGCGGTGGCCGTCGCATCCTGCGTGAGTGAGCCATCCTTCGCGGCAAGGGCCACGTCCGCCAGATGCCCCTCGAGGGGCGCGGAGTAGTACGGCCACACGAAGCTCGGCGTGGCCGAGGGCGCGCGCCCTGCCAGCGCGTAGGCCAGCTGCGAGCCCAGCTCGAGGCTGGTCAGTCCCACGCGACCGTCGGCCGGCTCGCCGCCCATCTCGCGGCGGAACATGGCGCCGGTCATCATCCACGCGGCGTTGGAGATCCGCGTGATGGAGTCCGCGCGGTTCTGCGGGGAGTTGCCCGGTTCCTGCGCGATGACCGCGGTCGCGAAGGCGGTGAGGCGGGTGAGCTCATCCTCGGTGGGCGGGCGGAAGAAGACGCCGAACTCGAGCATCTGGCCCAGGTGGAAGCGCTTGCAGGTGTCGCTCGGGTTCGCGTCGTTGAACATGCAGCTGAAGCGGTTGTTGGTGAAGACCCGCTCCATCCGGTTGCCGTCCGGGTAGTTCATCGTCCACGGCGAGGCGGCCGCGCCGACCACCGGCAGGAAGAGCTCCACCGTGGCCTCGTCCAGCGTCTCGTCCGTGGCCCAGGAGCTGTACTGCTCGATGGCGCTGGGATCGAGCGGGTTGTCGTAGAAGCTGAACCCGGTCCAGCTGCGCTCGACCGAGCCACCGACGTTGCGGGTGAACTCGCGCCGGTTCATGCGGCGGATGCGCGTCGGCGCATCCGAGCGCACGCCTTCGGTGCAGCTGAAGAGCGCGGACTGATCGAGCAGGTTGGGCTCGGCCACCGCGGTCACGGGCGGGTCGTTCGTGCCACTGCAGAGGGGCATCCCCTCCTTGAGCCAGGTCTCCAGCGCGGCGATCTCGGCGGCGCTCGTGCGCTCATGCGGGGCCGGCGGCATCGGTGACGCGCCGTCGCGCATGCGGATGAGCGCGCGTTGGGCGTTGCTGAGCTTCCCATCCATCGCCGAGCTCACCCGCATGTCGTGCAGGGCGCGCAGCGGCATCGTCGCCCCCTGGGTCGGCATCGCGCCGTGACAGCTGGCGCAGCGATTGGTGAGCATCGACTGCACCACGCACGCGGCGCCCAGGTTCTCCCCGGGCCCGCCGTCATCCCCCGGGTTGTTGGGGCCTCCGTCGTTGGTGGGGCCTCCGGGGTTGGTGCTTGGCTCGATGTAGCCCTTGCACGCAACGAGGCTCAAAAGTCCGGCCAACAGGAGGACGCGGTTCATCCCGCCAGTCTGGCACGGACGGCAGGTGGACTAGCAAGCGAGCTCTGCAAAACAGGCTTGGACGGGATCGGCTCCCATCCTGATCAGGCGGTCGCGGGGCTCGGCCGTCTTGAGGACAGGCGGGCAGGGGCTGTTGGAAATCCGGTCCAAGTCGGCGGGTGGGGATAAGGGGAATAACCGGGAGGCGGGTAGGCTGGAGGGGATGAAGACCTCCCAGCCCTCTCAAGACACCGGTTTCCAGGCGCCGAACACGGGCCACCCAACGGGTGACTCCAGCGGGCCGGTGCGTCCACTCCATGCGACGCGCGTGGGCCGCTACGTGCTCCTGGCGCGGCTGGGACGCGGCGGCATGGGCGAGGTCTTCGAGGCGTTCGACCCGGAGCTGCGCCGCACCGTCGCCATCAAGCTGCTGCACGAGCGCCGCCTGCCGGACGAGGAGGAGGACGCCCGCGCGCTGCGGCTGGTGCGCGAGGCCCAGGCCATGGCGCGCCTGTCCCATCCAAACGTGCTCACGGTGCACGACGTGGGCACGCACGACGGCCGGGTGTTCATCGCCATGGCGCGGGTGGAGGGCGGCACGCTGCGGCAGTGGCTGCGCGAGGGGCCGCACCCCCAGCGCCAGGTGCTGGCGGTGTGCCGGGCGATGGGGCAGGGGCTGGCGGCGGCGCACGCGGCGGGGCTGGTGCACCGCGACTTCAAGCCGGACAACGTGCTGCTGGGCCGCGAGGGCGGCGTCTGGGTGACGGACTTCGGTATCGCGTCCGACGCGGGCGTGGGCGCGGAAGCAGCGGCAGGGGTGCCGGCGACGGCGCTCCTGGAGGGGCCGCTCGACACGCGGCTCACGGCGACAGGCGCGCTGGTGGGGACGCCCGCGTACATGGCGCCAGAGCAGTACGCGGGCCGGGGCCCGGACGCGAGAGCGGATCAGTTCAGTTATTGCGTGTCCGTCTACGAGGCGCTCACCGGCCAGCGCCCCTTCGAGGAGGGCACGCTGCGGCGCATGGCGGTGACGCTGCTGGACTCGCAGCGTGCGCCACAGGGCGCGGTGGTGCCCCGGGTGGAGCTGGAGCCGCCCGCGCATCCGGCCGTCCCGGGCTGGGTGCACCGTGTGCTCGCGCAGGGCCTGTCCGTCACGCCCGAGCAGCGCTTCGCGTCCATGGAGGCGCTGCTGGCGGCGCTGGAGCATGACCCGGAGGCCGGGCGGAAGAAGCTGGCGGGCCGTTCGATCGCGGTCGTGGCCGGGTTGTTCCTGGGCGTGGGCGTGGCATGGGTGAAGCCCACGCCGTGCAGCGGCGCGCCCGCGCTGTTCGCCCGGGCGTGGGGCCCCGCGCAGAAGGCGGCGGTGGCGGAGGCCTTCGAGAAGAGCGGCGCGAAGGACGCGGATGGCGCCTTCGACCGGGTGGAGCGCGCGCTGGATGCGTACGCGGGGCAGTGGAGCCAGATGCACCGCCAGGCCTGCGAGGCCACGCGCGTGACGGGGGAACAGCCGGAGGCGCACCTGGCGCTGCGCATGGCGTGCCTGGACCGGCGCCTGCGGGCGGTGGACGCGCTGGGCACGGAGCTGGCGCACGCGGACGTGGCGCTGGTGCAGCGCAGCGCGGAGGCGGTGGATGCGCTGCGCGGCGTGTCCGGCTGCTCGAACGTGGAGGCGCTCTCCTCTGCAGTGCCCCCGCCGGAGGACCAGGCGGCGCGCGCTCGCGTGGAGGCGGTGCGGCAGGACGTGGCGCATGCGCAGGCGCTGCTCGATACGGGCCGCTACGCGCAGGCGGTGCCCGTGGCCCAGGCGGCGGTGGACGCGGCGCACACGACGCACTACCGGCCCGTGGAGGCGGAGGCCCTTCACGTCCTGGGCTGGGCCCACCACCGCATGAGCCGGTCTCGCGAGGCGAGGTCCACGTGGCACGAGGCCATGGCCGCCGCCACGGCGGGACGGCATGACGAGGTGGCGCTCCAGGTGGCCACGGAGCTGGTGCTCGGCCTGAGCAATCAGCCCGAGTGGTTCCCCGAAGCCCACCTGTGGATCGCCCAGGCGCACGCGCTCATTGAACGGCTGGGCTCCGCGCCGGACCTGGAGGGACGGCTCGCCAACCACGAGGGCATCCTCGCGATGAACGAGGACGCGCTCGACGCGGCGGTAGCGCACTACACGCGCGCCCTGGCGTTGCGTGAGCGCACGCTGGGGCCCACGCACGTGGACACCGGGAAGGTCTACAACAACCTGGGCATGGTGATGCTGCGCCAGGGCAAGAAGGCGGAGGCCACGGCGCTGTACCAGAAGGCGCTCGCCATCTACGAGGAGCGGCTGGGGCCGGTGCATCCGCTGCTCGCGGGCACGCTCACCAACCTGGGCTTCGCGGAGCAGGAGGCGGGGAACCTGCCCAAGGCGCTGGAGTGGCTTCAGCGCGCGTACACGCTGCGGCAGCAGACGCTGGGGCCGCTCAATTCACAGACGTTGATGCTGCTCCATGACATCGGGCTGGTGCAGGAGTCGTTGGGCGAGCCGGACCGGGCGCTCGCGCTGCACAAGCAGGCGCTGGAGGGCATGCGTCAGGGGTTCGGCGCGGAGAGCCGCGAGGCCATTGATTCATTGAAGGCGCTGGCGGGCGCGGAGGAGCGGCTGGAGCGGGACGCGGACGCGCTCGCGCACTTCCAGGAAGGGCTGGCGCTCCAGCGCAAGGTGTTGCCGCCGGAGGAGTTCGCGGTGGACACGCTGGAGGAGGACGTGGGGCGCCTGATGGTGGCGCAGGGCCGGCCGAAGGAAGCGGTGCCGCTGTTGCGCGCGGCGCTGGATTCCAAGTCGCGCGCGCTGGGCGCGGAGCACGCTCGCACCATCCACAGCCGCACGGCGCTGGGGCTCGCGTACTTCCTGCTGGGGCAGGGGGAGAATGCGCGCGAACTGCTGGAGACGTCCGAGCGCGTGCTGGCGCCGCTGGGCTGGAACCCGGTGGACGCGGCGATGACGCACTTCGCGCTCGCGCAGGCGCTCTGGAGCCAGCCGGCGGAACACACGCGGGCGCTCACGCTGGCGAAGCAGGCCGAGGACGGCTTCACCCAGGGCGGATCCATGACCCGGCGCGAGCTGGCGCAGGTGAAGCAATGGATTGCCAGCCGGTAGTGTGATGCCTGGTACAGGGCTGAATGCTGGCGGTTGCGGTCCTGCCCAACGAAAGGCTCGACGCTACCGGTCCGCGTGGCGGACAATGGGAGCATGGCGCGTGGACCCGCTGTTTCCTTCCCTGCTCATGGGGAGGGGGGCCTCGAAGCGGACAGTCAGGTGGATGGTTTTCGCATCCTGAAACCGCTCGGTGAGGGGGCCATGGGGCAGGTCTTCCTCGCCCAGGACCTCGCGCTCGGGCGGCGGGTGGCGCTGAAGTTCCTCCGGGTAGAGCTGCTCGGCCAGGACGACGCGGAGCGGCTCCTGGAAGAGGCGCGGACGACAGCACGCTTCAACCATCCGCATATCGTGACCGTGCACAGTGTGGGCAGGCACCGCGGTCGGCCCTACCTCGCGCTCGAGTATGTCGACGGGGAGACCCTGAGGCAGCGACTCACCCAGGAGCGGTACAGTCCCAGCGAGGCGCTTCGCATCTGCCGCGCCATCGCCGAGGCAACGGCCGAGGCCCACCGCCATGGCATCATCCATGCGGACCTCAAGCCCGAGAACGTTCTCCTGCCAAGGGATGGACGGGTCCGGGTGGTGGACTTCGGACTGGCACGCCACGCGGGCGCCGAGCAGGGGGCTGCTTCGGGCACGCCGGCGTACATGGCGCCCGAGCGCTGGCGAGGAGCTCCACCCACGCCCGCCATCGACGTGTGGTCACTGGGCATCATTGCTTGCGAGCTGCTCGAGGGGCGCAGGCCTCTGGCGGATGATGAGCTCGCGCACTTCGCCTTCAGCCCTCGCCCCTTGGACCTCTCAGCGCATGTCCTGGAACTGCCCGTCGGCCTGATGCTGCGGGCATGTCTATCCATGGACCCCGGGAAACGACCGTCCGCGCAGGACCTCGCGCAAGCGCTCGGCGAGGCGCTCGGCTCAGGTCCCGGCCCCGCGGAAAATCGGACCCCCTTCCGGGGGCTGCGCCCATTCACGGAGGCTGACGCCGAGGACTTCTTTGGCCGAGAGCTGGAGCTGGACGCTTTCATCGAGCGCTTGCGCCACGAGGAGCTCGTTCCGCTGGTAGGCCCCTCTGGCATTGGAAAAAGCTCCTTCCTCCATGCGGGCGTGATTGCCCGCCTACGACGGATGGGCCACTGGTCGGTCCTTCACGTGCGTCCGGGTCCCAGGCCGCTGGGAAGACTGGCGGCCATGCTGGTCGCGGGGCTCTCTGGCGAGCCCCCCGCGGATGTCCTCGCGGAGGTGCTCGCCCAGCGCCCCGGCGAGGTGGTCCGACTGCTGCGGCGTCAGTGTGAGACGGCGGGGACGCAGGTCCTGCTTGCATTCGATGCCTTCGAGGAACTCTTCACGCTGGCTTCGGCGACGGAGGCACTCCAGGTCGCCACATGCCTGGCCGCGGTTGCCGCCGCGGATGGGCGATGGCGCGTCGTCGTTGTGCTTCGGGATGACTACCTCGGTGCCTTCTGCGCGCTGGAACCCCTGCGGCCCCATCTGGGGGCGGCCTTCATGCTCGCGCGGCTGGCCTCCGCGGCACTCCAGGAAGCCATCAGCGGACCGTTGCGGCGGGTGGGGTACTCCACCGATGACCCCTCGCTCGTGCCGCGATTGGTCGCCGATGTCCAGGGGCAGGCGGCGGGGCTGCCGTTGCTCCAGTTCGCATGCATGGCCTTGTGGGAGCGGCGGGACACGCAGCAGAGATTGCTGCGCGCCTCCGTCTACGAGGCCATGGGAGGAGTGGGAGGCGCGCTCGCCACGCATGCGCAGGAGCTACTCCGTCAATTGCCGGCGGACGAATTCCACAGGGCGAGGTCCCTGCTCCTGCGACTGGTGACCGCCGCTGGCACGCGGCGGCCGCGCCCGCAGGTGGAGCTGTTGGAGGGGCTCGGAGCGGAAGGGGTTCGCGTCCTGGAACGACTCCTCTCCAACAGGCTTGTCACCGTCACGCGGGACCCACAGACGGATGAGCCCTTCGTGGAGCTGGCTCACGAGTCGCTCGTGGCGGCCTGGCCGGACCTGACGCGCTGGCTCGAGGAGACGCATGAAGGGCGGGTGCTCGCGCAGCAGCTGGAGCAGGCCGCCCAGCTCTGGGAGCAGCGTGGGCGCCCGGACGACGAGACCTGGACGGACGAGGCGTTGAGCCAGGCGCTCTGGCGGGTCGCGGAATGGGACGTCCAGCTCCCGACGCGCTCGCGTGAGTTCCTGGAAGCGGGTCGCCAGCGTGCGCGCAGGATGACACTCCGGCGCAGGTGGCTGCTGAGCGGCTATGTCGCCGCACTCGCCTTGATCGCGCTGGTCTCCCTGCTCGCCGCGTGGGCCTTTCGGGAGAAGCAGCTCGAGGCGATCCGCCGGCAGGACGACATCCGGATGGCCTCCGCGAACATGGGCGATTTCGAGCTGGTACTGGAGCCCCATGACTTTGATCCGCTGACGCAGAAGTGGAAGCCCGCCCAGGGGGTGACGCTGGACTGGACGCTCCGGCCCGCGGATGGCGCCTTGATGCCGGAGGAAGCGAGGCCCTATCCGGAACGGGAGCTGCTGCGGAGCCACCGATGGCGGGCCCCGGATGGGAGCCTGCACGAGCGTGTCGAGGCCCCGTCACGACTGTCCTGGCTCATCGTGGACCGGGGTGACTGCCCGCCTTCCATCGCGCGCATTCAGCAGCTCCCTGGCTACCATGACAGGCAGAGCGGGCAGCCTCTGGAGCTCCGCGTTCCCATCCCCACATGCGGAGCCTCGCGCGTGGACTCGATTCCCATTCCCGCCGGGCCTTACTGGAGGCCCGAACTGGAGGACTCGCCAGAGCCCGAGCAGGTCGTTGAGGTCGCGGAGTTCTCCATCGATCGGACCGAGGTCACCAATGGCCAGTTCTGGCTCTTCGAGACGCAGGTCCTTCGCCGGACGCAGGAGAGCCGGGAACCCCCACCGAAGATGCCATTCTTCGATCCGATGCGGGAGCCCGCCATGCCGGTCACAGGGGTGGACGCTTCGGATGCGGAAGCCTTCTGCCGGTACATGGGCAAGCAGCTCCCCACGGAGGACGAGTGGCGCAAGGCCTTTCGAGGTGGGCTCGCGCTCGGTCCCGGAGGAACGAGCGCGAACCCGGCGCCTCGAAGGAGAACCGTCTGGCTGGAGGCCCCGCGGAGCCCGCCCGCGAACCTCGGAGGAGATGACCCGTATCCGGCAGCCGCGCCCGTGGGTTCATTTCCAGCGGACCGGAGCCCGTACGGCGTGCTCGACATGGCGGGGAACGTCGGTGAATGGACCCAGACCACTGCCTCTCGCGGAGAGAACGAGGGGCTGCGCATCTCCACCGGCGGCCGCTGGGATTCTCCGGTGCAGGCCAGGCACCACGAGGTTTCCTGGAGCACCCACCTCCCCGCCAGACGCTTCGACTTCGCGCTCGGCATTCGCTGTGTCGAGCGCCGCTGACGCCCGCTCCGGCGATTTCAGGCGGGCACTCAGCGCAGGGAGGGCAGCAGCTTCTCCATGCTTGGAGCGGGCTCAAGCTTGCTCCAGCGCAGCATGAGCGGAGGCCCCTCTCGCTGATCCCTGACAAGCACCAGCCGCCGGTCGGAAGCTACGGAGACGGTACTCCCCTGGACGCGCAGGCTGAACGCAGCCGCGAAGAAGGGTTCACCACGGCCAATCAATTGATAGCCTGGCAACCGCTGCTCCCAGGGGTGAGGCAACTGCCGCATGAATTTCGCAAACGCATCACGGCTCAAAGCCTCTGTCGGTTGGTCCTGGTGCGATGAGTACAGATAGGCCGAGGCAAACTCCTCACTGAGTCCGTATGGACCGAAGTCCGTGGAAAGCAACTCCACCGTTGTGCCGAGGACCTCCCGTTCCAGCGCCCTCGAAAGGTTCTTCAGCATCCGCAGTCCGCTCTCTCCTACAGCCGTCTCGCAGCCGAGCAGCCGGACCCGGGCCTTGTCAGCAAGATGTGGCTTCACCCGTTTCATGACGTCAATGACTTCGGGAGGCTCGACATGGCTCAGGAGGAAGGGGCCATCCCCAAGCTCGAAGTCCTCGGATGAACCATGGCCCACCAGGTCGAGCAGGTCGATCGGGCGTCCCACGTTCAGGGCGAGATTCGGAAGGTTTTTCCACTTCTGACAGCGCTCTATCTTTGCATGCGACACGGGCCTCCTCCGCTTTGGGTGCTCATCCTGTGTCTCATCCCCGGTATGGAAGGCATTGCCGGTCAGGAGGGCATCGTCGATGTCCTCGAAGAGGGTCTGGAAGTCATGCGTATAGGAGATAACGGTGAGATGCGTCAGCATGGCCGTGTGCTCCGCTAGCGCAGGGAGTTCATGATGTGATTGAGAGCCTCGAGCAGCGGCATGTCCTCCAGCGCTTCATCCTCACTCAAGGCACGCAGCAAGTCCTTGGTCCTCGCTGACTTGGGCCACTTCTCCCCTGATTCCCGCAGCGAGGTGACATCGAACGCATTGCTGAGTTCGCTGTTCGCGTTGGCCTCCCAATCAGCCGTGAGCATGAGGAACCCGTAGGGGTGGGCTTCTGTCGCGAGCTGCGCGGTCGAAGGCAGGTCCGGCCAGCAGATTTTGTGCTGCTGGGTCAACTCCACCCTGAAGCGCTTCGCATTGTCAGGGTTGTTGGGGTCCTTCAGGTCCTCCCTGCGAGCGAGTTGGAAGTAGAGATACCGAAGGCCGTCTGGAGTCGTCTCCTCGCCAATCCGCTTGACGATGTAGGGATAGAACCTGGGGGCGATGGTGTTCCGGTGCCACCACTTCTTCAGCTCATGCGCGGACGCCTTGGGCTGGGTGTCGGCGTCAGCGAATTCGTCGGTCGATACGGCTTTTTCAAAGTCTGACATCATTTCTCCTCTGGGTGTTGCGTCCATGAACCGCGTCACTTCTTGTCATCCCGCTTCAGCTCGAAAGCCTTGAGGAGGTTGTAGACATGGGCGCGGGTGAGATCGAGCCGGAGGGCCGCCTCGCTCACGTTCCAATCCACCTCCTTGAGCACACGGCGGATGAGCTCACACTGGAATTGCCGGGTCGCTTCGTGGAAGGAGGCGGGGCGCTCAGGGGGAGCCTGCAGTGATTCGGAGAGATGCCGCGGTTCAATCCAGGTAGCGGCCTCGTGGCATGCGCGAATGAGCGCCGCCTCCAGCCGGTGGCGGAGCTGCCGCACGTTGCCGGGCCAATCCATGATCTCGCATGCCACATGGAACGCGGGGGAGGCCCGGAGCTGGGGCAGCCCATGCTCGGAGGCCAGCCGGAGCAGCAACTCGTCCACCAGGACTCCCAGGTCCTCCCGCCGCTCGGTGAGGCCGGGCATGCGGATCGTGATGACGTTGAGCCGGTAGAGCAGATCTTCCCGGAAGCGCTTGTCCGCCACGAGCTGCGGGAGGTCCGCGTTGGTGGCGGCGATGATTCGCACATTGGCCTTCGCCACGCGCGGACTTGCCAGGGCGTAGTACTGCTTGGACTGCAACAACTGAAGCAGCTTGCCCTGGGCCGTAAGCGGAATCTCGGCGATCTCATCCAGGAACAGTGTGCCTCCCTCCGCCGCTTCCACCTTGCCGGGCGTCCGGCGGGCGCCTGGGAAGGCGCCGGGCATCATGCCGAACAGCTCACTCTCGAAGAGTCCCTCGGGAATGGCCGCGCAGTTGAGCTCCACGAAGGGGCCGTTCCTGCGCTTGCTGTTGTCATGGAGGGCGTGGGCGATCTGCGTCTTCCCCGTGCCAGAGGGACCGGTGATCAGCACGGTGACGTCAAGCGGCGCCGCGAGCTCCACCTGCTGCAAGACATGGGCGAGCGCTCGGCTCCGGCCCACGACGGCCTCCAGCCTCAGCCGCTCCCGGAAAGGACGGGTTGCGTCCTCGGCGTCTGGCGGCCTGTGAGCCCCCGCCCTCTGCGCGGCGGTTCCGATGAACCGTGCGACGTGCTCCGCGATTCGGATGACCTCGGCTGAGAATGGAGGCGCCCCACGCTTGCCCTCGAGGTAGAGCACTCCGGGCACGCCCCCCAACAGCGGCACGCAGAGCACGGCCTCCAGCCGCTGCTTCTTGACGCTGGGCGCGCCGGCGAAGCGCTCATCCAGCAGTGCGAATGCCGTATGGACTGTCGTTCCGGAGGCGATGGCCGCCGTGACGATACCCCGTGAGGTGGTGGCGCGAATCTGCTCCTCGTCACTCATTGAGCAGCCATGCGACAGGGACCAGCGACGGTCCCCCGCGGAGGAGTCCCTGTACAACTCCAGATAGGCCCGCTGGGCCTGGCTCAAAGCCACCAGGGTCTCCAAGACATTCCGCATGGGCTCGGTCGGCTCAGGGGAGTCCAGGATGCGGAGCATGCCGAGGTAGAGGTCCCGCTCCCGCGCGGTCACGTCTTCAGTCGCCGTCATGACGGTGACTGTAATGCCCTGCTTGGGGCGGGCAATTCGCTGGACCTGGGCTCGGCTCATTCGCCACGGAGCAGAAGCACTTTGCGCGCCACCCGCTGTCACGAGGTCACGTCCCTCGTGGTTGTCCACCCGGGTGGACAGTTCACGGCGCTCGATTCAAGGCGATTGGACACAGCTTCGATGGAGGGCCAGGGCCGCACCTCCCGACAATGGATGTCCACTGCTGGACGACCCAGGCACGAGGCTTGCTCAGCCTGTGAGCGCCTTCAGCCCGCGGTTCGGAGGGGGCGAGCGAACCACGGACAGCGGGTGCCAACACCACGGAGCCGCGCCTCAGTAGGAGGATGCATGTCAGCAGAACATTGGAATAGAGGGTGCCCGGCTGATCCGCTGGAGGAGCCCCTCTCGTGAGCGCGTCCACCAGCAGACTGGTCCGGGACGCGCTGAGCGCGGTGCAGTCGGGACGAATCTCTGTCGCGGAACTCCTGCGAGTGAGCCTCCGCGCGAATCCAGGGGCAAAGCACTGGCTGGAAGACGCGCTGGTGCGCACGCAATCCCAAGACAGGCGCATTCCCTGGGTCAAGCGTCACCTCCATCTGTCCGAGCCGGCGCGAGTGAAAGTGCTCGCGACCGCGCGCCGGAAGTTCCTTCGTCGGAAGGAGGTCGTGGGGGTGTCTTGGGGGGTGAAGTACACGGGTGGCCTGCCGCGCGAAGCGGACTCCCTCATCGTCTGGGTGCGCCAGAAGAAACCACCGCGCGAAGTCCGCTCCCTCATTGAGGGGCCATTGCACGTCCAGGTCGGAAGCAGGCGACACACGGTGGCGCTGGACGTGCAACAGCTGCCTCAAGGCAGCAAGCAGTGGGCGACATCCATCCTCCCGGCCCATTTCACGAAGGTGAGGGTGGGAGGGACGGTGGGAACGCTCAGCGCGGCGTTCGACACTGGCGACATCTACCTGTCCGGCCACGTGGCCCAGGCCGAGGGGCTGCCGGTGACCGTCCTGCTTCCAGGAGGGCGGGTCGTTCCCGCTGGCTTCGTGCGCAGGTGCCGGAATGACGAGGAGATTGATGGGGCGCGGGCGGGACCGCTGCCCGCCAATGACATCGCGCGCGCAACGCGACCGCCTGTCCAGGTGCGCGTCCTGAAGTCCTCTGAGCACAACATCGGCGTACGGGTCATCACCCTGGATGGCGAGCGGATCTCGTGGATCAACGCGATCGACGTCCCCGCCGACTTCGGCCTTGAAGGGACGATGCGCTCACTCATCCGCCTTGCCGGCAAGGTGACGTCGGATGGCGACAGCGGCGCCTGCGTCCTGGACGACGCGGGGCGTCTGCTTGGCTTTGTCGTCGGCTCTTCCAAAAACCACACCATGGTCATTCGCGCAGAGAGGGTCTTCCATGCATTGGAGTAGAATCGTAGCGGCAGTGTGTATGTTCATCTGCTTCAGGCCCGCCTGGGCCCAGGAAAAGGCATATACCTACGAGGTCAAGGAAGTGGGAGGTTCGCCAACCTGTACCCAGCTACAGCAAGGGGATGCGACGAAGGGGGGAGCGCTCCGCATCGAAGTCACCCTTCCACCGGGTTCCACGCTTGAGAGCGCCTCCTTGATAAAGGATAAGACATCTTCCGTGGTCGCCTTCCCCCCGCAGGGTATGACCCAGCCGGTTGGAGGTGGGACGCTGGCGGTGCTCACCCTTGAGCGTCAGAGGTTCGGAGACCTCACTCCCGCCTTCCTCCAGCTTCAGGTGAATACCGCGGGCGCGGTGAGCCCTCCCTTCAACTGCAAGACCGCGGCAGGGGACCCGGTTGCGTTCTTCGATAAAGAAGGCCCTGCCACCCCCACTTCGGCGTCGGCTCCATTGGATGGGCGTGCACTCCAATATTGGCTTGCGCAAGGCCCTACGCTCAAGACCACGCTGCTCGGGCAACTGAAGGCACTGGATGGTCGGGAGCGCCTTCTGCTCGTCCACCTGCCATCGGGTGCAGTGGCCGCTCCCATGGAGAACTCGGTCGCGGAGGGGCAGTGGATCCAGGTCGCATTCCTCCTCCCCAGCACTGAAACGCTCATTCCCAAGGTCACCTCGAAGAACTGCGAGGCCGTCAACACGTTCCGCAGGAAGGAAGAGGCGGCGCCCGACGAGGACGCCAAGCAGGGCAAACCGGACGAAAATCCCCAGGGCAGTCTCAAGTCGGATGAATTCAAGCTGGTTCCAGTTGAGCAGATGTTCCGGTGCGGCGCTGGCTCCCTGTCCTATGAGATTCATCCCCTTCCTGGCTACGTGGGTAAAGGCCAGGACAATGGGACAGCTGTCGCCACGGGAACGCAGTCCTCCCCCCAGGTCGATGTGTTCAAGACGCGCGTGCGACCGCGCTATCACCTCGCCGCCACGGCCATGCTGGGGTTTGACACGGCCACGAGCCACCGCTTCGAGACAGACCCGTCCGACATCCTCCAGGAGGTGAAGGACCGGGAGGGCCTCTCGGTCTATGTCGGTGCGGTCTGGATGATCGGCGGAGTGGACTACGAAGCCATGGAGACACAGAACTACTTCCTGAATCTCTTCGCGGCAGTGAAGCCCACCTCGCCCACGGAAGATGCAGTGGTAGGCCTGGCGCTGACACCTACCGGGTCGCTCTCCCTCGCGCTAGGCCTCAGCCTGCACAAGAATACGCGTCTGACGAATGGGTATGCGGTGGGAGACAGCTTCACTGGCGATGGGGACATCCCCACGGAGAAGACGTGGAAGGGTGTACGGCCGGGGCTGTTCCTTGGGCTCGCGATTGATAGCAATATTCTTGATGCCCTCACCAAGAGATTCCAACCGGCGAAATAGCTGGCCAGGGTCCTGTTCCGAGAGGGGCAGGACCACACGCCCCGACAACCGCCGGGTGCTGCACTGCGTTGACGTCACGCAGTGCGCCGGGTGAAGCGATAGGACATTCGCCTGGCAATGCTGCACTTTCACTGGAAGGCATCGCGTTCCAGTGATTTCTTCAGACAGGGTTTGGAGTGGTCTGGGGTTGGCGGATTGGCCTAACATACCTCCTTGTCGGAAGGCCGGGTGCCATTCCGGTGCCCCGCCGGACCAAGGAGTCGTCCATGAAGCCTGGAATGTCTTTGCTGCGCGCGGTGGCCGGGGTGTGCACGGGTCTGGCATTGACGGCGTGCGGCGGGGCCCTGACGCCCGAGGAGGCCGCGGCCGAGGAGACGGCGGCGCTGGCGACGTCGGAGGCGGCCCTGGCATCGTGTGGTACCTGGTCCAGCTGGACGAACACCGGCGCGACTTCCTGTGAGCCCAGGTCCACCTGCGGTTCGGAATGGCGTTGTGAGCCGAACCTGAAGGGCGGGGATGCGCAGTCCCTCACGGGCGGTCCCGAGGGCCTCATCCCGGTGTGCCCTCCCGGCGAGTCCGCGGTCCGGTACGACAAGAACGGCAGGTTCAACCAGCAGTCCAGCTACCGCGTGTGCTTCGACGCGGCCGGCAACTACACGCACACGGAATATCAATACCAGTCCGTGTTCAGCGCTTGCGGCTGCTGACCAGGCCGCGGATCAGCTCCATCACCCGCTTGTTCCACGGGGCCTGCGAGGACGTGGGTTCCTTCGGAGGCTGAAGCGGTTTCGAGGACCGGAACCGCTTCGCGGGCGGAGCGGCATCCGGAATTGGGACCTGCTCCTTCGCCGGAGCAGGCTCCGGAGGGCGCCGAAGCCCCAGCGCCTGGGTCGGCGCCTCCGAGCGGAGCGGGGGCGCGGGCTGCAGGGGCAGGG
>NZ_RAWK01000191.1 GCF_003612165.1 Corallococcus aberystwythensis | reverse complement strand
ATTGCGTCCCAGCCACCCGCCCCCTCCACGATCTCGCGCCGTCATGCGGCTTCGTTGCGCCCCGGAGTCTACGGGGAGAATGCCCGGGCGATTTCCGCATACTGGGCCATCCGCGTTTTTCCAGCGTGAGCGTCTGGCCACGGAACGGCTGGAACCGCGGGGCGCGGGGGCTTTGCTCAGGCGGACTCGGGCGCGGGTCCCCGGGGCTCGTGGACGCACCGAACCCGGCCTTGTGTGCCGCCAGCGTGAGGCTTCCGCCCGCCGCGAACCGCCGGCGGACGTCGCGCAGGCGCTGCCAGGTCCGCAGCTGGCGCGGCGTGACGCCCAGCTCGGCCTGGAAGAGGTGCTGGAGCCGGGAGGGGGAGCCCCCCGTGCGCGCGGCCAGCGTGTCGAGCCGCCAGGGGACCCGCGGCTGACGGGAGCTCAACGCCGCCGCCTGCCTCCACACCTCACGCAGACGAACACGTCCAAGTCGAACGTCCTCCTGAGCAACTCTGCCCGGTCCACTCGCGGCGTCCTCTCCTTCATCCGCTCCTTCCCGACCGCTGCCTGGGGCGCCTCGCTCGCCTCCTCCGCACCTGCTTGAGGGAGCAGCCATGAAGCTCCCGGTAGAGCTTGATGGCGTTGATCATCTGCCCGGACTCGATCAACTCCGCGAGGCGCTGCCGCCCCACCTCCGGGGACCGGTCCGGTAGGGAGGCGGCTCCGAGGACTGCTCACGGTTGGAGGAGCGCAACCAGAGGCCGATGAGCGCCCCCCATGAACACCGCGATCACCAGCAACACGAGGAATGACGAGGACAGCCCCCGAGCATACAGATCTCAGTGGACGCAGGGTGTGTACAGCTCCGCCGTGCTGAAACTGGTGTCCCCACCGGAGAGGAGCACGTTTCCGGTATGCAGCAAGGTCGCCGTGTGATTCCCGCGAGGCTCGACCAGATAGCCGGTCGCGCGCCAGGTCCCCGACGTCGGGTCATACACCTCCGCTGTCGCGAGGTACCCGCCCGCGTTGATTCCCCCCGCGACGATGACCTTTCCATCAGGCAGCAACGTCGCCCTGTGCCCGTAACGCGGTCCCGTCATGGAGCCGGTCGCACTCCAGGTCCCCGAAACGGGGTCATAAATCTCAGCTGTCGCGAGGTAATCCCCACTGAATCCCCCAGCGACCAACACCTTGCCGTTGCGCAACAGCGTCGCCGTGTGTCCGGACCGAGCGGAGGTCATGGAGCCGGTGGCACTCCAGGAGCCCGAGGCGGGGTCATAGACCTCCGCCCTCGCGAGGTTGCTGATGAGGTTGTCTCCCCCCATGACCAGGACCTTCCCGTTGCGCAGCAGCGCCGCCGCGCCATCGCGATGAGCGTCGACCATCGAACCCGTCGTGCTCCACGTGCCCGAGAGCGGGTTGTACACCTCTGCTGTCGCGAGGAGCCCGCTGCTGTTCTGCCCGCCCATGACGAGGACCGTGCCGTCGTGGAGCAACGTCGCCATGTGGTCCAAACGCTCCGCGGTCATCGCGCCGGTCGTGCTCCACGTGCCTGAGAACGGGTTGTACACCTCCGCCTCGCGGAGGCCGAACTCAACAATGCCACTCCCCCCGGCGACGAGGACCTTGCCGTTGCGCAGCTGCGTCGCACTGTGCCTGTTGCGAGGTTGGGCCATGGAGCCGGTCGCGCGCCAACTGCCCGTGGCCGGGGTGTACACCTCCGCCGTCGCCACGGGTGGGGAGACATCGCCATCTCCCCCCGCGACGAGCACCGTGCCATTGCGCAGCAACGTCGCCGTGTGCCGACGTCGAGGTTCCGTCATGGAGCCCGTGGCGCTCCAGGTGCCCGCCAGAGGGCCGTAAACCTCCGCCGTCGCGAGGATCGGCTCCGCCGAATAGAATGAGAATCCCCCCGCGACGAGCACCTTGCCGTTGAGCAGCAGCGTCGCCGTGTGCTCGAAGCGAACTGCACTCATGGAGCCCAGGACGCTCCAGGTCCCCGACACTGTCTCATACAACTCCACCGACGCGAGGTTGGTGCTTCCGTTTCGCCCCCCGGTGACCATCACCTTGCCGCCAGGTAGCAATGTCGCTGTGTGCTCGTCACGAGCCGTCGCCATGGCTCCAGTGGCACTCCAGCTGCCGGAGGCCGGGTTGTACACCTCCGCCGTCGAGCGCGTGATGATGTTGGCGGCGCCTCCAGCGACGAGCACCCTGCCATTCGGCAGCAGCGTCGCCGTATGCGCCGCGCGAGCCTCGGTCATGGTGCCGGTCGCGCACCAGGTGCCGGAGGCGGGGTCGTAGATCTCCGCCGTCGCGAGCGCGTTGAGCACCTCCTGCCCGCCGGCGACGAGCACCTTGCCGCTGCCAAGCCTCGTCGCCGTGTGCAACCTGCGAGGGGAGGCCATGGAGCCGGTCGTGCTCCAGGTCCCCGAGGCGGGGTCGTACACCTCCGCCGTCGCGAGAGACCCTCCGGTATCGCCGAAGCCTCCCGAGACAAGGACCTTGCCGTTGAGCAACAGCGTCGCCGGGTGCAACCTGCGAGGGGCGGCCATGGATTCGGTGGTGCTCCAGGTCCCCGAGGCGGGGTTGTACACCTCCGCCGTCGCGAGATTTCCAAACCCCAGTCTGAATCCCCCGGCGACGAGGACCTTGCCGTCGGGCAGCAGCGTCGCGGAATGTCCATCGCGCGCCTCGGCCATGGTGCCCGTGGCACTCCAGATCCCCGAGGCTGGGTCGTACACCTCCGCCGTCGCGAGCGTATCGCGCGTGGAGCGCCCTCCGACGACGAGCACCCTGCCATCCAGCAGCCTCGTCGCCGTGTGGTACGCGCGCGGAGAAGACATGGACGCCGTCTGGCTCCAGCCGACGCAGGACTGCGCGTCTGGACACCCCTGGGCGGTGATCCGGTCCGAGGCTTCCGAGAGAAGGTCGGGGTCCGAGGGCTCAACAGAGCAGCCCGCCAGCAGCGACACTGCGAGCGCCAGCACCAGATGAATGAATGCTTTGTTCACGATACAGCCCCCCGCACAGGCATTCCGATTTCGGCGAGGAGACTGACGGCCATCCCAACGCTCCGCCATCACCCTGCGAACGGGAGGGAAGTGACGTCGCGGACATGTAACGCTTGTCCGACGTTCATGGACGTGAGACCCGGGGATTGGACTCACGAACAATGACAGTCAGTGACCTCGCCCTGGAGGACATCCGGGTCGCGCTTCGAGACAGGCGCTCGCATGGGACGCGAGGCGCACGTTGGGACGCGCAATTCGGCTGTGACCTCAATCGCTCCAGGACGTGCCATGACCTTCCGAAATCCGAAGCGCACCCGCTCCTCCGGCCTCATCACTCCAGCCTTGCTGTCCGTGGCACTGCTCGGCGAGCCGGGCATGGGCAAGACCACCACCCTCCAGCAGGAGCGGCAGGCCATCCAGGACCACTGCGCTCGCGTGGGCGCGCAGCTTCTCTGGCATGACCTTGCCGCGTTCGGGGATGAGGGGCAACTTGCGCGAGCCCTCTTCGAAGGAGAAGCCATCACGAAGTGGAAGGCCGGGGATGCTCCGCTCTACATCGTCCTGGACAGCTTCGATGAATGCCACCTGCGCATCGAGACGCTAAGCAAGGTGATCCTCCACGAGCTTCGCCACCTCCCCATTGATTGAGGGTGAGGGCTGGAGCGCAGGAGCCGAGGAGGGCCGCTGACGGGGCCGCCCGGGCAGTACGTCAGGCGGGTGGAGAAGCCTCTTGAGCCCCTTGGGATACACGTCGGCCCATGCCGCCTTCCCCGAACACGTCCAAGTCGAACGTCCTCCTGAGCAACTCTGCCCGGTCCACTCGCGGCGTCCTCTCCTTCATCCGCTCCTTCCTGACCGCTGCCTGGGGCGCCTCGCTCGCCTCCTCCGCACCTGCTTGAGGGAGCAGCAGTACGTCTGGGGCGGGCTGACGAAGATCCGGGCGTTCTCCCATGAGAAGCCTGTCGTCGTCTTCGAGCCCCCCACCGGGGCCCGCCTCTTCCACAACGGGGTGGAGGCCCAGGGCTTCGACAGGAACAACCTGCCTCCGGGCGTCGTCTATATCGCCTTCTACGGCAACCACTTCGCGGCGCTACGCCGGACGAGCTGAGCGGCGACTGCCCGTGGAGGTAGGCACCGGCAAGCGCCTGTCCGTAGGGAGCGAGCAAGTGTTCGTCCCCGCGTTCCGAGGTGAGGGATTCCGGCCCCCTGAGCCCGTGCACAGGGTTGAAGTTCCCCCCGGCGCTTCTTGGGGGCGCGCCCTCCTCGAACGCCGATAGCACCGGTATGTCCCGCGGTCGCCAGGCGGAGCCGATACCGGGGAGGCTCTCATGCGCTCAGTTGTATGCGGTTCCGCTGCCCATCCCCCCGGACGCCGCCTTCACCGGAGAATCCGTGGCCTCGGGTTGCTGCCCCTGGCGGTGACAGCGTTGATGATGTTGCCCGTGTTGCCTGCCTCCGCGCTCCCCGAAGGCAAGCACACGGTCGCGACGGCCTTCGACATGGATACGGCGTCCTACGTCGGGTATGACCAGGACAAGAAGGCCCACCACGTCGTCCTCAGCGGCCGTTGGCTCCCCGATGCCTGCGAGGGCAAGTTCTGCTGGCCGTCCAAGGACGGCGACATCGGCTCTGACGACGCCGTGCGCGTCAACTTCAGCAGCTCCGTCGACGTCAAGGCCATGAGGGTGAGGTTGTTCGATGCCTGCACCCACGAGACCTACAACCGCGACGAGACGGCCGACGTCATCAGTCACACCGACGTTGCCGTCAGGATTGACGACAAGGTTTTCAAGGACAAGTTCACGATGTCAGCGGGAGGGAAGACCGCCACCAGCGGGCTCTGCGGCACGGAGGACATGCCGACGGTGTCCGCTGAGGCCGGGACCCCATCGGGACCGGCCTCCAGCAAGCAGTGGTTCAACATGAAGGCGGCCCAGATCCACATCGATATGTGGTTCGTCCCGTTCGCCCCCGTCGCTGGACAGTGCCCGAGGCTCAAGATCAAGTCAGGCTACGCGCATACGTGGTCCAAGCAGGAGCTGACCTGGAGCGCCGGCCCCAGCCTCACTCCCAGCGCCAATCCGCTCTCGTTGGGGCTCGGAATGGGAGTGGCGACAAAGCCCAAGAATTGGGCTGAATGGCAGAACGAGGACGCGGACAAGGATCCGGATCTCATCACCAGGCCTTTGTGTGAATCCGCGCAGGTATCGGCTCCCCCCAAGCACCGCACCTGCGCGCCCAAGGGCGGCTCGACGGAGCATTGCCCCTGAAGGCGCGGCCCCGCGGAAGCGAAGGCCAGGGACGTGCGATGGCTGGCTCAGAAAGGGGCGCCGACGACGTCGACCTTCACCTTGCCGCTGTTGATGTTGACGACGAGCGTGCGGATGAGTTCCTGCCGCTGCTCCGGGGTGAGCTGGGACAGCAGCGGGCGCAGCTCCTCGCGCAGCCCGGCGGTGTCCACGGCCACCGTCGCGCGCATGGGCAGCGCCTCCGCGGTGGGCTGGCAGGCCTCCAGCTTTCGCAGGGCCTCCTCCAGTCGGGCCAGGCGCGTGCGCGTTTTTCGGTGCGCCGCGCGCGAGGCACGCGGCGCACCGATTCTCCTACCGAGACCGCGCTGAAGTCAGGGCACACCGCCCCATCGCGGTATCGCGGACAGCGACTCAGAGCCCGTTGGGGACCACGGTCACGGTGCCGGAGCCCCTGTTGGTCAGGATGAGATCGGCGTACCCATCCGCGTCCATGTCCGCGGTGGCGATGGCGTTGAGGCCAGGCGAGGCGCCGGTCGTGACGACGGTGCCCGAGGTGAAGCCTCCGTTGCCGTTGCCGGTCATCGGGCGGACGCCGCCCGAGGCCGTTGTAACGAGGATGTAGGCGTCGAGCTTGCCATCGCCGTTGAAGTCATCGGCCACGACGCCCAGCGCCGAGTTGGCGGCCGTATTGGCCGCGGCGGTTGACTGAACGCCGCTCGCGAAGGTGCCGTTGCCGTTCCCTCTGAAGTAGAAGAGGAACCGGCCGGCCGCGCCGTTCGAGAGGATGTCGAGCGTGCCGTCGCCGTTGGCGTCGCCGAAGGCGATGCCCGCTGTCTGGCCGCTGGCGGAATTGCTGTAGGCGACGGGTGCGGCGAACGTGCCGTCTCCCTGGTTGATGAGGACCGACAGGCGTGCGCTGGCGGGGCTCGTCACCACGATATCGGAGAAGCCATCGCTGTTCAGGTCACGGCAGGCGATGGTCGACTGCACGCCGCCGGTGTTCGGGATGCCGATGAATGTGGGCGCGCCGAAGCTGCCCGCGCCGGTGCCGAAGAGCACGCTCACCTGGCTCAGGGTCACGCTCGTCGTGGCGATGTCAGCCCCCCCGTCGTGATCGAAGTCCCCGGTGCAGAGGTGGACGGAGCCCGGAGTGCCGGTGGTGAAGCTCGTCGGCGCGCCGAAGGTCCCGGGCGCGCTCGGGCCCAGGTTCTTGTAGACGCTGATGCTTCCGTTGATGAGGAGCAGGTTGGTCTGGCCGTTGACGGTGACGGCGTCGAGCCACCCGTCGCCGTCCACGTCCACGGCCACGACCGCGTTGCTGGAGAGCGAGGCGCTCCCGTAGTTGACCTCCGACTGGACGCTGGCGTCGCCGTTCCCCAGGAAAACGGAGAGCGAGCCAGAGGGGAACAGGATCGCCCCGGATTCGGCGTTGGCCACCAGGATGTCGAGCTTGCCGTCGCCATTCACATCGGCGACCGCCGGGGCCAGCGGGTTGTGGTTCGCGGGGGAGCTGACCGGCGTGCCGGGGACCTGGCCGGTGGGGGCGATCTGGCAGGTGGCGTTCGAGCAGATCTGGCCCGTCGAGCACACGATGCCGCAGGCGCCGCAGCTATCGGCGTCGCTCTGGAGGTTCACCTCGCAGCCGTCGGACGAGTTCCCGTTGCAGTCCCCGAGGGTGCCGGAGCAAGCCTGGCAGTTGGCCCCCTCGTAGGTGGGAGCGCACTTGCAGGTGTAGCTATTGATGCCATCGATGCAGGTGCCACCGTTCAGGCAGGGGTTTGCGGCGCACTCGTTGACGTTGGTGCAGGTCACGCCGTCGCCCTCGTACCCCGCGTTGCAGGCGCAGGTGAAGGAGCCCACGGTGTTGGTGCAGGTGGCGTTTTCGTTGCAGTTGTCGGCACCGGCGGTGCACTCGTCGATGTCGGTGCAGGTCACGCCGTCGCCCTCGTACCCCGCATTGCAGGCACAGGTGAAGGAGCCCACGGTGTTGGTGCAGGTGGCGTTTTCGTTGCAGTTGTCGGTACCGGCGGCGCACTCGTTGATGTCGCCGCAGGTCACGCCGTCGCCCTCGTACCCCGCATTGCAGGCGCAGGTGAAGGAGCCCACGGTGTTGGTGCAGGTGGCGTTTTCGTTGCAGTTGTCGGTACCGGCGGCGCACTCGTTGACGTCGCCGCAGGTGCCGCTCTGGCACGTGAGGCCGTCGCAACAGGGGACCGTGGCGTCGCACGGCGCGTTCACGGACAGGCAGCCCTGGCCGCTGCACGTCGGGTCGTAGAGCGACGAGGTCGGGTCGAGGCTGGTGACGTAGTCGCCGTCGTGAGCGCTGTGAGCGTTGATACACGCCTGCTCGCTAACACGGACGATCGTGTAGGGATGCTTCGTCGAACTGGTCTTGTGGCAGAGCTGGACCTTCCCGTTGACCTCGAAGTAATCGCACTGCCCGGCGGTGAGGGCGGAGTCGGCCGTACCGACGTGCGCGTCATTGTCTCCGACGGAGATCGGGCTGCAACCGCCGATGAGGCCGAGCAAACCGGCCCCCGTCAGCATGACAAGGAGAGAAAGTGAGTTGTGTTTCATTGGAGTTCCGAAAAAAAGGACACCACGGCCTCGCGACGGTTTGCGTGGAGGCCACAGGTGTCTCGTTGGACTGTTTCCGTTGGTGCCTCTTGACTGCTTTTCCCTGCCAACGGCTGGATCTCTGCCGATACGGCACAATGACTGTCTTTTGCGCACGACGCCTTTCGTACAGGCGTCAGCGCAACCCCACTACCTTCGACGGAGTCGGAGGCTCAGTGCCATTGGTGCTTGTCGTCTTCTGGTTTCCCCACGACTTCGAGTTCCTCAGGCTCACTGGCTCTTCGTGTGCGTCAGTTTTGCGCCCAGGGTGAACAAATGGATCGTACGCCTGCTCTTTTTTGGAGCCTGTCCTTCCGAAGTGCGGTTCATAGGCCCGCCGCCGATTGCTCCATTAGATTTTTGGCGTATTGACAGCGCCCTGAAAATGTGACCGGAAGTGAAGGTCGCGGCGGTGACAGCTCCTTCCAACTCACTCGCCAGTTGAGGCATCCCCTCAGAAGAGGCCGAAGCTCTCGCGGAAGATGGGTTGTTCGCAGACACGCTGAGCGAAGCACTCGGGCAGAGGACGTAGCCGGTGCTCGGTATCGGCGATGCGCACAAACGGCAGGCCCAGGCCAAACCCTTTCAGCTTGCTGGGCTCTTCATGCTGGAGGCGGCGGGATTCGAACCCGCCGCTCTGAGCTTCTGGCGAGAGCGCTCCGTCTGGGTCGAGCGCAGGTCCCATAGGACTTCCAGGCACGGCATTTTGAGAGCGGGCTTGGCGAAGTTCCGTGGGTGCCCACCGGTAGCGTGTGCCCTGGCGAGGTGTGGCTGGGGAGGGACTGGTGAAGGAGCGCGGGTGGGAGTATCGGCGCAGGCGGCCGGAGGGGACGGTGCTGTATGAGGCGGTGAGGGATAACCTCGCCACGCTGCTGGCGGAGGCAGGCGAGCTGAGGCGCGGACTGCCCCTTAGGTGCCGCTAGCATGCCTTTTGGTTATGCTGCGATCATGGAACTCAGACACGTGAGGTATTTCGCGGCGGTTGCCGAGCAGCTCAGCGTGACCCGCGCGGCGCAACTGCTTCATATTTCTCAACCTGCGCTCAGTCGGCAAATCCGCGACTTGGAGGAGGAGCTCGGAGTCGATCTCCTCGAGCGATATCCCAATTCCATCGCTCTGACGGAAGCGGGCAAGGTGTTTCTCGCCGAATGCAAGGTCATCCTTCGTCGGGTCGAAGACGCCGTCGAGAAGGTGCGACGGAAATCGCCTTCGCATCGGTCCATCCTGAGGATCGGATTCGCCGCCACGCCGGCCGTGGAAATCCTGAAGCAAGCGATGCGGGTTTTCCACAAGCAGCATCCCTCGATCCAGATCGAGCTAAAAGACCTGTCGAGCAACGGGATCGTCCGCGGCGTGAGGGATCTGAAGCTGGATCTCGGAATCACCATCGGCGTCGCCCCCCAGTCATTCGAGGGGCTGGCGATGAAAGAGCTCGGAAGCTACGGCGTCACCGTGGCTTTCCCCAAAGAGCACCGTTTCGCGAAGCTGAAGCAAGTGCCGTTGGCCGAAGTCGCGAAGGAAGGGCTGATCACCTTCACGAAGAGCGAGCACCCGGAGGCTCATTCGGCGATCCGGAAGATCCTCTCCGGGTTCACCGAGGAGCCGAACATCGTGATGGAGTGCGACGGGATCTCCAGTCTCTTCGCGGCCGTCGAGTCCGGCAAAGGCGTCGCGATCGGCTTCGAGACGATGGCTAAGCTCGCGGGCAGCCGGCTCAACTTCCGTCCGGTGCTGCCGGCCCCGCCCAGGCTGCCCGTCGTGGTGATCTACGATCAAGCCAAGCTGTCCTCGGCAGGGAACGACTTCCTGGCCATCCTGGCCGCCGTGAAGCTGAAGTCGCTTCGTCCGGCGGCGGGCCTGCTCATCGTCTGACGCCTCTCATCGGAACAGCTCGTGGGCGAGCTTCTCGGCCAACATGATCGTGGTCAGATTGGTAGGAACCGACGGGATCGCCGGAATGATCGACGAATCGATGACCCGTAGGCCTTCCACGGCCCGAACCTGTCCCCATCGATCCACGACCGGGGTCGGATCGCTCTCCGCGCCCATCGGCGGGCCAGGACGGCCCCCGCCGACCCAGCGCCCACGATGATCACGTCCGCTCCGGCGGCTCCATGCGCTTTGTTCACGCTTTGGCCCATGGGTTTCAGCTCGTCATTTCGCGCCATAGTAGCCGCCGAAGTACTTGATCGGGGACCACGTCGGGATGATCTTCGGCAGTTCCGGAGCGAGTTTGCTGTATTTGCCCGCACCGAACACGACCTTCCCGTCCACGACTGTCATCACGGAAGTGATATGCTGGATCTCCTCTTCCGGCACCGAGAAGTAGTCGGTGCTCAGCAGCGCGAAGTCCGCTAGGTTGCCCGGCGCGATCCTCCCGCTCTCGTTCTCGGTCTTGGTGAACCACGCGGCACCCAAAGTATAGAGTTTGAGCGCCTCTTCCCGGCTCAGGCGGTTGTCCTTGGCCAGGATCTCCGAGCCCGACACCGACTTGCCGGTGACCATCCACTGGATAGCCACCCACGGGTTGTAAGAAGAAGCCCTGAATCCGTCGGTGGTCATGGCCAGCGGGATCCCGCTGTCGACGAGCTGACGCAAGCGAGGCGTCTGCAGGGCCACCTCGCGGCCGTGGGTCTTGATGAAGCCGTCTCCGTGGAGCGCCATCTTGTCGTCCAGCGCGATTCCGCCGCCCAGTTTCTTGATCCTTTCGATGTTTTTCGGGCTGATCGTTTCGGCGTGCTCGATGCTCCACCGCAGGCCGTCGAAAGGCGTTTTCTTGTTCAGCGCTTCCAGAGCATCCAGGAATGGAGAGATGTTCTCGTCGTAGCTGATATGCATCCGGAACGGGCTTCGCCGCTTCACCAGCTTGCCCACGTCCTCTTCGACGGTCTTTCGCATGAATTCCCGATCGATCACCACAGCCGGCCGGTCGAAGTTCTCATGGTCGTGGAGTTGGGCGTTCAGCACTTCTCCGTTGGTTTGGTATTCGTGACCATGCGCCAGGGTCGGGTGCGTGTTGTCCCCGGGGCTGGTCGGAGACTTCTTGGTGATGGCATCGATCTCGGCGTCCACCATCGAAGCGCCGGGCTCGACGAGCTGGAGATCCATGTAAGGGAAACGAACGTTCAAACGCTGATCCCTGATCAGGGCTTCGATGGGCTTGTGCCCTTCCGGGTAGGGGATGATGCTGCCGGACTCCAGCGCCGATACCACTCCGAACCGGTTCAAGTCGTTGATCGCGTAGGCGAGCGAGTTCACCTTCTCCGCGAAGGAAGGCAACGGGACCACCGCTTCGAGCGCCACGAAGGTCCAGGTGAACCCTCGCACGACGCCGGTGTACTTGCCTTGTATGTCTTTCTCGAATTCCGTGCCGGGCGGCATCTGGAGCTTGGGGGTTCCCACGCCGATCTCCTTCATCGCCAACTCGTTCAAGAACGCCTGGTTGTAGGCGTATTGAACGATGTACGGCCGGTCAGGTACCGCGGCGTTCAGCTCCTCCAAGGTCGGGAACCGGTTCTCCTTGAACTGATACGGCGACCACCCCCCGATCACCTTGACCCATTGGCCCTTGGGCGTTCTTTTGGCCTGTTCCTTCAACATCTCGAGGGCGCGGCTCAAGGTGGGAACCCCGTCCCACCTCACGTTGTAGTTGTAGTTGTTCTCATTCAGCACGTGGACGTGGGCATCATTGATGCCCGGGATCAGGCGATGCCCCTCCGCATCGATCAGTTTGGTTTTGCTGTTCTTGAGGGCGAGGATCTCGGCGTCGTCGCCCACTGCGTAGATCCGCCCTCTTTTGATCGCGACCGCGGAAGCCGCCGGCTGCGCCAGGTGCTGAGTGGTGATCTTCGCGTTGAAAACAATCAGATCGGCCCCGGGACGAAGCTCGTCTCCACGCGCATGGAGGCCGACGAGCAACAGGTGCGAGAGAGCCAGGAGTCGGAGTGCAGACATGGAGTCCTTTTTCACGGCAGTGGGTTGCATTGGGAGGCCAGCAGAGGGCCAAGTGATCTGCCTTGGGTGAGAGTCTCGTACGGAAGAAAATCCCGGAACAATACTTGCTCGTAGGGACTAGCATGCCTATCGGGCATGCCTCGTGGGGACTGCCCTGGTCCGAGAACCGCGCCTGAATGTCTTCCTCGGTTCAGAGCTGTTCAGCCGCAGCGAGCGCGGGTCGAAGTTGGTCAACCCCACCGAAGTCCAGACGCCGTCCACGATCATCGTCTTGACGTGGTACATGGCCGGCTCCCTCAAGCGGGGACAGAGCCGAAGCCGGAAGAGGCAAGTGAGCCGCCTTTAGCAGCGACGAGGCAGGAGCCGACCCAAGAGCGCACGCCGCGGCTTACTTGGGCCGGGTTGCTGCGCAGGAGCTTCGCGCTTGACGTGTTCGCCTGCGGCAGGTGTGGAGGCAGGCGCCGGGTGCTGGCGTATCTGACGGCTCCCGGTGGGGTGCGTGCCATCCTGAAGCACCTGGGACTGCCCACGCTGCCTGGGAGACTGGCTCCAGCACGGGGGCCACGCCAGAACGCGTGGTGTTGAGTCTGCAGCAGCAGTGGCCCGTCGCCTGCCGCCTCCTCATCCTTCTTATGCGCTCCGGATTTGGTCCAAATTGGGTCCTACAAGAACCGATTGGTCCCGAAATATAAGCCCCGCTCTCTTCTTCAGAGGGAACTCGCTTGAGAGCGGCGGATTGCTCGGCGTGGAAGCGGCGGCAATCGAACCCGCTGCTACTCGAACACGCCGATGCCCGGGTCGTTGCCACCGGTCTTCGCGGGCTTCGTGGGCCGGGGCGGTGCGCACCGGATCCAGCCCCACGTTCACGTGCTGCTCCGACGTGTGCGCGAGCCGGCTGTACCGGGCTCAGCGACCTGGCATGACCGGCGCCATCGCGAGGTAGAAAAAGAGGACGCACCAGATCACGAATTCGAGGAACGAGGCCCGGATTGCGACGCTGGCCACGGTGCTCCACCGCGAACCGATTCTCTTGGCCGCGACGATCGCAAAACCTCCCGCCAGCCAGCCGCCGAGCAGGAGGACGAGCGGCACAAGGACCGCCGCTGGCTCGATGGGGGGACCGTCCAGGTCAACATCGCGGCCACCGGAGCGACGAAGGGGGCCAACGCGCACAGCATCACCGAGACCGGGACACGTGGCGCCGACGGCGTCTTCCGCGGAGGATGCGGCAGCACCTTCGCCGCCAGTGGCTGACCCGCGACGAACCGCGTCGCGCAATGCGAGCAGCTGACCTCTTCACCTTGCTCGCCGACGGTCGATTGAAGGCACAGAGGGCAAATGACCATGGCCGATTGAGGTGACCGCAGTCGAACCCTCGTCCTACTCGAATACACCGATGCCCGGGTGCGCATAGGCGGGATAAAGGCCATGTTGAGGGTGAGGGCTGGAGCGCAGGAGCCGAGGAGGGCCGCTGACGGGGCCGCCCGGGCAGTACGCCAGGCGGGTGGAGAAGCCGCTGGAGCCCCTTGGGATACACGTCAGCCCAGGCCGCCTTCCCATGAGGTGCGCGGCAGGGGCCTGGTTCTCTTGGCTGGGGCGGCTTGAGCCTCAACACCACGCACTCTGGGGGGCCCTCGCGCCGGGGCCAGCCTCGCACCTGCCGGGCCCAGGCCCAGGTGCTCCAGAATCGCTCGCACTCCACCCCCTCCCTGCACAGACGCCAGCACCCGCCGCCTGCCTCCACACCTCACGCAGACGAACACGTCCAAGTCGAACGTCCTCCTGAGCAACTCTGCCCAGTCCACTCGCGGCGTCCTCTGCTTCATCCGCTCCTTCCTGACCGCTGCCTGGGGCGCCTCGCTCGCCTCCTCCGCACCTGCTTGAGGGACCAGAAATGGCCGCAGTTGCGCGCCTGGAGCGAAGACGCCGTGGAACCTCGTGAGGTTTGTCCGAGGCGGAGGTACCAGGGACGCTACACGCCGTAACAGTTCCAGCCCGGTGAAGAGCAGGTGCGTGGTGCCGTCCGGCAGCGGGCGCTTCATGCGGTAGGCGATGCGGCCGTCCTCCGCTCGTGACAGCCGCTCCAGCGCCAGCGCACCGCGCACCCCCTCCACCAGGTGCGCCGCGGTGACGTGCGCCCGCTTCGCGTTGCAGGAGGGACACACCCCTCGCCCCTTGCACGATTAGGCGACGAGCAGCTCGTCCTTGCAACTCTCGCAGCGCACCCGCGAGAAGCCGTGTGCCAGCACTCCGCACTCCAGGTACCGGGCAAAGTCCCGCTCCACGTATCGGGGCAGGCCGCACCCCGCCTCGCTCGCCTCCTCCAGCAGCGTGGCCAGGTTCTCCCTCACCGCCTCGTACAGCACCGTCCCCTCCGGCTGCCTGCGCCGGTACTCCCGCCCGCGCTCCTCCACCTGCCCCTCCCCAGCCACACCTCGCCAGGGCTCATGCTACGGAGGGGCTCCCACGGGTTTGAGTGGAGCCCCTGACTGCTCGGGGGTTCGAGGCGCGACCGAGACAGCGCTTCAGGAGGGGCAAACTCGGTACCAAACGGGTACCAAATCCAGCGAACCTGCGGTTTAGGAAACCGCCGCTCTATCCAACCGAGCTACGGGGTAGGCGCGGTCGCTACCCGCGCTTGAAGACGGCCAGGAAGCGTGACTCCGCGACGCACTGGCCGTCGGTGCCCAACAGGCGCACCGGAATCCACGCCTCCGCCTTGTCGCCCGTCGCGCGCAACTCCGACGCGAGCTTCGCGAGCAGCTCCTCCGGGGGCTCGCACACCGCGCTCACCGCCGTCTTCGCCTTCGCGTGGAAGGCGACCTCCATGCGGTTGACCAGCATCTTGTACTGGCCGGGCGGAAAGCGGCGGAAGAGCATCACACCCATCGTCAGCTCCATCACCGTCACCTGGGCGCCCAGGTACACGCTGCCCACGTGGTTCTTCGTCTTGCGGTCCAGCGGCACCGTCGCCTTCACGCGCGCGTCCGTCACCTCGTCGATGCGGTAGCCCATGGCCGCCGCCAGCGGGACGATGTTCTTCACCGCGAGCGTCGTCAGCGCGTTCGCCATGCCCGGCGCCACCTGCCGCACCTTCTCCACCATTTCCAACGCGAACATCCGGTCCTCCACCCTTCCCATCTGACGTCCGGCGCGCATCCTAGCCACCCGCCGCTTCCGGCATAGAGTCCGCGGCCCTATGGGTGAAAGCGTGGACGTGGTCGTCATCGGCGCGGGCGTCGCGGGGCTCACCGCGGCCCGGGACATCGCCCGCACCGGCGCCACCGTCGCCGTGCTGGAGGCGAGGGACCGCGTGGGTGGCCGCACCCTCACCCGCGACCTGGGCGGCGGGCTCGTGGACCTGGGAGGCCAGTGGGTGGGCCCCCGGCAGCGCCACGTGCTCAAGCTCGCGGACACCCTGGGGCTCCAGCGCTTCGCCCAGCACCACCAGGGCTCCAAGGTGCTGGAGGTGCGCGGCGAGCGCCGCACATACCAGGGCAAGGTCCCGTCCCTGCCCCTCCTGTCGCTGCTGGATTTGCAGCGCGTCGTCTGGAAGCTGGATGGTCTGGCGAAGCGCGTCCCCCGCGAACAGCCCTCCGCCGCGCCCAAGGCCGCCGAGTGGGACGCCCTCACCGTGGAGGAATGGAAGCAGCGCCACGTGCCCACCTGGGGCGCGAGAGCCGCGCTGGACATCGCCACCCGCGCGGTGTTCGCGGCGGAGCCCTCCGAGCTGTCCTTCCTGCACTTCCTCTCCTACGTGCACTCCAACGGCGGCCTCATGCCGCTGACCGAGATTGAAGGCGGCGCCCAGGCCGAGCGCTTCGTGGGCGGCGCGCAATCCCTCTCACGAAGGCTGGCGGAAGCGCTTCCTCCGGACCACGTCATCCTCTCCGCGCCCGTGAAGGCCCTGCTCCAGGATGCCCGCGGCGTCACCGCCACCACGGAGGACGGCCGCACCTTCCGCGCGCGCTACGCGGTGGTGGCCACGCCGCCCGCGCTCGCGGAGCGCATCGACTTCGGCGCGGACCTGCCCTCGGGCCGCCGCCGTGCGCACGCGGACATCCCCATGGGCAGCGTCATCAAGGTCGTGGCCACCTACGCCACGGCCTTCTGGCGCGAAGCAGGCCTGTCCGGCGAGGCCGTCAGCGACGTGGGCCCGGTGCGCCTGTGCTTCGACGACTGCGGGCCCCAGGGCCATCACCCCGCGCTCGTGGGCTTCTTCCTGGGCGACACCGCCCGCGCGTGGACCGGCCGCCCCGCCGAGGAAATCCACCGCGCGGCGCTGACGGACTTCGCGCGCTTCTTCGGCCCCCAGGCCCTCACGCCCGTGGCCATCGCGGCGCTGGACTGGAAGCAGGAGGCGTTCAGCGCCGGCTGCTACGTGGGCCTGCCCCGCCCCGGCACGCTCACTGCCATTGGCGACGCGCTGCGGGCTCCGTGCGGGCGCGTGCACTGGGCCGGCACCGAGACGGCCATCGAGGGCTGCGGCTACCTGGACGGCGCGGTGGAGTCCGGCGAGCGCGCCGCCACGGAGGTCGCCGCCCGGCTGACCGCCCCCGGCGCTGTCTGAAGGTCCGGTGCCCCCCGGCCGCCTGCCCTGCGAGCCAGCCGTGCAGCCAGGCGGCATGTGCCGCGCCATGGCCAAGGGCCCGCCCCATCCCCACTCTGTGGGAAGCGCCGAGACGTCATGCCGACGGCCTGCCGCGCGCAACCCACCCAACGAGGGACCAGGACCATGTACACGACCAGCCACGTGAACCTTCCCCAGGACGCGCGCGAAGAGCTCATCGACATGCTCAACACGCTGCTCGCCAACGCCATCGACTTGCACTGGCAGGTGAAGCAGGCCCACTGGAACATCCGTGGCACGCACTTCTACAGCCGCCACCTGCTCTTCGACGAAGTGGCCAAGCACGCGCGCAAGCACGCGGACTCCTACGCGGAGCGCGCGGGCGCGCTGGGCGGCTACGCCCAGGGCACCATCCGCCTGGCCACCAACAACAGCCAGCTGCCCGAATACGACCTGCAGGCCGTGGACGGAGAGACGCACATCCGCGCGCTCGTGGAGCGCGTGGGCCGCTACGCCGCCAGCCTCCGCGACGGCATCACCAAGTCGGATGACGTGAACGACCCCGTCACCGCGGACATCCTCACCCAGACCCTGGGCGAGACCGAAGAGGACCTCTGGTTCCTGGAGAGCCACCTCAACGGCGACGCGCGCGCGGGGGCCACCCTGCCCCCCAAGGGCGGCAACCGCCGGGGCCGCCAGGCCGAGGACATCAGCCAGGTCAGCACCTGACACACCCCGCATCCCCGCATCCCCGGGCAGGTTCTCCTGCGCGGGGACGGCGGGGGGCGTATAGAACGCGTCCCCGGATTCCAGGAGGACGCGTCCCATGGCGGCAGAACCTCGTGAAGACCGTCTCGACGGCAAGGTGTGCCTCATCACCGGGGCCACCGGTGGCATCGGCCAGGAGACGGCGAAGGCGCTGGCGCGGCGGGGGGCCACGCTGGTGCTGTCCGGAAGGGATGAGGCCCGCACGGCGGCCACGGTCGCCGCGGTGCGCGAGGCCGCCCCCGGCGCGCAGGTGGAGTCGCTGCTCGCGGACCTGTCTTCGCTCCAGTCCGTGCGCGACCTGGCCCAGGCGTTCAGGGCCCGCCATCAACGGCTGGACGTGCTCCTCAACAACGCGGGGCTCATCATCGACCGGCGCCAGGTGACGGTGGACGGCAATGAGGCCACGTTCGCCACCAACCACCTGTCCCACTTCCTCCTCACGCACCTCTTGCGCGACCTGCTGGTGGCGAGCGGACCGGCGCGCATCATCAACGTGTCCTCCGAAGGCCACCGGTTCGCGCACGCGGACTTCCTGGATGATCCGCAGACGGCGAACCGCCGCTACGACGGCATCCGCGTCTACGGCAACGCCAAGCTCAGCAACATCCTCTTCTCGCGCGGGCTGACGAAGCGGCTGGCCGGCACGCAGGTCACCGCGAACGCGCTGCACCCCGGCGCGGTGGCCACGGGCTTCGGTCACAACAGCCAGGGCTTCTTCAAGCACCTCATCAAGCTGGCCTCGCCCTTCATGCTCTCCCCGGAGAAGGGCGCGCGGACGTCCATCTACCTGGCGTCGTCGCCGGAGGTGGCGGGCGTGAGCGGCGAGTACTTCATCAAATGCCGCAAGGCGAAGCCGTCGTCCGCCGCCCGGGATGACGCGCTCGCGGAGCGGCTCTGGCAGGTGAGCGAACAGCTCACCGGAGTGAAGGCATGATCGACCTGTACACCTTCAAGACCCCCAACGGCCGCAAGATCTCCATCGCCCTGGAGGAGCTGGGCATCCCGTACAAGACGCACGCGGTGGACATCTCCCAGGGGGACCAGTTCAAGCCCGAGTTCCTGGCCATCAATCCCAACAACAAGATTCCGGCCATCGTGGACCACGCCGCGCCGGGAGGCCGGCCCCTGGCCCTCTTCGAGTCCGGCGCCATCCTGCTGTACCTGGCGGAGAAGACGGGCTCGCTGATGCCCACGGATGCACGCGGCAAGGCGGAGGTGACGCAGTGGCTGATGTTCCAGATGAGCGGCCTGGGCCCCATCCTGGGCCAGCTCAACCACTTCGGCCGCTTCGCCTCCACCAAGGTCCCGTATGCCATTGAGCGCTTCGAGACGGAGGCGAAGCGCATCCTGGGCGTGGTGGACCGGCAGCTGGCGTCGCGGGACTACCTGGCCACCACGTACTCCATCGCGGACATCGCCACGTACCCGTGGCTGAAGACCTCGCGGGACTTCTTCCCGGACCTCTTCAACGACACGCACAACATCACCCAGTACCTGCACCGCGTGGGCAGCCGTCCCGCGGTCCAGCGGGGCATGCACATCCCCTGACGTTTGTTCATCCAGACCATGGCCTCGCTCGAACAGCTCGTCTTCGACAATTCCTATGCCCGCCTGCCCCCCGGGTTCGCCGCCCGGGTGGCCCCCGCGCCCTTCCCGGACGCGCGCGTCGTGAGCGTGAACCCGGCGGGCTTGAGGCTGCTGGGCTTGGACGCCGGGGAGGCCACGCGCCCGGAGTTCGCGCGCGTGTTCGGCGGGGCCACGCCGCTGCCCGGCATGGAGCCCCTGGCCATGGTCTACGCGGGGCACCAGTTCGGCGTGTACGTGCCGCGCCTGGGAGACGGCCGCGCGTTGCTCCTGGGCGAGGTCCGCGCCCCGGACGGCGGCAGGTGGGACCTGCACCTGAAGGGCGGCGGGCCCACGCCCTTCTCGCGCGGCGGTGACGGACGCGCGGTGCTGCGCTCCACCGTGCGCGAGTACCTGGCCGGCGAGGCCCTGCACGCGCTGGGCATCCCCACCACCCGCGCCCTGTGCATCCTGGGCAGCGGGACGCCGGTGTACCGCGAGCAGGTGGAGACCGGCGCCATGCTGGTGCGCCTGGCCCCGTCACACGTGCGCTTCGGCACCTTCGAGTACTTCCACCACACCGAGCAGCCGGGCCACGTGGCCACGCTCGCGGACCACGTCATCGCCGCGCACTTCCCGCACCTCGCGGGCCAGGAGGGGCGCCATGCGCGCTTCTTCGCGGAGGTGGTGGAGCGCACCGCCGACCTCGTCGCGCGCTGGCAGGCGGTGGGCTTCGCGCACGGCGTGATGAACACCGACAACATGTCCATCCTGGGGCTCACGCTGGACTACGGCCCCTATGGGTTCCTGGACGACTTCGACCCCGGCTTCATCTGCAACCATTCGGATGACAGCGGCCGCTACGCGTTCGACCAGCAGCCGCGCGTCGCGCTGTGGAACCTGGCCTGCCTGGGTGAAGCGCTGCTCACGCTCATCAGCGAGGACGAGGCGCGCGCCTCCCTGACCCTCTTCCAGCCCACGTTCGCCCGCCACTTCCTCGCGCGCATGCGCGAGAAGCTGGGCCTGACGGAAGGCCGCGACGAGGACCGCGAGCTCGTGCAGGACCTGTTCGGGCTGATGGCCGGCTCGCACGTGGACTACACGCGCTTCTTCCGCGCGCTGAACCGCTTCGACTCCAGTCCGGAGGCGCGCAACGACGCCTTGCGCGACCACTTCCTGCCGCCAGGGGGCTTCGACACCTGGGCCGCGCGCTACCGGGCGCGGCTGGAGTCCGAAGGCAGCGTGGACGGCGAACGCCACGCGCGCCTGGACCGCGTCAACCCGAAGTACGTCCTGCGCAACTGGGTGGCGCAACAGGCCATCGCCCGCGCACAGGAGGGGGACTTCGCGGAGGTGGACCGTGTGCTCGCGCTGATGTCCGCGCCCTTCGACGAACACCCCGGCCAGGAGGCCTACGCGGAATCCCCTCCCACGTGGGGACGGCACCTCGTGGTGAGCTGCAGCTCCTGAGGCGCCGACGGGCGGGTG
>NZ_RAWK01000190.1 GCF_003612165.1 Corallococcus aberystwythensis | reverse complement strand
GGTGGGCGGAGGCTGCGGTGGAAGGGGGAGTGGGGCTGGCTAAGCTGGCTGAATCGCTTGCATTTTCCGGTCTGTTGTCCTAGGCAGTCAAGGCCCGGATGGGGGGGTGTTGACACTCATGCATCCCCACCGGCCGGGCTACCAACAACACGGCGCCGCGAGACCTTCCGCAAGGTGATTCGCGGGCGCTTCCGACCGTGAAGTGACGACAATGGACGGTTTGAATCCCCGGAAGCTCTTCTCCCTCCTGTTCATCATCGGCATCGCCGTGGTGTTCACGCTCCAGTTCGGTCCGGGCAGCAACGGATTCGCCGACACTGGCAGCGCCGCACCTACCGCGAGCGCGGTGGCTACCGTGAACGGAAAGGAGATTCCCCTGCGCGACTTCAGCATGGCCTGGTCGCGCCAGATGAACTTCCTGCGCTCGCAGGGCAACCCCATCCCGGAGTCGGTGGCCCGTCAGTTCGGCCTGGACAAGCAGGTGCTCGACCGGCTGGTGAACGCGGAGCTGCTCGCCCAGTCGGCGGAGCGCCACGGCATCACCCCTTCGGATGAGGAGCTGCGCAAGCTCATCCATGAGAACACGGACTTCCACTCCAAGGAGGGGGCGTTCGACTTCGCCCGCTACCAGCAGGTGCTGCGCGATTTCTACCGCCGCACGCCGCAGGAGTACGAGCAGGAGCTGCGCCGGCAGATGGCCGCCCAGAAGATGATGGACGTGGTGCGCACGGGCGCCGTGGTGTCGGACGACGAGGTCCGCGCGCGCTACGAGAAGGAAGGCAACCAGGCGAAGCTGGTGTTCGCCCGCTTCCTGCCCACCATGTACGCGGACAAGGTCCCCGCGCCCACGGCCGCGCAGCTGGCCGCGTTCCAGAAGGCGCATGAGAAGGAGATCGCCGACTACTACTCGGCGAACAGCTTCGTCTACAACGTGCCGGAGCGGATCCGCGCCCGGCAGATCCTGGTGAAGGTGGCCCCGGACGCGACGGCCGAGCAGAAGGCCCAGGCGAAGGCGAAGGCGGAAGGCCTGCGCAAGGAGCTGGAGGGCGGCAAGGACTTCGCCACCCTGGCCAAGGCGAGCAGCGACGACGACGCCACCAAGCTGAAGGGCGGCGAGCTGGGCTGGGTGGAGCGCACCACGTGGGACCCGGCGCTGGCCGACGCGGCGTTCGCGCTGAAGGCCGGGGAAGTGACGCAGCCGGTGGAGTCCGCGCTGGGCATCCACCTGGTGAAGGTGGAGGAGAAGAAGGACGCCCAGGCCAGGAAGCTGGACGACGTGAAGGGCGAGATCGCCACCAGCCTCTACAAGCAGGAGCAGGCCAAGGGTCTGGCCAAGGCGGAGGCGGACAAGGCGCTGGCCGCGGCGAAGGCCGGCAAGTCCCTGAAGGAGCAGTTCCCGGTCCCCGCTGGTCAGCAGCCCGCGCTCCTGCGCTTCGAGGCGGAGACGAAGCCGGAGGCCGTGGAGACGGACAGCTTCACCGCGCAGGGTGACTCCGTGCCGCACCTGGGTCCGGCGCCCGGCCTGGTGAAGTCCACCTTCGAGGCCAAGGGCCCGGCGGTGCTGGACGAGGTCTTCACCGTGGGCGAGGCGAACATCGTCGCGCAGGTGGTGGAGCGCGAGAAGCCGGACACCGCGGGCTTCGACAAGCGCAAGGAGGAGCTGCGCACCCAGGCCCGTCAGGCCAAGCAGATTGAGCTGACGGAGTCCTTCCTCAAGTCCCTGAAGAAGAGCGGCAACGTCGTCACCAACACCGAGGCCATCGACTCGGTGCTGGGCTCCGCGGGGTAGTCACCCGCCGGAGCGGGCGTAGGGGACCTCGCGAGGGGTCCCTTCCGCCGAAGGGGCCTCGGCGACGGCGATGCCGTCCCGGCCCCGGCCCTTGGCCGCGTACATGGCGAAGTCCGCCGCGCGGATGAGGTCCGTGGACGTGCTGGCATGGTCCGGGAAGGACGCCACCCCGACGCTCGCGGTGAGCGCCACGTCCAGCCCCTGCTCGCGCAGGAAGCGCTGGCCACGGAACGCCTCGCAGATGCGCTGCGCGATGACCTGCGCGCCTTCCGTGTCCGTTTCAATCAACATCACCGCGAACTCGTCGCCGCCGTAGCGGAAGACGGCGTCCAGGTTGTGGCGGCCCAGACTGATGAGCAGGTCCCCCACCTCCTTGAGCGTGGCGCTGCCCACCAGGTGCCCGTGCCGGTCGTTGATGGACTTGAAGTGGTCCAGGTCCAGGAACACGAGCGACAGCGGGTGGCGGAAGCGCGCCGAGCGCTTCACCTCCTGCTCCAATTGCGCGCGCAGGTGCCGCGCGTTGAAGCAGCCGGTGTGCTCGTCGGTGATGGTGAGCTCCTGCACGCGGCGGAAGTTGCGCGCGTTCTCGATGGCGATGGCCGCGTAGTCCGCGATGGCGGACAGGGCGGTGAGGTCGTCATGCGTGAAGCCGGGCTCCGTGGGGCCGTTGACCAGCTCAATCACGCCCAGCACGCGCTCGCGCGCCACCAGGGGCACGGCGAGCAGCGAGCGGGTGTGGAAGGCGGAGGCCTCGTCGAAGCGGGGCGCGAAGCTGGGGTCGCCGCCCACGTCGTGCACGAGCCGCGCGATACCGGAGGAGAACACGGCCCCGGCGATGCCCTCTCCCGGGTTGAGCTGCAGGCCCTTGAGCGCCTCCGCGCCCTCCCCCACCGCGATTTCGAAGTAGAGCTTTCCGGTGCGCTCGTCCTGCAGGATGAGGGACCAGTTGCGCGGCCTGAGCAGCGCGCTGACCTTCTGCATCACGAGCGCGAGCACTTCGCGCAGCTCCAGCGTGGAGGTCAGCGCCTTGGCCATCTCGTTGTAGGCGGCCAGTTGCTCCACTGTCCGCTTCATGGCCGACAGGAGGTCCGCGGGGTTCATCGAGGTGCCCTCTGGAGCGCAAGTCTGCTAAGGCCCGCGAGCGCGAAACACCCCGCACCCGCCCATGGATCCAACCGCTCTGTTCGTTCTCGCCTCCGCATCGCCCCGGCGCAAGGATTTATTGGCCCAGCTGGGCCTTCGCTTCACCGTGGCGGCGGCGGATATCGATGAAACGCCGATGGCCGGAGAAATTGCGTCGGACTACGTGCACCGGCTGGCCGTGGAGAAGGCCCGCACGGTCGCCACCCGACACCCGGACGCGTGGGTGCTGGCCGCGGACACCACGGTGGCCCTGGGGTCGGAGCTCCTGGGCAAGCCCCGGGACGCGGCGGAGGCGCGGGAGATGCTCGCCCGGCTGTCCGGCCGCGTCCATGAGGTCTTCACCGGCATCGCGGTGGCGGGCCGGGCCCGGGACTCCCAGGTCGTGCGCACGCAGGTGACTTTTCGCACGCTCTCGCCGGATGAGATTGCCTGGTACGCGGACACCGGCGAGCCCCTGGACAAGGCGGGCGCCTATGCCATCCAGGGCAAGGGCGGCTTCCTGGTGCAGGGCATCGACGGCAGCCCCTCCAACGTCGTGGGCCTGCCCCTGGGGGAGACGCTGGCGCTGCTCACCCGCGTGGGCATGCCGCTGCCCTGGACGGAGGGCCGGCGATGAGCGTGGCGGACAACCTGGCGCGGGTGCGCGAGCGCGTGGCGAAGGCCTGCGCGAGCGCGGGACGGCCGGAGTCGTCCGTGACGCTGGTGGCGGTGTCCAAGCTCAAGCCCGCGGCGCTCATCCGCGAGGCGTACGCCGCGGGCCAGCGCGACTTCGGGGAGAACTACGCCCAGGAGCTGCGCGACAAGGCCGAGGAGCTCAAGGACCTGGACGGCCTGCGCTGGCACGCCATTGGTTCGCTCCAGACGAACAAGGTGAAGTACGTGGCCCGCGTCGCGCACGCCTTCCACGCGCTGGAGCGGCTGGACGTCGCCGTGGAGCTGTCCAAGCGGCGCGCGGGGGCGGCCCCCCTGCCCTGCTACGTGGAGCTCAACCTGGGCGGCGAGGACACCAAGCACGGGCTCACGCCGGACGCGCTGGCGGGCTTCCTGGCCCAGGTGCGCGAGCTGCCGAACCTCCAGGTGGTGGGGCTGATGGCGCTGCCGCCGCCCACGGACGACGTGGCGCGGATGCGCGAGGGCTTCGCCCGGCTGCGCGAGCTGGCGGCGGCGCATGCGCTGACGGCCCTGTCCATGGGCACCACGCACGACTTCGAGCAGGCCATCCTGGAAGGCGCCACCGCCGTGCGCGTGGGCACCGCCATCTTCGGCGAGCGCTCCTGACGCGGGGTGTGCCCGGGGCCGCTCACAGCTCCCGGAACCGCACCCGCCCCTCCTGGTTGATGAGCGCCTTGTACTCGCAGCCGCAGTAGTTGCAGCGCACCTCGTCCCCGTCGGTGAACGTCTCGTCCACGGGGTTGTTGGCGTTGCACCCGGGGCAGTCGAACTCCTTCTTCACGCGGCTGCCGGACCCCGCGCCCGAGTCCTTGGCGAAGTCGTCGTCGTCGAACTGGAAGTCGTTGGCCATGGGCCCGGACGCTAGCACCGGGCGGCCGTCCGGGGGCGCCCTGCTGGGCATCCAGGCAGGCGCGCAAGAGTGTCCGCCATTTGTCAGCGGCCCTTGCTGGCGTGTACCCCTGCGGGCCGCTCTTCTGTCCCCTGCCTGGCTTTTCCAGGCGCGTCTGGAGGGCGGCCGGACGGCTTTGAATGCTGTCCCACGGCCGTCCGTCCTGGAAATGTCCGGTGGTGGGGGCGGTTGATGGGCACGGTTGGCTTGGGCGGGCCGGCCACCTAACTTGCAAGCAAGGGAGCACACCCGATGCGCAGTCTGTCCAGCTGGGGGTTCACGGCCGCGGTGGTGGGACTCATGGGGTCCGCGCTGGCGCACGCCCAGGAGCCCACCGGGACGGCGTTCGGCCCGGGTGAGCAGGCCCAGTACCGGGTGCGCTACCTGGGGCTGACGGCCGGCACGGCGACGGTGACGGTGGGCGCGCCCATGACGCAGTGGGGCCAGAGCGTGTGGCCCATCGTGTCCACGGCGAAGTCCGACGACCTGGTGGGCGTCTACCCCATCAAGAGCCGCTTCGTGTCGTACTGGGACGCGGGCGCCCAGCGGGTGACGGGCAGCGACCTGCACTCCGAGGAGAACCGCAAGCGCCGCCGCCAGCGCATCCAGCTCACGGCGGACGGCACCGGCGCGAAGGTCATCAAGCAGAAGGAGAGCGACCCGCCGCGCGAGTCCGAGCACGCGCTGACCCAGGGCACGCTGGACGTGACGGGCGCGACGTTCGCGCTGCGCGGCCAGGAGCTGACGGTGGGCCGCTCCTACGAGTACCCGGTGTTCACCGGCAGCAAGCAGTTCACCATGCGCGCCACGGTGGAGGGCCGCGAGACGGTCACCACGCCCGCGGGCGCGCGCGACACCTTCCGCGTGCGCGTGCACACGGAGTTCGGCGGCAAGCTGGAGTCCAAGCGCGACATGGTCGCGTACCTCAGCGCGGACGCCCGGCACGTGCCGGTGCGCATCGAGGCGGACTTCGCGCTGGGCACCATCGTGGCGGAACTGACGGACTACAAGCCGGGCCGCGTGGTGGTGGTGGCCCGGGCGGACAACTCGGGCGACTGAAGCGTCGTCCGCCAACCAGGGGAAGGCAGGGGGCATGGGCGTGGGTTGGGCATGGGCAGTGGCGGCGGTGCTTTCCGCCGCGCCGGGTAGCGTGCAGGTGGTGTCGCCGCTGGTGAAGGTGCGGCCGGACGCGACGCCGAAGGGCGCGAAGGAGGCCCGCCTCAGCGCGGCCCGGGGCGAGTGCGAGGGCACGCAGCTGGTCCTCCCCCAGGGCGTGACGCGCGTGACGATGCAGCCGCTGGCCCTCAAGGGGCCGGGCGCGCCGCTCACCGTGGACACGTGGCGTGAGGTCTACGTCGACGTGAAGACGCCCTCCAACGGCGAGGGCAGGACCGGGCCGTGGCCGGACGCACTGGTGCCCCTGTCGGCGCCCGGCAATCCCAGACATCCCACCGTCGTCTACGCGGAGGTCTGCGTTCCCGCGAAGCAGGCTCCCGGCACCTATACGGGGAGCCTGACGGCTTCGGTGGACGGGAAGGAGCTGCCCGCCGTCCCCTTCACGGTGGAGGTGCGGCCCTTCGACCTGCCCGCGACGTCGTCCCTGCCCAACAGCTTCGGCATCTCGCTGTACAGCATCGCGAAGGGGCACGGCATCCCGGCGGACTCGCCGGAGGCCAGGGCCCTGCTGCGCGCGTACGGCAAGGCACTGCTGGAGCACCGCGTGAGCGCGCACGGCATGGGCATGGATCCGCCGCCGGTGAAGTTCCAGGACGGCCGCGCGGTGCTGGACTGGACCGCGTACGACGCGGAGATGGCGCCCTTCCTGGACGGCAGCGTGCTGCCCTCCGGCGCGCGCTTCACCACGGCCGACGTGCGCGACAACCGCAAGGCCTCCACGGACGCGGAGAAGACGGCGTACTACCGCGCCTTCCAGAAGCACTTCGAGGACAAGGGCTGGAAGGCGCAGCTCTTCTTCTACGCCAAGGACGAACCCAAGCCGGCGGACGTGCCGCTGGTGAAGGCGCAGGCGAAGCGCGTGCATGACGCGGGGGGAAACATCCCCGTGCTCGTCACCACGGCGCTGAATCCCGCGTTCCAGGGGTCGGTGGACATCCTCACGCCCATCATCAACTGCTTCTACCCGCGCGAGGGGCCGCAGACGTGCCACTTCGTGGCGGACGCCGCGACCGCGCGCTCGAAGCTGCCGTCGCGCGCGAAGGTGTGGTGGTACCAGAGCTGTATGGCCCACGGCTGCACGGGCGGTCCGCCTCCGGACAAGGCGCTGGACAAGGCGTACAGCGACTGGGCCTCGTACATGGTGGACCACCCGGCCCCGCTCAACCGCGCCATGGGCGTGCTGGCCTTTGGAAGCGGCGTGGACGGCGAGCTCTATTTCGACACCGTCTTCGCCTACAACACGAAGAAGGACCCCTGGGCGGACCTCTTCGAGTTCGGCGGCAACGGCGACGGCACCCTCTTCTACCCGGGCACGCCCGCGAAGCTGGGCGGCACGGAGCACCAGCCCGTGGTGTCGCTGCGGCTCAAACACATCCGCGACGGCCTGGAGGACTACGAATACCTGCGCCTGCTCACCTCGCTGGGCGATGGCGCCTTCGCGAAGACGGCGGCGAAGCGGCTGGCGAAGTCCGGTTACGAAATCTCCCGGGACCCGGCGGAGTGGGAAGCGGTGCGCCAGGAAGTGACCGAGCGCATCGTGAAGCGTCAGTCGGCTGAACAAGCGAAGCGCTCCGGACGTCGGACTTCCGGGGGAACCCCGTAGTCACTCCCCCCTGGGAGGAAGCAGAATGAACGCCATGCGCAACCTCGTCGCGGCCTGCCTCGCCTTCAGCGCCCTCAGCGCCATCCCGGGTCAGGCCCAGGAGGCCCGGCCACTCCCGCTCAAGTCCGTCCTGAGCCCTTCCACGAAGGCGCCCGGGACGGACACCGCCGCGGACCCCGCGAAGCCCGCGGAGTCCCCGGAGAACACCGGCGACGCGTCCGCCGCCGCCGCGCCCGCCGAGCCCGTTGTCGCGGTGAAGCCGTGCGACCAGGCCCTGCCCACGCTGCGCTCGCCGCTGGCCTTCAAGCCGGGGGAGCTGCTCGAGTTCGACATGGACGCCATGGGCGCCAAGGCCGGCAAGCTCACCATGCGCGTGCAGCGTCCCGCCAATGGCTCGCTGCCGGTGCTGGTGGAGGCGCAGACGAACACGCTGTTCTCCAAGGTGCGCCGGGTGCGCGGCAGCGCGACCAGCTACCTGCACCCGAAGACGCTGCGCCCTTCGAAGTACACGGAAGAGGCCGTGGAGAACGAGCAGCGCCGCAAGGTGAACGTGGACTTCGGCGCGCAGGACAAGAGCGTCAAGGTGGACTACCAGATTGGGGACCGCCCCAAGGGCCAGTTCAACTACGCCTTCGACAAGGACGGCCTGGACGTCGCGGGCGCCATCTACCTCATCCGCCAGCTGCCTCTGAAGAAGGACCTGCCCGTCTGCTTCGACGTGTACGGCATCCGCCGCATGTGGCGCATGACGGCCACCGTGGTGGAGCGCGAGCACGTGTCGCTGCCCCTGGGCGAGTTCGACGCCTGGCACCTGGCCGGCACCGCCGTGCGCCTGGACCGGCCGTCGCAGACGCGCGACGTGCACGTCTGGATTACCGACGACGACCGCCGTCTCCCGCTGGCCGCCGTGGGCGCCATCGACCTGGGCGCGGTGCGTCTGACCCTGTCCGGCGTGAAGCGCCCCGGTGAAAAACCCATGGAGGCGCAGGGCAAGGAAGATCTCAAGTGGTGACGCGGGGCTGAGCTAGCCGTTGCGGATCATCCCGGCGGCCTGCGACAGACGGCGGCGCAGGTGCGTCACCACCTCGTGCAGGTCCTCCAGGCGCTGGAGCACGTGCAGGTCCTCCCCCGCGTTCATCACGGCGACAGGCGTCAGCGTCTCGCGGTGGAGCGTCAGCAGGAGGTCATGGAAGTGGGCCTGCACGTCGCCCAGGGCATCCAGACCCTCGCGGAGGTCGTCCTCCAGGAAGTCCAGGAGGACGGTGGCGTCCGCGCGAGCGGGCAGCGTCCGGGCCAGGCGCTCCACCGCCCCGCGCACGGGGTCGGTACGGCGCAACATCCCGGGGGGAGCGAGGGCTGCGACGGGAGGGGGCATGCCCAGGACGCTACAGGCCCGTAGCGTCCGGTCAATTTTCCACCCCCTCCCCCCTTTCAGCGCGCGGGGCCCGCGGCGCCGCCCGTGGCGGCAGGCGCGGCGGCCGGACCCGTGGCGGGCGCGGCGTTGGCCGGTGCGGGCGTGGCGGGCAGCGCGGTGCTCGGTGAGGAGTTGAGCGGCGCGGGCGTGCCCAGCAGCGGCGCGGGCGCGCCGCTCAACACCGGCACGCCCGCCGTGCCGCTGCCTCCCGTGCCCTGCTGCGTCCCCTGCCCGAAGCGCGGCGCGGACATCGGCGCCACCGCCGCCGGGAAGGCCGTGGGCGCCACCGGCGTCAACGTCGCGAGCGACCTGGGCAGATCCCCCGTCGTGGGCACCACCGCCACGGACGGCACCCGTGCCCCCTCCACGTCGATGGCGACGTTGTCGAAGAGGAACTGGATGAACCCGCGCGGCTCCGCTCCCGGCGGCAGGTTCCACACCACCACCACCAGCTCCGCATCCCCGGGCCTCGCCTCGCGCAGGAGCCGCGTCGTGTCGTCATCCGAGTACGTGCCCGCGTCCAACGCCGCCGCGTGAATCAGCGCCGAGTCCGTCAGCAGCGTCCCGTTGCGCCACACGCTGCCAATGCCCCACACGGCCATGGCCGCGTGCGCGCGCGTCGTGGCGCGCCAGCCCAGGCCTGTTTCACCGTAGAGCGGCGTCCCCATCAGCACGCCGCCCTCCACCATATGCGGCGGCGGCGGAGGGAGCGGCCCTGCGGGCGCCCGCGACATCGCCTGTTTCGGCGGGAAGCCCGTCTGCGTCAGCTCCACGCGGTAGTCCGCGCCGCCAATGCGCAGGCTCGCGGAGAGCTGCGCCTTGTCGCCGAAGGTCGCGTTGGCCACGCCGACCCGGTCCTGCACGGAGAGCGACGCCTGCCCCGTGCCCCGCTCCGTCAGGTCACCAAATGGAAGCGTACCCTGGAAGTAGTAACCGTCCGGTTGCTCGGTCCTCGCGCTGGCCTCCCGGCCCTCGAACGTGACCCCGTCGCCCCCTGGCGCCGCCGCCAGGAAACCGGACAGCAAGATGCTCGTGATTGGACCCGCCATCGACGCTGCCTCCCTTGAAATCAAAGGTAGGCAGCGGAGCGGGCCGTGGCACGCCCCGGGACTAAATCAGTCCGCGGGCGCGGCGGATCTGCTCGACCGTCTTGTTGTACTCGATGTCGAAGGCGCTCGTGCCCTCCTGCAGGTGCTTCAGCCGCGAGCGGGCCTCCCGGTCGATCTCGTCGTCGACGTCCAGGTGCTTCTTCATGCCCTGGAACATCTTCTGACGCAGCACGTTGTCGGGGGAGTAGACCTCCTCGACGTTCCGGCTGATGAGGAGGAACTCAATCATCTGGTTGATGACGTACTCGATGCCCTCGTCCCCCATCTTGAAGCCGCGCACGTCCGCCATCTCGCGCTTCACCTGGTTGAACTTGGAGTAGTCATATCCCCGACGCTCCAGGGCCTCGCGCGTCGCCTGGTTCACACGCTCTTCGTTGGCGAGGTACTCGCGCATGATGGCGGAGAGATCCATCTCGGCGTCGGCCACGCGCATCGGCTCCACCTCGATGTCCCCGTCCTGCATGAGCTGCTGAATGGCCTCGCGCGAGATGATCGGGATCACCTTCGGATACAGCCTCATGTCGGTCCCTCGTCCTCTTCAAACGTGCTCGGATCTTCAACCGCTATAAATCAGCGCCGAGCATGGTCGCAATGAAAAACCCTAGGAACGTCGCGGGTTCCAGCGGCCAGTCCCCCCGGCGTCCGAAGCGGAACTTAATCATGCCGCACCCGGTGGCGACCCTCCATCCGCTTTTTCATGCACGGGTTCGGAAGCGTCATCCAGGGAGGCTTCGCGCACGGGGTCATCCGTGTCGTCCTCGGGATCGCCATGCAGGCCCGCGTGGACGCGCTCGGCCATCGCCGGGCCCACGACCTCGGCCAGCTCCTCGATGCTGGCGTCACCCACCCGCTTGAGAGAACCGAAGTGGCGCAGCAACATCTTCCGCCGGCCTTCACCCACGCCGGGAATGTCCTCCAGCGCGGAGCGCAAGGAGCTCTTGCGCATGGATTTGCCCTGGAAGGTGATGGCGAAGCGGTGGGCCTCGTCCCGCATGCGCGTGAGCATGAACATTTCCGCCGAGTTCTGGGGCAGGACGATGGGGTCCTTGCGGCCCAGGACGAAGATGCGCTCGGGGCTCTTCGCGCTCTCCGCGTCGCGGTCAAACACCTCCTGATCGCGGCTCTTGGCCAGGCCCACCACGTCCACGCCCTCCACGCCCAGGTCCTTCATGGCCGCGTGCGCGCTGGCGAGCTGGCCCTTGCCGCCGTCGATGACGAGCAGGTCCGGCAGGTCGTTGTCCTCCAGGCCGCGCTTGAGCCTGCGGGTGATGACCTCGTACATGCTGGCGAAGTCGTCCTGCTTGTCCACCGTCTTGATCTTGTATTTGCGGTAGCGCGACTTGTCCGTCTCCCCGTCCGTCACGGCCACCTGCGACGCGACGATGGAGGAGCTCTGGAAGTGGGAGATGTCGTAGCACTCCATGCGGCGCGGGAAGTTGCGCAGGCCCAGCTTGGACTGGAGCCGTGACAGCACCGTGTCCGTTTCGTCCTTGGTGCGCTTGCGCTCGATGAAGGCCTGCTCCGCGTTCTTCACCGCCATGCCCACCAGCTCATGCTTCTCACCGCGCTTGGGGACGAAGACGCGCACGCGCTCGCCCTTGCGCTCCGTGAGCAGGGCCTCCAGGCCGTCGGTGCCGTCGCCGGGCTCCAGGGGCAGCAGCACCTCCTCCGGCACGAAGCCGCCCTGGTCGTAGTAGAGGTTCACGAACGAGGCGAGCAGCTCGTCGTCCGGGAACTCCTGGCTGCCGAAGGGGAAGGCCTGGCCGCCGTTGAGCCGGCCCTGCCGCACGTGCAGCACGTAGAACAGGATGCGGTCGCCCTCGCGATACAGGGCGAACACGTCCTGATCCTTGAAGTCGGTGGTGGCCACCTTCTGGCGCTCCAGGCTGCGCTCGATGGCGAGCAGCTGGTCACGCACGCGCGCGGCCTCCTCGAACTTCAGCTCCACCGCCGCGCGCTTCATGCGCAGGCGCAGCCCTTCAATCAGCTGCCCCGCCTTGCCCTCCAGGAACATGCCCACTTCGTCCACGCTCTTGCCGTAGTCCTCCGGGGACACCGGATGGACGCACGGAGCCGGGCACCGTCCGATTTGATACAGCAGGCACGGCCGCTTGCGGTTGGCCAGGACGTGGTCCGTGCAGGTGCGCAGGCGGAAGAAGCGGTTGATGAGGCGCAGCGTTTCGCGGATGGCGCCCGCGCTGGAGTACGGGCCGAAGTAGCGCGCGCCGTCCTTCTCGTACTTGCGCACCACCTCCAGCCGGGGGAACGGCTGGGTGCGGTCCAGGCGCAGGGAGATGAACTGCTTGTCGTCCTTGAGCAGGACGTTGAAGCGCGGCTTGTGCTTCTTGATCAGCTCGTTTTCAAGAAGGAGGGCCTCCTTCTCGTTGTGGACGAGCACCGTCTCCAGGTCGCCCAGCATCGTGTCCAGCAGGGACACGAAGACGCGGGTGTCGCCGGAGCGGTTGAAGTAGCTGCGCACGCGGCTGCGCAGGTTCACGGCCTTGCCCACGTAGATGATGGTCCCGCGCTTGTCCTTCATCAGGTACACGCCGGGCTCGGTGGGCAGCGCGTCCAGCTTCTCCTGCAGCCGGATGTCCATGGAGGGGCCTCGTTCCTAGTTCTTGCGTGACCGGGAACGGCCAGGCGCCCCGGAGGACCCACTGCCCGAGGAAGCCGACGGGCGCCCGCGTCCCCTGCCCTTCTTGGGCGTGGTGCCGGGCTGATCCGCCGGCTTGGGCGGCGCACGCAGCAGCGAACGCGAGGCGGGCTTGAGCCCCAGGTCCATGTCCTTGAGCAGCTGGACGCGGTCGCGGAACTCGGCGGCCTTCTCGAACTGCATCTCGTCCGCGGCCTTGAGCATGTCGGCGCTGAACTCCGTGATGAGGCGCTTGATCTCCTTGGGCTCCAGGAGGTCGTTCTCCCCTTCCGCCGCCATGGGCAGCGCGCCCGCGCCCGCGTCGTAGTCCGGGATGTTCTGCGTGAAGTCGGTGATGTTGCTCTTCACGGACCGCGGCGTGATGCCGTGCTCCAGGTTGTACGCGCGCTGGATGTCGCGGCGGCGCGTGGTCTCCTCCATGGCGCGCTTCATGGAGTCGGTCATCTGATCCGAATACATGATGACGCGGCCGTTCAGGTTGCGCGCCGCGCGGCCAATGGTCTGGATGAGCGACACGTGGCTGCGCAGGAAGCCTTCCTTGTCGGCGTCCAGGATGGCCACCAGCGACACCTCCGGGATGTCCAGGCCCTCGCGCAGGAGGTTGATGCCCACGAGCACGTCGAACTCGCCCCGGCGCAGGTCGCGGATGATGGCCATGCGCTGGATGGCGTCGATGTCCGAGTGCAGGTAGCGCACCTTCACACCCACGTCGCTGTAGTACTCGGTGAGGTCCTCCGCCATGCGCTTGGTGAGCGTCGTCACCAGCACGCGCTCCTTGCGCGACACGCGCACGCGGACCTCTTCCAAGAGGTCGTCCACCTGGTTGCCCGCGGGGCGCGTCTCCACCTCCGGGTCGGTGAGGCCCGTGGGGCGGATGATCTGCTCCACCACCACGCCCTTGGACTTCTGCAGCTCGTACTCGGCGGGGGTCGCGGAGACGAAGACGACCTGGGGGACCATCTCCTCGAACTCGACGAACTTCAGCGGACGGTTGTCCAGCGCGCTGGGCATGCGGAAGCCGAAGTTGACCAGCGTCTCCTTGCGGGCGCGGTCGCCCCGGTACATGGCGCCAATCTGGGACACCGTCTGGTGGCTCTCGTCGATGAGCACCAGCAGGTCGCGCGGGAAGTAGTCGATGAGGCACGGGGCCGCTTCACCCGGCGCGCGCCCGGTGAAGTGGCGCGAGTAGTTCTCGATGCCGTTGCAGTAGCCGACCTGTTCAATCATCTCCAGGTCGAACATGGTGCGCTGCTCCAGCCGCTGCGCCTCCAGCAGCTTGCCCTCCGCCTTGAACTTCTGGAGCTGTTCGGCCAGCTCCTCGCGGATGGTGCGCATGGCGTTCTGGCGCGCGTCGGCGCCGGCGACGTAGTGGCTGGCGGGGAAGATGACGATCTTCTCCAGCTGCCCCAGCGTCTGGCCGCGCAGCGGGTCGAACTCGGTGATGCGCTCCACCTCGTCGCCAAAGAAGCTGACGCGCACGGCGCGCTCCTCTTCGTACGCGGGGAACACCTCCACGGTGTCGCCACGGGCGCGGAAGGTGCCGCGGTGGAAGTCCAGGTCGTTGCGCTCGTACTGGGCCTCCACCAGCTTGCGCATGAAGCCGTCGCGGCCCATCTCCTCGCCCACGTTGGCGCGGATGGCCAGGTCCACGTAGCTGCGCGCGGCGCCCAGGCCGTAGATGCAGGAAACGCTGGCCACGATGATGACGTCGCTGCGGGTGCGCAGGCTGTGCGTCGCCGAGTGGCGCATCCGTTCGATGTTGTCGTTGATGGACGAGTCCTTCTCGATGAAGGTGTCCGTCGACGGGACGTAGGCCTCGGGCTGGTAGTAGTCGTAGTACGAGACGAAGTACTCGACGGCGTTGTTCGGGAAGAGCCCCTTGAACTCGCCGTACAGCTGCGCGGCCAGCGTCTTGTTGTGCGCGATGACCAGCGAGGGCCGTTTCACGTTGGCGATGAGGTTCGCCATGGTGAACGTCTTTCCCGAGCCGGTGACGCCCAGGAGGGTCTGGTAGCGGTCGCCGCGAAGCAGGCCCTCGGTCAACTCCCCGATGGCCCTTGGCTGGTCGCCCTGCGGCTTGTGCTCACTGACGAGTTCGAACTCCGGCATAGAGGACAGATCTAACATCCCCGCTGCCTGTGTACTGAACCTTCGTGCATGCCCGTCCAGCAGAGGACGGGGCGCTCCCCTACTGCGCGGACGGGGCCTTCAGTGCCTCCAGGGACTTCAGGCGGGCGGCTTCGAACTCGTCCCCCTTGTTCCATGCGGGCATCTGGGGGGCCTTCGCCACCTGGGCCCCCACCAGGAAGAACAGCCGGGTGTCCTCCACGGCGCCGGACAGGTCCCACTCCGGGCGGACCTCGTCGGAGGGCTGGTGGTAGTGCTTCGCCTCCCACTGCCCGCGCTGCGCCTTGCCCCAGCCTTCCGGCCGGCCGATGAAGTCCATGCCGCTGCCGAAGTAGGCGGCCGGGATGCCCTGCCGCGCGAAGTTGAACTGATCCGACCGGTAGAAGAAGCCGCGGTCGGAGAGCTGATCCGCCTTCACCGTGCGCCCCTGCGTCTTCGCCATCGCGGTGACGAAGGTGTCCAGGGAGGACTTGCCCAGGCCGATGACGGTGATGTCGCGCGTGCGGCCCAGCACGTTGCCGCCATCCACGTTGATGTTCGCGGCGATGCGCCCTGGAGGCACGGGCGGATGCGCCGCGAGGTACGCGGAGCCCAGCAGGCCGTACTCCTCCGCGGCCACCGCGGCGAAGAGGATGGTGCGGCGCGGAGGCGTGGGCAGCGCGGTGAAGGCGCGGGCCACGGACAGCATCGCGGCGACCCCCGCCGCGTTGTCCAGCGCGCCGTTGTAGATGACGTCCTCGCCGGGCTTGCCGTCGTCCTTCTTGCCCAGGTGGTCATGGTGCGCGCTGTAGAGCACCACTTCCTTTGACAGCGTGGGGTCACTGCCGGGCAGCAGGCCCAGCACGTTGGCGGTGGGCCGGCGGCGCACCTCGTTGGTGAGGCTCAGGGACAGCGTCACGCCCAGCGGGACCGGTCGGAAGTCGCGCTTCTGCGCGGCGGCGCGCAGCGCTTCCAGGTCCTGCCCCGCCAGCTTCATCACCTGCTTCGTGGCGTCCTCGGTGGTCCACGCCTTCACCTGGAGGCGGGGCGCGTCGCCCGCGGGCAGTTCGAACTGCTCGCCGGTCCACGACGTGCGCACCACCTGCCACGGGTAGCCCGCGCTGGGCGTGGTGTGGATGATGATGGCGCCCGCCGCGCCCGTCTTCGCCGCCTGCTCGTATTTGTAGTCCCAGCGGCCGTACCAGAGGCGCGCCTTGCCTCCGAAGAGGCGGGGGTCGTCCTCCGGATCATTGTTGAGGATGACCAGCGTCTTGCCCTTGAGGTCCGCGCCCTTGAAGTCGTCCCACTGGTACTCCGGCGCGACAATGCCGTAGCCCACGAACACCAGCTCGGACGCGTCCAGCTTCGCCTCCGTCGCCTGCACGCCGGACACGGCGATGAAGTCCTCGCGCGGCTGGAGCTCCACGCGGCCCGCCTTCGCCTGGAAGGTCATGGCGCCGGGATGGCTGTTGATGCCCATGAGGTCGAAGCGCTGGAGGTAGCCGCCACCCTCGGCGCCCGGCTTCAGGCCCAGGCCCTCGAACTGCGTGGCGATGTACTCCTGCGCCAGCGCGTCACCTCGCGTGCCGGGGCCGCGGCCCTCCAGCAGGTCGCTCGCCAGGAAGCGCACGTGCGCGCGCAGCAGGTCCGCGGTGATGGCCTGTCCGGCCGTCTTCTCCTGCGGCGTGACGGTGGGCGCGCCCGCGGCAAGCGCGGACGCGGAACACAGCGAAACGAACAGCGCTGGGAGGAGCCTCATGGGCTCCGTGCGTAGCATGGCCGCACGGGCGCCCCCCAGCGGGTTTTCAGGCGGCGGGCGCCGCCACCTTCCAGGAGGTGCCAGCAGGCGTGTCCATGATGTCCACGCCCAGGGCCTTGAGGGCCCCGCGCACCTCGTCCGCCTTCGCGAAGTCCTTCGCGGCGCGCGCGGCGGTCCGCTCGGAGAGCAGCCGTTCCACCTCCGCCACGTCGATGCCGCGCTCACGCACCGCGCGGTCGCGGCGGCGCAGGAGCCACTCGCCCGGGTCGTCCTCGAAGACGCCCAGGACGCGGGACGTCTCACGCACCTGTTCCCGCAGCGACTGGAGCGTGCGGCCCACCAGCGGCTTGTCCTTCACGGGCGGCTTGTCGGTGAGCTCGTTCATGAAGCCGAAGAGGCCTGACAGCGCACCCAGCGCGCCCGCGGTGTTGAAGTCGTCGTCCATGGCGGACTCGAACTCCGCGAGGAAGCGCGCGGGCTCTCCGTGCAGCGGCCCCTTGCCGAAGTCCTTGCCCGCCACGCGCTCGTCCACCTTGCGCAGCGTTTCGTAGAAGTACTCCATGCGCCCTTCGGCGTCCTGGAGTGCCTTCTCCCCGAAGTTGAGCGGGTGGCGGTAGTGCGTGGAGAGGAAGAAGAAGCGCAGGGCCTCCGGGTCCACCTTGGCGAGCGCGTCGCGCAGGCGCACCACGTTGCCCAGCGACTTGGACATCTTCGCGCCTTCCAGGTCCAGGAAGCCGCAGTGCATCCAGTACTTCGCCATCGTCTGGCCGGTGGAGGACTCGCTCTGGGCGATCTCGTTCTCGTGGTGGGGGAAGATGAGGTCCAGCGCCCCGCCGTGGATGTCGAACGTGCGGCCCAGGAACTTCTCGCTCATCGCGGAGCACTCGATGTGCCAGCCCGGACGGCCCTTGCCCCAGGGGCTGTCCCACGACACCTCACCGGGCTTCGCCGCCTTCCACAGCGCGAAGTCCAGGGGCTGGCGCTTGAGGTCGCCGGGCTGCACGCGCTCGCCCTGGCACAGGTCGTCCACGTGGCGCTTGGACAGCTTCGCGTAGTCCTCGTCCTTCTCGACGGCGAAGTACACGTCGCCCTTCGCTTCGTAGGCGTAGCCCTTGTCCACGAGCGTCCCGATGAGGGCGATGATCTCCGGGATGGTCTCGCTCACGCGCGGGGACACGTCCGGTTCGCGCAGGTGCAGCGCGCGGGCGTCCTCGCGGAAGGCCTCCACGAAGCGCGAGGCGAGCGCGATGGGCTCCTCCCCCGTCTCGTGCGCGGCCTTGATGATCTTGTCGTCGACGTCCGTGTAGTTGCGCACGTACGTCACCTTGAAGCCCCGGTAGCGCAGGTAGCGGACCACCACGTCGAACGACGTGAAGGTGCGTGCGTTCCCGATATGGATGTAGCTGTAGACCGTAGGCCCACAGACGTAGACCTTCACCTCGCCGGGCACCAGCGGCTCCAGCGGCTCCTTCTGCATGGACATCGTATTGAAGAGCCGGATGGGTGAGGGGGCCACGGTGGAAGGTCCTCCTTTGGGAGCAGGGCGGGCGCGGCACTTGCGCAACGCGATACACACTCTAGGATCCCGGGTCCCACACAGGCCAGCACTTGGCGTTGGAAGCGTCGGATAGGGAGAATCGCCGCATGGCCCCGCCGAATCCGAAGCGTCCGCCGCGCCCTCCCCGCCCTCCTGGGCAGAAGGCGTCTTCGGACGACCCGGACGAGCTGCCCTTCGACGACGATGAGGTGGCGCCCCTGCAGGCGGATGATCCGCGCCCGCAGCGCGTGCCCCAGTACCCCGCCGGTCCCCGGAAGGTGAAGCGGCGCGGGCCGGGCGAGCGCACGAAGTCCGACCGGGAGCTGTCACCCCGGTACGACTGGGCGAAGGAGTACTCGGATCCAGGCGTGACGCCCGCGTTCGTGTACGTGGAGCGAGGGCCGGGCGCGGGGCAGCTCGTGCCGCTGCACCAGGGCTCCATCACGCTGGGGCGGTCGTCCACGTCGGACCTGCGGCTCCAGCACGCGTCCATCAGCCGGCGCCACGCGCAGCTGACCCGGCGGGGCAATGTCTTCACCGTGCGCGACCTGGGCAGCCAGAACGGCACGTTCGTCAACCGCCTGCGCATCAAGGGCGAGGTGGAGATCAAACCCGGGGACGAGCTGAGCCTGGGCAACGCGACCTTGCGGCTGCGCGGTTCAGGGGCCGGGCCGGCGGTGCCCCGGACGTTGTTGGATCCGCTGCCTCGCCCGGGGAAGCGCCCGCTGAGCGGGGTCGCCGTGGCGGTGGCCGCGGTGGTCGTGGGCTCCGTGGTGGCGGCGTTGATCAGCGGGGTGGCCATGCGGATGGCGGACGGGGCTCCCACGAAGGCCCCTGGGGCTCCGGCCGCGCCCGCGAACGATGCCGCCGCGGAGCTTCCCGCGAAAGTGCCGGACGTCAGCCCCCAACAGGACGCCCCGCTGAGTGCGACGGACGTCGCTCGCGGCCTGCATCCCGCGACCCCCACACCCGATGGCAGCACTGGCGCTTCGAAGGGGCTCAGCGCCTCGGACATCGCACGAGGCGCACACGCCAGCCGGGCGCCCGCCAGTGCTCCGGACCTGGCCCACGGCCCGCCTGCGAGCACGGGTCAGGCGGCCGCCGCAGCCGGGCGGAAGGACCACCCCTCGGCTGAGCCGCCGGGACCTCCGGATGAGCGTCAGCGCGCGGGCATCCTCTCGCGCTACGAATCCGGGGATGTCGCCGGAGCGTTGGCCCAGGCGAAGCGCGCGAACCTGGCGCCCCTGGTGCAACAACTCACCCGCTTCCAGGCTGCCGAGTCCGCCGCCCGGACCGCCCTGGCGCAGCAGGACCGCCCCCGGGCGCTGGATGCGCTCGGCGCCGCCGTGCGGGCGGACCAGGAGCTGTCCCAGGGATGGAGCCGCCAGGGGCTCAGCCTTCGCCGCCAGCTCGCCGGGCTCTACGTGCGCACCGGCCAGGAAGCAGCCAGGGCCCAGCGCTTCGCCGAGGCCCGCACGGCCTTCACCGCCGCCCTCCAGTACGACGCCGAAAACGCCGAGGCCCGCACACAGCTGGCGGCGCTCGCAGCGCAGGCGCCTTGAGCGGGCCCGTTCGTCAGGGCTCGGCCCCGGGAGGCCCGGCTGCCGGACGCTGAAAACACGACACCCCGGATTCCATCGAGGGAACCCGGGGCGCGGGGTGCGAACGCGATGGCCGCGGGGGCCTTCGCGTCACGCGGGGACTCAGGCGAGGTTGAAGATCTTCTTCAGGTCGGACTCGACCTCTTCCTCGGAGCAGTCCTTGGCCAGCGACAGCTCCTTGATGAGCAGCGAGCGAGCCGTGTCGAGCATCTTGCGCTCGCCGAACGACAGGTCCTTGTCACCCTTGAGCAGGTACAGGTCGCGGAGCACCTCGGCGATCTCGAAGACGGAGCCCGTCTTGATCTTCTCCATGTACTCGCGGTACCGGCGGTTCCACGTGGTGGAGTCGACGGAGATGTCCTTCTCGCGGAGGATGGAGTAGACCTGCTTGACGTCCTCCTCGCTGATGATCTCCCGAAGGCCAACCGAACCGACCTTGTTGATGGGGATCATGATCCGCATCCCGTTCTCCAGGATGCGCAGCACGTAGAACGACTGGCGCTGCCCGGCGACCTCGGTGTGCTCGATGCCCATCACCTCACCGACGCCCTGGCCCGGATAAACCGCCTTGTCACCAGTCTTGAAGCTGGTCTGCACTAAATGCCTCCTTGGAGAAAGCTTCGACCCCAGCCTTCGCGCCCGCCACTACTACCACAAACCACATCCACGGGCAACGAAATCGCCTTGACCACCCGATGACAGCCGCACTACGGTGTCCGGTTTTGTGTGCGGTGTCGCTCGGTGTGTGAGCGCCGCGTAACGGACGGGGCGGTGGGTGGGGGTG
>NZ_RAWK01000018.1 GCF_003612165.1 Corallococcus aberystwythensis | reverse complement strand
AGCGTGAGTGCGCGGGCAAGGCGGCGGCGGGACGGAAGCGTGCGAACCATCGTGCGTTCTCCTTGGTGGCGGCCGGAAGCGGGCCTTCCGGACGGAGGGCAAAAAGAGTCGAACCGGATGCGGTGGGCACCCTGGGAAGGAGGCAGCGGTCCCGTTCCACCAGCGACACCGGGAGCCACCAGTGGCCCAGCTGCCTGAAGGGAGCTCGTTGAGGAAGCCCCGCATCCGGTCCGACGCCCGGACTTCATTGCAGTCCGTGGGCCAACCCCTCCAAGCCCCCCTTCCAGAGGGGAGCCTCGCCCCGGGGGCCCCCGGACGCGGGGCAAAGTGCCCCAGCCGGGGCATTTCGCCCGGGGGCGGCATGCCCCACGCCCCACCGCCCCGGTCCCTGCCGGACATGGCACGGCGGATGCTCATGGAGCCTCAAGGACCCCCGCGAGCGTCACCGCCGCGGCACCTTCAACCCCTTCAGGAGCTCACGTCCATGGAGCACGATCAGACGGAAGGGGTCGCGCGCGTCGCGGCCTGGGAAGCCCCCCAACCCGAACCCACGCGGGCCCCGCGCATCCTGGTCGCGGATGATCAGACGGAGATGCGCACGCTCATCCGCAAGATGCTGGTGCGGCGCGGCTATGAGGTCGTGGAGGCAGCGGACGGGCCGGACCTGGTGCGCGTCCTCATCGAAGGGCTGACGGCGGAGGAGTCCCGCGCGCCCGACCTCATCATCACCGACGTGCGCATGCCGGGCTTCACGGGCCTGGAGGTGCTCGCCCGGCTGCGGCGCGAGCAGTGGAACACGCCGGTCATCCTCATCACCGCCTTTGGCGACGTGCAGCTGCACCGCGAGGCCCTGCGCCTGGGGGCTGCCTGTGTGCTCAACAAGCCGTTCGACATGGATGAACTGCGTGGCGCGGTGGAGGTGGCCCTCGCGGTGACGCGTGAGTGACGCCTCCGCAGGTGATGGCGCCAGCCTGAAGTCGTTCGTGAGGGCTCTGGCGCCCACGGGGCCAAGAGGGGACGCCGTGCGAGTCTGTCAGCGCCTCCCTCGACTTCACTCAGGCCCTGTTCACTGTTTCGGGCCAATCACCGGAGCGCCAGGCTCGCCGATGGCGAAATAGCCGGGTGGCGGTTTGCCGTTGTGGGTCAGCGCATAGGCCCTCGCCGCTGCTGCCTGGTGGTTGACCGAGTTCATGTCCGCCGGGCACTGGTTCCTGGGCACGACCACGGTTTCGACACTGACCCCCACCTTGCCTCCAGCGTCAGTGGCTTTGAGGATGATCAGATAGACCCGCCCGTTGCCATGCACCACGCGCTCCGCGCGCAAGCGCAGCGTGCCCGGAGCGATGTCCTTGGCGTCCGGCGAATGGATGACGCCGGGGCTGGTGGGGGTCTGGTCATCCTCGTCGCCGAACACGAAGACCTGGAGCCTGGCCCCAGGACAGTTGTCGGTCACGCTGCCCTTGAGTCCGACATTGAGCAGCTTGCTGTTCGGGGGCCAGAGTGCGGAGGCGGTGACCGAGGAGGTCACCACAGGCGCCGGATTGAAGGCGTGCGTCCGCGCCGTCGCTGAGTTGTTGGTGGGAATGGGGTCGGGTGTGTCGGAACTGACGGTGGCCGAATTGAGGATGCTCGTGCCGTCGGCCACGTCGCAGTTGACCCTCACAATGAGGGTGATGGTTGCCGTCGTGGAAGGAGCCAGGGAGGCGAAGTGGATGCTGCGGTCCCTGCCGGTTCCGCCACAGACCCCACCCTGATCCGCGGAGCATGAGATGAAGGTGGTCGAGGCGGGCAGGTGGTCCGTGACGACGACATTCGTCGCGGCGTCCGGCCCATTGTTGGTGAGTGTCAGGGTATAGGTCAGGTTCTGGCCGGTGTGCACCTTCGACGCAGGGCTGGCCTGCTTGCTGAGTTGCAGATCGGCATTGGCATCGGAGACCAGCACATAGACGCGGGCCGAGCCGGCCGATGGGCCGGCCGCCGAGTCTTCGCTACGAGCGCCGACGAGGACGGTGTCGCCGCTGAGTGCCACCGACCAGCCGAATTCGCCATTGGCCGCGTCGCTGGGGACGAGCTTCGCCTCCCTGCTCCACGTCGTGCCGCTGCGCACGAAGACGAAGGCCGCGCCGACAATCGACGCGTCGATGTAAGGAGCGCCGACGAGGGCGGTGTCGCCGCTGATCGCCACCGAGTAGCCGAAGAGATCAGAGGTCCCCGAGCCACTGGCGGTGAGCTTCGCCTGCTCGCTCCACGTCGTGCCGCTGCGCACGAAGACGTAGGCCGCTCCGGGATACGAGACGTTGGTACGAGCGCCGACGAGGGCGGTGTCGCCGCTGATCGCTACCGACTCTCCGAAGTAACGCCCGGTCACCGGGTCGCTGACGCTGAGCCTCGCCTGCTGGCTCCACGTCGTGCCGCTGCGCACGAAGACGTAGGCCGCGCCGTTATTGGTAGCGATGTCTGAGTACTGAGCGCCGACGAGGGCGGTGTCGCCGCTGATCGCTACCGAGTAGCCGAATTGCTCGGAGGCCACCGGGTCGCTGATGGTGAGCCTCGCCTGTTGGCTCCACGTCGTGCCGCTGCGCACGAAGACGTAGGCCACGCCGGAACCCGAGTTTTCGGAGGGAACGTTGACAGCGCTGACGACGGCGGTGTCGCCGTTGAGCGACACCGACCAGCCGACTTGTGCATTGAGCACCACGTCGCTGGGGATGAGCTTCGCTTGCTCGCTCCACGTCGTGCCGCTGCGTACGAAGACGTAGGCCGCGCCGGTAACGCCCGTCGCCGTTTCCTGGCCAGGCGCGCCGATGATGGCGGTGTCGCCGATGAGCGACACCGAGAGGCCGAAGGCACTCCCGGCCGTCGCGTCGCTGGCGGTGAGCTTCGCCTGTTCGCTCCACGTCGTGCCGCTGCGCACGAAGACGTAGACCGAGCCGGCGCTCTCGCCCGCCGCCGTGTCGTGGATGGGAGCGCCGACGACGGCGGTGTTGCCGCTGAGCGACACCGAGGATCCAAAGTAACTCTCGGCACTCGCGTCGCTGGCGGTGAGCTTCGCCTGCTCGGTGGCGATGAGCAGGTTGAGGGTCACCGGGTAGGCCGCGCCGCGGTCATCCACCTCCAGTCGCACTTCGTCCCGGGCGAGGCGCATTCGGGCCGGCAGCTGGCGACCCCTGGCATCGAAGGCGGCGAGCTTGCTGTAGCTCAACACCCGCTCGCCGTCCGCGTCCACGAAGGCCACCTGCTCGCCGTCGGCCTGGCGCACTGCACGCAGGGGCCCACCTACCCCCAGGCGGAGCACCAGCGCTTCGCCCGGCACACTCCCCGCTGGCGGCGCCGCCAGCGTGAAGCCCTGCCCGAGACCCTGGCGCTCGTTGAGGTACCACTCAGTCAGAGGCCCGCGCCGGTATTCGATGCGGTTGTCACGGACGACCCGCTCGGCCGAGGCCACTGGCTGCATGTGCTCGCCGTAACCGTAGCCGCGCGGTTTCATGCTCCACTGCCAGGAGCCGGCAGAGGGCCCGCGCGCCGCCAGATGCAAGCCAGCATCGGTGAAGGTGGCGCCGAAGCCCTGGGCCGGGTTGGAAGACCGATAATCCCCAATCCGATAAAGGGACTTCTCGACCGCCCCGCGCAACGCCGGCGGGATGTCGGGCTGCTCCAGGTGGCGAGCGGCGGTGGGGGAAGGGGCGGCTCGCGCATCCGCCACGCCGGCCAGGGAGAGCGCCAGGAAGAAGCAGGCCGCTGCCACCTTGAAGAGGAGCCTCGGAGAGGTGAAACGGCGAGCTTCGCGGTAAATCCAATCGTTTGACATGGCGGGCAAGGTGAAGCAGGGCGCTCAGCGCCAGCAAGCCCTGCTCTTGTCGTTGTCTTTCATTGGAATGCCGTTCATACCGAAGGGCTCGGACATGTGGGCAACCGCAGCCTGTCACTCAACACCACTCCATCCTCGCAGGCCCTGCGCCGGGTGCCCCGCTCCGCTGGCGACGCGCTAAGGTGGCACGGTAACGTCTGCCGCAAGGAAGCCCATGCGCCGCCTCCCCTGGTCCCTGTCGTTGTCGCTCCTGTGCCTGGCATGCGCGCCCACGCAGCGCCAGGCGCCGGACGCGGGCACTCCGGAGGTCAAGCTCCAGAGGCTGGTGGCGAACATCGTCCACACCTACCCGCACGACCCCACGGCCTTCACGCAGGGGCTCCAGTTCCACCAGGGCCAGCTCTACGAGAGCACCGGTGAGAAGGGCGACCTGCGCCGCATCTCGCTGGAGCAGGCGGAGCCCCTGTGGAAGCAGCCCCTGCCGGACGTGTTCCCGGAGGGGCTCGCGAGCGACGGACAGCGGCTGTACCAGCTCACCTGGCAGGACGAGACGCTCTTGGTGTGGAACGGCGCGCCGCCCGCGCAGGAGAAGCAGGTGGAGTACGACGGCGAGGGCTGGGGCCTGTGCTACTGGCGGGGCCAGCTGGTGCGCAGCGACGGCACGTCCACGCTGCGCTTCCACGACCCGAAGGACTTCAGCGTGAAGTCCCAGGTGCAGGTGACGTTGGAGGGCACGCCGCAGGAGATGCTCAACGAGCTGGAGTGCGCGGAGGACGGCGTCTACGCCAACGTCTGGCATTCCAACAACATCCTGAAGATTGATTACGCCACGGGCCGCGTGCTGGCGGTCATCGACGCGTCGGCGCTGGCGCGGGCGGTGAGCGGCCGGGTGCGCGGCTACGAGGCGGTGCTCAACGGCATCGCGCTGGAGCCCGGCACCGGCCGCCTGTTCCTCACCGGCAAGCTGTGGCCCGACCTCTTCGAGGTGACGCTGGTGGGGCCCGCCGCCACGCCGTAGCCCTTCGCTTCAGGCGGAGGGAGACTCACCCTGTCTGGAAAAGCGCCGCCGCACGGTCCGGACCACCTCCGCGTCCCAGCGGGGTGACAGCAACTCCAGCGCGGTCCGCCGGAAGGGCAGGGCGCACGCCAGACACGCCAGCGTCGCCGCCAGTCCAATGAGCGTGTTCTGCCACGACGCCAGGTTCCACTGCCCGGACCAGGACCACGGCTCCAGGCTCTGTGGCCACAAGTAGTGGATGGGCCAGCCGGGACCGCTCCCGGCGAGGTCGCACAACAGATGACCGTGGAATGCAGCCACCGACAGCAGGGCCACGGCCGCCCGCTGCCGCGCCAGCGCCGTGCAGGCCGCCATCGTGACGAGCGCTCCCACGTAGCCATGGAAAATCACGTGGTGATAACGCGAATAGAACTCTTCACCCGCCAGCAATGACAAACCATCCAAATCGGGTGCGAGCCCCGCGCACGTAATCAGGATGCGGTCGCGCCGCTCGCGCAGGCCTTGCGCCAGGAGCCAGGACAGTTCGGCGTGGACGATGGGATTCATGGGGGTGCCCCAGCGTACGGCATGCCGGGCCGGTGGCGAAGGTTCCCGGGGCAGTGCGTTGAGGAGGTGGGGGGCAATGACTCATCATGAATTTCATCTCCGAGCACCCGGGGCCGGATATCGCCACGTTGTTTGAGGCGCACGCGAGTGACACACCGGAGGCCGTGGCGCTGCACTTCGAAGGTGGCGTGCTCAGCTATGACGCGCTCAACCGGCGTGCGAACCGGCTGGCGCGGCGGCTCCAGGCCTTGGGTGTGGGCCCCGGCCAGCCCGTAGGCATCGGTGTCGACCGCACACCGGCAACGCTGGTGGGATTGCTGGGCATCCTGAAGGCCGGTGGCGCCTATCTCCCCCTGGACCCGAGCCATCCCCCGGAGCGGCTCGCCGCGATGGTGGAGGACTCCGGGATGCGCGTCCTTGTCGGACGACGTGAGGTGGTCCAGGGGCTGCGCTTCGAGGGACACGTCGTCGAGCCGCCTGCCCTGGAGGAGCCTGCGGAGGCGCTCGATGCCGTGAACGTGAAGGGCGGGGCGGGACCGGACTCGCTGGCCTATGTGCTCTACACGTCGGGCTCCACGGGGAAGCCCAAGGGGGTGTGCATCCCGCACCGGGGCGTGGCGCGGCTGGTGCTGGACGAGGGCTTCATGGGCTTCCGGCGTGACGACCGCGTCCTCCAGGCCGCGTCGTATGCCTTCGATGCCTCGACGCTGGAGGTCTGGGGCGCACTGCTGAACGGCGCGACCCTGTGTCTGGTTTCACGGGAGACCCTGCTGTCGCCTCCGCTCCTCGCGGCGAAGCTCCGGCGGGACGCCATCTCCGTCGCGGTGCTGAGCACGTCGTTGTTCCATCAACTCGCATCGGCCATCCCGGACGCGTTTGGTGCGCTGCGCGTCCTGATGGTGGGCGGAGACGTGCTGGACCCCAAGTGGGTGGCGCGGGTGATGGAACAGGGAAAGCCACGGCGGCTGCTCAACAGCTATGGACCCACGGAGTGCACCACCTCCGCGACGGCGTATGAGCTCCACTCGCCTCCGGCTCCGGATGAGTCCGTCCCCATTGGCAGGCCGCTCGCGCGGCTCCAACTGCACGTCCTGGATGACGGCGAGGTGGGGGAGCTGTACCTGGGCGGAGAGGGGCTTGCGCGTGGGTACCTGAACCAGCCTGGCCTCACCGCCGAACGGTTCCTCCCGGATCCGTTCAGCGATGTGCCCGGGGCGCGGATGTATCGGACGGGAGACCGGGTGCGGTGGCGCGAGGACGGCAACCTGGAGTTCCTGGGGCGGGTGGACCACCAGGTGAAGATTCGCGGCGCGCGGGTCGAGCTGGGAGAGATCGAAAGCATCCTGCGCGGCCACGCCCGGGTCGCTGACGCGGTGGTCCGGGTGCACGAGGTGTCACCGGGCGACAAGCGGCTCGTCGCGTATGTCTCACGGCGCGGGGACGCGGCGCTGGAGGACGCGGCGCTGCGCGCATACCTGGGCTCGAAGCTGCCGGACTTCATGCTCCCGCATGCGGTCATGGTGCTGGACCGGATGCCGCTCAATCCCAGTGGCAAGGTGGACCGTCAGAAGCTCCCGGCACCGCACTTTGGTGGAGGGGAGGGGGGGACCCCGCGCACGCCGCTGGAGCAGGACATCGCGCGCGTCTGGTCGGAGGTCCTGGGGACGCAGCGGACGGGAACGCAGGACCGCTTCATGGAGTCGGGGGGTGACTCGCTGCTCGCGATCCGGCTCATTGAACGGCTGGAGCAGGCCGTGTCGGTCCGCCTGCCCGTGCGGACGCTCTTCGACAGTCCGAACATCGCGGAGCTGGCGAGGTGGGTGGAGGCGGTACGGGGCGAGAGCCGGAGCCCTGTCCTGCCACCCATCGTCCCGGTGGACCGGACGCGGCCCCTGCCCCTGTCCGATGCCCAGCGGCAGCTGTGGCTCCTGGAGCAGGTGGCGCCCAGGAGCGCCGTCTACAACGAGCCGTTCACGCTGTCCCTGCCCGGAGACCTCCAGCCCGACGCGCTGGAGCGCGCGTTCCTGTCACTCATGGCCCGGCATGAAGTGCTGCGAACGACCTTCGGCTCCACGCCGGACGGTCCCTTCCAGCGCGTGGAGCCGGGTGTGCCGTTCCACCTGCGCCGTGTGGACCTGAGGGCCCTTCCTGAAAGCCTGCGCGGCGCGAAGGCGTTGCAACTGGCCACCCAGGAGGCGCGAGAGCCCTTCGACCTGGCGCACGGGCCGCTGCTTCGGGCGACGTGGATTCGGCTGAGCGCGGTGGAGAGTCGCCTTGCCCTGGTGATGCATCACCTCATCGTGGATGGCTTCACGATGGCGGCATTCCTCCAGGAGTTGCACACGTTCTACGTGGCGGAGGCCCCCTCACTGCCGCCACTGCCGCTCCAGTACGGTGACGCCGCCGTCTGGCAGCACGGGGCTCGCTACCAGGAGGCCATCGCACCGCACCTGGATTGGTGGAAGCAGACGCTCGCGGGGGCACCCCACCTGGAACTGCCCACGCAGCACCCCCGCCTACCGGCCCCGACCTGCCGGGGGGGCAAGCACGTCGTGCGAATCTCCAGTGACCTCCTGGAGCCGGTGAAGGCGCTGGGGCGCGGTGAGGACGCCACGCTCTTCATGACGATGCTGGCGGCGTTCAGCGCGTTGCTGCACCGGTACTCCGGGGCGGAGGACCTCGTCGTCGGAGGCGCCTTCTCCGGACGGAGCCGCGAGGAGTCCCAGGCCATCTCCGGACACTTCGTGAACCTGCTTCCGCTGCGGCTTCGCTTCTCGGAGCGCCCGAACTTCCGGGACCTGCTGGCGCGGGTGCGCCACGTCTGCCTGGAGGCGCTCGAACATCAGGACGCGCCGCTCCTGCGCATCGTGGAGGCGGTGAACCCGGCGCGCATCCCCGGCGCGAACCCGCTGTTCCAGGTGTCCTGCACGCTGGAGCCGCGCATCGCGGTGCCCGGGTCGGACTGGCGGGTGGAGCCCCATGACGTCGACACGGGGACGTCGAAGCTGGACCTCTCCATCGAGATGGATGAGCGGCCGGATGGCATGTCCGTGCGGTGGGAGTACGCACGGGACATCTTCGAGCCGTGGATGATCCACCAGCTGGCCGGGCACTTCGTGACGCTGCTGCGCGAAGCCGTGCGGAACCCGGAGCAGCCGGTCGCGACGCTGCCGCTGCTCTCGAATATGGAGCAGGCGCGGCTGCTCGAATGGGCCCACGGGCCCGTGGCGGAACTGTCTCACGCGGACTGTCTGCACCCTCCGTTCGAAACCCAGGTGGAGCGCACGCCGGATGCGCCGGCCCTCGTCTTCCAGGGGCGGTCCCTGAGCTACCGCGCGCTGAACACGGAGGCGAACCGGCTGGCCCACCACCTGCGGGCCCATGGCATCGGGCCTGGAGACTTCGTGGGGGTGTGCCTGGAGCGGTCCTTCGAGCTGATCATCGCCATGCTGGCCACGCTGAAGGCGGGCGCGGCCTACGTGCCATTGGACCCCGCGTATCCCCGGGCGCGGCTGGAGTTCACGGCGCGGGACGCGGGGCTGAAGCTCCTCCTCGCGCAGGAGGCGACGCGCGCGCTCATGGCCGGCGCGGGTGCCCCGGTGGTCGCGTTGGAGCAGGTGCGCGGAGGACCGGAGGACAATCCCCGGGTCCACGTCACCGGGGATGACCTCGCGTATGTCATCTACACGTCCGGTTCGACGGGGCAGCCCAAGGGCGTGCGCATCGGTCATCGGGGCGCGGCGCATCTGGCGCGGACCGTGGCCTCGGGCTTCGGCTTCGCGCCGGGGCAGCGCGTGGCGCAGTGCGCCCGGTTCGGCTTCGACTTCTCCATCGCGGAGATCTTCCCGACGCTCTTCTCCGGAGCCACGCTGCACCTGCTGGCCCAGGAGGACGTGGCCGCTGGCGAGGAACTGGCGGACTTCCTGGAGTCACAGCGCATCCACACCGCGATGTTCACGCCGTCGGCGTTGGGCTCCATGACGTGGCGAGCCCTACCGGACCTGAAGCTGCTCGCGATTGGCGGCGAGGAACTTCCCGCGCGGCTCGTGGACATCTGGGCGCCGGGCCGCCGGTTCCTCCAGGTCTATGGGCCCACCGAAGCCACGGTCTTCACGACGGCCGGCGAGTGCGTGGCGGGGCAGGGGCCCTACTCCATCGGGACACCGCTCCCGGGCTACGAAGTCCATCTGCTGGATGACGCCCTGATGCCCGTCCCCGTGGGCGTGCGTGGAGCGCTCTACATCGGAGGCAAGGGGCTGGCGCACGGCTATCTGAACCGTCCCGAGCTCGACGCGGAGCGGTTCATTCCCCACCCCTTCAGCGCGGAGCCGGGCGCGCGCCTCTACAAGAGCGGCGACGTCGCCAGTCACCGGCCGGATGGCGGCATCGACTTTCACGGACGTTCGGATCGCCAGCTCAAGCTGCGCGGCTTCCGCATCGAGCTGGGTGAAATCGAGGCCGCGCTGCGCAAGCATCCCGGCGTCCGGGACGCCGTGGTCGAACCCCGGCTGCTCGCGGGAGAGCGGCACCTGGTGGGCTACGTCATTCCCCGGGATGCCGCCGCGGCGTCACGGCTCCTGCTGCCCGCGTTCAAGGACTCGCTCGGCGAAACACTGCCCCCGCACATGGTTCCCCGGGAGCTGGTGCTGTTGGACGCGTTCCCGCTGGGACCCACGGGGAAGCTCGACCGCGACGCGCTGCCGTTGCCTTCCGTCAGGACTCAGGTGGCTCCCGAAGCCCCTGCCTCCACGGAGCGCGAGAAGGCGCTGGAGCGCATCTGGTGCCGGATTCTCGGCGTGGAACGTGTCGGCAGGCAGGAGGGCTTCTTCGACGCGGGCGGGAACTCGCTGCTGCTCGCGCGGGTCCAGGCCGCGCTGGCCTCGGAGCTGGGCCTGAGCGTGAGCATGGCCACGCTGTTCCAGTTCCCGACGCTCGAATCCCTCGCGCGGCACCTGGACGCGGACACCCCCGCGCGACCCGCCCCGGTGACACCGGCACCCGTGCGCGCTTCGGGCCCCATCGCCATCATCGGCACGGCCGGGCGCTTCCCTGGAGCGCCCGGCATCGATGCGCTGTGGACGCTGCTGGTGGAGGGCCGTGAGGGACTGTCCCGCTTCAGCCGGGAAGCACTGCTCGCCGCGGGCGAGGATCCCCAGCTCCTGGACGACCCCGCCTATGTCCGGGCCTCGGGCCTGCTGGAGGACGTGGAGTCCTTCGACGCCGCGTTCTTCGGCTACAGCCCCCTGGACGCGCGGTTGATGGATCCGCAGCTCCGCGTGTTCCTGGAGTGTGCGTGGGAGGCGCTCGAAGCGGCGGGCTACGACCCGAAGCGGCTGCCGGGCAAGGCGGGGTTGTTCGCGGGCTCGGGGGTGCCTCGCTACTGGCTGGACCAGGTGCTGCCGCGCTTCCGCTCCATGTCCGTGGCCTCGGAGTCGTACCGGTCCATCCTGGGCAATCCGTGGCAATTCCTCGCCACGGCGACGGCGTATCAACTGGGCCTGCGCGGGCCCGCGCTCACGGTGCAGACCGCCTGCTCCACGTCATTGGTGGCCGTGCACCTGGCCTGTCAGAGCCTGCGCTCGGGCGAGTCCGATGTGGCCCTGGCGGGCGGTGTCTCCCTCTTCGCGTCCGGCCCGTCCGGCTACCTCCATGAGGAAGGCGGCATCACGTCTCCAGACGGGCACTGCCGTCCTTTCGACGCGAAGGGGCGGGGCACGGTGCCCTCCAGCGGCGTGGGCATCGTGGTGCTCAAGCGCCTGGAGGACGCGCTGCGGGATGGAGACTCCATCCAGGCGGTCATCCGGGGCTCGGCCATCAACAACGACGGCAACGCCAAGGTCGGCTTCACCGCCCCGGGTGTGGAGGGGCAGCGTGACGTCATCATGCGAGCCCACGCGGACGCGGGCGTGGCCCCCCGCCACATCACCTACGTGGAGGCGCACGGCACGGCGACGCCGCTGGGAGATCCACTGGAGGTCCAGGCGCTGCGGCTCGCCTTTGGAGCCCGTGAGGCCTCGGAGCCCACGGTCATCCTGGGCGCGCTCAAGAGCAACGTGGGGCACCTGGACTCGGCGGCCGGCGTGGCGGGACTGATCAAGACGACGTTGGCCCTGGAGCACCGCTTCCTGCCGGGGACTGTTCACTTCGAACACGCGCACCCGGATACAGGCCTGGAGCGTTCCCCCTTCGTCGTGAGCCGGGAAGGGCGGCCGTGGTCCGTGCCCGAGGGCTTCACGCGCCTCGCGGGTGTCAGCGCGTTTGGCATTGGTGGAACGAACGCGCACGTCATCGTGGGGGAAGCGCCACCGGCGCCCGCTGTCGCCGCGAGCCTGGAGACGCAGGTGCTGACGCTCTCGGCGCGGAGCGGGGAGGCGCTGGCCATGGCCTCGCGGCGGCTCGCGGATCACCTGGAGCGGCATCCCGGACAGTCCCTGCCGGACGTCGCGTACACGTTGCAGGAGGGACGGACCGCGTTCGGATACCGGCGCGCCATCGCTTGCGAGACACCCACGGAGGCCATCGCGAAGCTCCGGCGGGACGGCTCCGTGCAGCTCGCTTCGTCGCCACTCCCGGAGGTGTGCTTCCTGTTCCCGGGGACGGGCACTCAGGAGGCGGGCATGGGCGCGGCGTGGTACCGGCGCGCTCCGGCGTATCGCGAAGCCTTCGATGAATGCGCCGCGCTCTTCGGCCGGGAGGTGGAGCGCGAGCTTCGCGCCGTGCTGCTCACCGGCGAACCTGGGCCGCAGGCGGAGGAGATGCTTCAAGCACCTTCGCTGGTCATGGCCGCCATCTTCACGACGGAGTACGCGCTGTCGCGGCTGCTGGGCGCCTGGGGCCTTCACCCCACGAGCGTCCTGGGCCACAGCCTGGGCGAATACGCCGCCGCCTGTCTCTCCGGTGCCCTGTCGCTGGAGCAGGCCGTGGCGCTGGTCGCGCTGCGCGGCCGGCTCTGCGACGCACTTCCTCCCTCCGGCATGCTGGCCGTGCCCCTGTCGGAGTTCGTGCTGGTGCAGGAGCTGCCCCCCGGGCTGTCCCTGGCCGCGGTCAACGGGCCCGGCCAGTGCGTGGTGTCCGGCGAACTGGAGGCCCTGGAGGACTTCGCGGCGCGATTGCAGGCGCGGGGCATGAAGACGAAGCGGCTGCCGCGCATGAGCGGGTTCCACTCCGCGCTCGTGGAGCCCGCGATGCAACCGCTCACGGACCTGACCCGGACGATGCAGCTGAAGTCCCCGGTGATTCCCCTGGTCTCCAACGTCACCGGCACCTGGCTGACCGAGGACGACGCGCACGACCCCACGTACTGGGCCCGCCACCTGCGGCACACGGTCCGGTTCTCCGCGGGGCTGGAGCTGCTGCTGGAGGACCGCGAGCGGATCTTCGTGGAGGTGGGGCCGGGACAGACCCTCTCCACGCTGACGCTGTTGAACCCGCGGGTGGGGCGGGAGCGGCTGGTGATGCACACGCTCGGCGTTCCCACGGGGCGGCGGCATCCCCCGGAGAGCGATGAACAGGCCCTGCTCCAGGCCGTGGGCCAGCTCTGGTCCGCGGGCTTCCCGGTGGACTGGAGCACGGTGCGCGGAAATGGACCGCGCAGGCGCGTCGTGCTGCCCACCTATCCCTTCGAGCGTACGCGGTACTCACTGGCGGACACGGCGCCACGGCCCTCCCGGCCTGAAATCACGAGGGAGCCCCGGGCATTGCGTCGCGAGGACGTACGGGCCTCCATGGAGGCGCTCTGGAAGGAGATGCTCGGCGTGGACGCGCTGACGCCGGACAGCCATTTCTTCGAGCTGGGAGGCACGTCCCTGCTGGCCGTGCAGCTCAACCGCGAGCTCAAGTCGCGGCTGTCCGTCACCTTGTCGCTGCACGCGGTGCTGGAGCACCCGACGCTGGGCGCGTGGGTGCATGCGGTCCAGGAGGAGCTGGAGCGGACGGGAAGGCCGCTCCTCAAGAAGGCTCCGCTCCGGATGGAGCTTCAGGCAGGGCAGCGCGGACGGACGCCACTCATCCTCGTGCAGCCCATCGGGGGCACCGTCTACACGTACCTGCCACTGGCGAAGCGGTTGGGCGTGGACACGCCAGTCCATGCGTTCCGCGCGTCGGGGCTGGAGCCCGGTGAGGTGCCTCACCGCGACGTGCCGGCCATGGCGCGCGCGTACGTGGACGAGCTGCTGGCCTTCCAGCCGCAGGGACCCTTCTGGTTGGGAGGCCATTCCTCGGGCGGCGTCATCGCGTATGAGATGGCGGCCGTCTTGCTGGAGCGCGGCCACTCCGTGGCGGGTGTCATCCAGATCGACACGGTGACAGTGGACGACTCACGCAGGCTGGGCATCCGGAGCGTGGGGGACGTGCTCCAGCTCCTGGAAGCGTTCCGTGACATCTCCCCGCGCGCGGCGGAGGGACTGCGGACGGCGATGGAGCTCGACACGCGGCTGCGCGACGTGGTGCTCGCGACCAACGAGGCCATCGCGGCGTACGCGCCGGGCCGGTACGCGGTGCCGCTCGTCTACCTGCGGGCCACGGAACGGGACACGGTGCTGGATTCAAACGCCGCGGACTGGTGGAAGGCCATGACGACCGCTTCGTTCCAGGCCCATGACGTGCGGGGCAACCACTTCACCGTCATGGAGGAGCCCTTCTTGGCGGAAGTGGCGCGGATCATCCAGGACCACCTGACAGAGGGCAGGGGACCCGGGCGTGATACGCGGGTCGGCTGATCACCCCGGAGGCAGGGGCGAGCGTCGCGGCGTGCCCAGCAGCTCCAGCGTGCGCAGCGCCACATCGGCCAGAGTGGACGTGCACGGCATGCAGCCTCCGCCGCAGCAGGGGGGCCAGTCGCCCTCCGGGTCCCGCAGCAGCGGATACACGCAGCCCCGCAGGGACTGCGGCAGTCCCGCGTCGTCGCACGCCTGGCGCAACGCTGCCTGCACGGTGGCATCTTTCACGTCCATCGCTTCCGCTTCCTAACCGACACCCCGAAGGAAGGCAGCCCGTGCGCACGGCATCGCCCCACAGGTGGTTCCCCCTCGGCGCCCTTGCTGGGCTCGCCCTCGCTTGTTCCGGAGCGGGCCGTGCCTCCCGCACGCCAGCGGACGACCCCACGGTGCGCCTCATGGACACCTTGCGTGCGCACGCGCGCGGCAGGGCCCCCGTCTGCTCACCGGACGCCCGGCTGCTCCAGCCCGGAGGCGGCATCGACCTGGAGCGCCTCCGCGCCGCGGGCCACCCGGTCATCGTCTGGACCGTGAATGACCTGCCCACGATGCAGGCCCTGCTCCAGCGCGGCGTGGACGGCATCATCAGCGACCGGCCGGACCTCCTCGCGCGGGCGGTGCGCGACTTCGACGCCAACGGGGACGGCACTCCCGGGGACCTGCTGGACGCGGACGGGCTCATCGACCCGAAGCGCTTCGATGCGCAGGGCCACCGGGGCGCGCGGAACCTGCGGCCAGAGAACACGCTGCCCGCCTTCGAGGCCGCGCTCGACCTCCACATGACCACGCTGGAACTGGACACCGTCCTCACCGCCGACGGTGTCCCCGTGCTCTCTCACGACCCGGACCTGTCCCCCGCGAAGTGCCGCCACGCGGATGGAAGCCCGCTGCCAGCCCCCGTCCCCATCGCGACCCTCACCGTCGCGAAGCTCCAGGCCACCTTCGTCTGCGACCGGCTCCTCGCGGACCGCCCGGAACAGACGAACGACCGCGCCAGCTCGCCGGAGGCCGTCGCGTTCGCCGCCCGCGCGGGACTCCCGGCCCCCTACACCGTCCCCACCCTGCGCCAGGTGTTCGCCTTCGCCGCGGACCAGGCGGACGCCGCGCACGAAGCCCGTGATCCGCTCCGCGCCCGGAATGCCCACCGCGTCCGCTTCAATGTGGAACTCAAACGGACGTCCCCGAAGACCGACGTCACCCTGGCCCATGGCGACGCGGTCGCCGGGGTCATCCAGGAGGCCGGGCTCACCTGGCGGGCGGACGTGCAGTCCTTCGACCTGCGCGCCGTGCGCTCCCTCCAGGAACGTCACCCGGAGCTGCGCGCCGTCCTCCTGCTGGAAGCCCCTGTCGAGTAGCCAGAAGGTCCACTCCCCGTCCGGAGAATCGCGGATTTAGTCAGGCGACGAAACGACTTGCGCAAAATCGTTAGGGGCCTTACTAGATGCCTCGTCTTGGCTCCTCCTCGTCCTAGAAACGCCACGCCGATGAAGCTCGTGCCCCGGTACGAGCGGCTGAAGCAGCTGGCCAAACGCTTCCCCGCTCTCGACCCCAGCGCCATCGAGACGTGCCTGACGATGCTCCGGCTCTCCAATGAGCTGACCGAAGCCTACGAGGCGCACTTCGCGCGGCATGGGGTGTCCCACGGGCGCTTCGTCGTGCTGGTGCAGCTCTTCGCGGCGGAGGACGCGGGGGAGACGCTGCGCCCCGCGGACCTCGCGGAGCTGTCGCGGTGCAGCCGCGCGACCATCACCGGCCTTTTGGACACGCTGGAGAAGGACGGCTTCATCTCCCGCACGGACCACCCCGAGGACCGGCGCATGTACTCCGTGCACCTCACCTCGAAGGGCCGCGAGTTCATCCTGGGCATGATGCCCGACCACTACCGCCGCATCGCCGCGCTCATGGCTCCCTTGAGCCTCGATGAGCGGGACACCCTTCGCGCCCTGCTCGCCAAGGTGTCCTCCGGCATCCCCGCCCTGCGGGACCCCTGAGCAGCCTCCCCACACCCCATCTTCCACAGCCGTTCCGAGCAACAACCATGACGACCCGTACCGCCCCTGCACTGGAAGCCGCTCCCTCCACCGACGCCCCCGCCGCCACGAAGCCCGCGAAGCGCTCCCGCGCCAGGCAGGTGCTGCCCATCCTCGTGGGCGTGGCGGTGCTGGGCGGGGGCGCGCGCTTCCTCCTCAACCACGGCCACGAGTCCACCGACGACGCGCAGGTCGAAGGCCGCATCGCCAACGTGTCGCCGCGCGTGTCCGGACAGGTGGCCCGCGTGCTGGTGCATGACAACCAGGTGGTGAAGGCCGGCGACGTGGTGGTGGAGCTGGACCACGCGGACCTGGACGCGCGCCTGGAGGTCGCCCGCGCGGACGTGATGAGCGCGGAGGCCCAGCTGTCCAACGCCCAGGCGCAGCTCACCCTCACGGAGGCCAACGCGGGCGCCAACCTGCGCCAGGCCCGCGCCGGCGTCACCCAGGCCTCCAGCGGCATCAGCTCCTCCAAGGCCGCGTTGGATCAAGCCCGCGCGGACGTGGTCGCGTCCGAGGCGCGCTTCAAGCTGGCGGAGACGGACCTGGGCCGCATCAAGCAGCTGCGCGAGCAGGGCGCCGTGGCCCAGGCGGACCTGGACGCCCGTCAGGCCTCCTATGATCAGGCCAGGGCCGCCCTGGACCAGTCCCGCGCGCGCCTGACCTCCACCGAGGCAGGCATCACGAGCTCCTCCGGTGGCCTGGAGGCCGCGCAGGGCAAGCTCTCCGCCGCGGAGACGGCCCCCGTGCAGGTGCAGGCCGCGCAGGCCGCGCTGAAGCTCGCCGAGGCCCGCCTCAAGCAGACGCGCGCCGCGCTGACGCTCGCGGAGCTCAACGTGTCCTACGCGCAGGTGCGCGCCCCGGTGGACGGCGTGGTCAGCCGCCGCACCGTGGAGGTGGGGCAGATGGTGGGCCCGGAGCGCCCGCTGATGGCCGTCGTTCCGCAGAACGACATCTGGGTCGTCGCCAACTTCAAGGAGGACCAGGTCGGTGAGATGCGTCCGGGCCAGCCGGTGGAGGTGGACGTGGACGCGTTCGGCGGGCACTCCTTCAAGGGCCACGTGGACAGCCTCGCGGGCGCCAGCGGCGCGCGCTTCGCCCTGCTGCCCCCCGACAACGCGTCCGGCAACTTCGTGAAGGTCGTGCAGCGCATCCCCGTGCTCATCCGCTTCGACGGCGACCTGAAGGCGCTGCCCATCAAGCCCGGCATGAGCGCCTACGTCACCGTGGACACAGGCGCGGAAGCCGAGCCCCAGAAGACCGCGGCGGTGGACACCCGGAAGGCGGAGTAACCCACCGTGGACGCACGCCGCGACGTCATCCAAGGTTCCAAGACGGGCATCACCATCGCGGCCATGGCCGCGGCGCTGATGTCCGTGCTGGACATCTCCATCGTCAACGTGGCCCTGAGCGACATCCGCGCGAGCTTCGGCACGCCGTTGGATCAGATCGCCTGGGTGTCCACGGGCTACATGATGGCCAACGTGGTGGTCATCCCGATGACGGGCTGGCTGCAGCGCCGCTTCGGCTACCGGAAGTACTTCACCTTCTCCATCATCCTCTTCACGGTGGCCAGCGTGCTGTGCGGCCTGTCGTGGAACCTGCCCTCGCTGGTGGCCTTCCGCATCCTCCAGGGCATGGGCGGCGGCGCCATCATCCCCACGTCCCAGGCCATCCTCTTCGCCCGCTACCCGCGCGAGGAGCACGGCATGGCGGGCGCCCTCTTCGGCCTGGGCGCCGTGACGGGCCCGCTGCTGGGGCCCACCGTGGGCGGCCTCCTCATTGAAGCGGCCAGCTGGCACTGGATCTTCCTCATCAACGTGCCGGTGGGCCTCTTCGCCGCGTACATGGCGTGGCGCTCCATCGAGCAGCCCCACTTCGAGCCGTCCACGGAGAAGGTGGACAAGAACGGCATCGCGCTCCTGGCGGTGGGCATGGCCTGCCTCCAGTACGTGCTGGAGGAGGGCCACCGCGAGGACTGGTTCGACAGCCGACTCATCACGCTCTTGGCGGTCATCGCGGGCATCGCGCTCATCACCTTCGTGGTCCACGAACTGGAGACCCCCAGTCCCGTGGTGGACCTGCGCGTGTTCGCCAACCGCTCCTACTCCGCGGCCACGGGGGTGAACTTCCTCGTGGGCACGGCGCTGTTCTCCGGCTCGTTCCTCTTCAGCCTCTTCTGCGGCTCCGTGATGCGCTACGAGGCGTTGGACATCGGGCTCATCTTCCTCAAGGGCAGTGCCATCCAGGTCCTCCTGATGCCGCTCATCGGCAAGTTCGGCGGCAAGGTGGATGGCCGCTTCCTCATCGCCTTCGGCGTCGTGGGCGTGAGCCTGTCCCTGTGGACCAACGGCCACCTGACCACGCGCGTGGATGAAATCACCCTCATCACGCCGGTGTTCATCCGCGCCTGCTCCCTGGGCTTCATCTTCGTGCCGCTGTCGGTGATGGCGCTCAGCAACCTGCGCCCGGAGCAGCGAGGCAACGCGGCGGGCCTCTTCAACCTCACCCGCGAGCTGGGCGGCTCCATTGGCACCGCGTGGATGAGCAGCGCGCTCAGCCGCTCCACCCAGGCCAACGTCACCGCCATCACCTCGCACGTGGACGTCTACGGGCAGGTGGCCCAGGAGCAGGTCTCCCAGCTGACGGGGGCCATGGCCGCGAAGGGCGTGCTCAACCCCACGGGCGCCGCCTATGGCCTCCTGGGCCAGCGCATCAACGCGCAGGCGCTGGTGCGGGCCTTCAACGCGAACTTCCTCATCCTCGCCGCGCTGTTCGTCTGCGCCCTCGTCCTGGTGGCCATGCTCCAGAAGGCGGACCCCAAGGTGAAGGTGGAAGGCGCGCACTAGCAACGCGGACGCTGGAAACGACAAAGCGCGGGTCCCCGGTGTGCTGGGGGCCCGCGCTTCTTCATTTCAGCAGGACCGCGGCGTGACTACCGGCGCCACTTCTGCGCGCTGGTGCCGTTGCACTCCCACAGCTGCAGCGGGGTGCCGCTGGCGGAGTTGCCGCCCGTCACGTCCACGCACTTGTTGGCCTGGGGGTTCACCAGGTCCCCCGCGCCGGAGAGGACGAACTGCTGCGCCGGGTTGCCGTTGCAGGCGACCAGCTGGATGGCCGTGCCGTTGGCGCTGGAGCCCCAGGCCACGTCCATGCACTTGCCGAAGGCGCGCACGGTGCCGTCCGACATGAAGGACCACTTCTGCGCGTTGGTGCCGTTGCAGTCCCACAGCTGCAGGCGCGTGCCGTCCGCCGTGTTGGAGTTCGGCACGTCGATGCACTTGTTCGCCAGGCCGATGATGGGGCTGCCCGCGCCGCCACCGCCGGACGTGGTGAGCGACAGGCCGTAGGCGTTCAGGATGGGGATGAGCGGCTGGAAGACGGTGTTGCCGCCGGAGGTGCAGTTGCCGCCCGCGCCGGACGTCACGCCCTGCGCCTGGTTGCCGGACAGCCACGAGCCACCGGAGTCACCGCCCTCCGCGCACGCGCTGGACCCAGTGAGGCCGTACACCGGGCCCGCCGAGTAGTTCACCGTGACGTTCTTCCCCGTGATGACGCCGCAGCGCCAGCCGGTGGTGGAGCCCGAGCGACAGACGGACGCGTTGACGCCCGCCTCCTGCGAGCCCTGCACCAGCACGTTGCCGCCCGCGTAGTTGTTCACCCACGGCTGCGACACCCAGTTGCCGTTGGTGCGCACCCAGGCGTAGTCGTTGCCGGGCCAGCTGGCCGCCACCACCGTGCCCTGCGCCACGCCGCTGCCGCTGGTGGTCGTGCCCGGCCCGCCGCAGTGGCCCGCCGTCACGAAGCCGCCCGCCACCGGGAACCCGATGGAGCAGCGCGCGTTGCCCGGGTAGTACGCGTCACCGCCGCGCAGGTCGTACACCGGCTTGAACTCCTCGCGCGACGGCACCGTGCGCACCGCGGCGTGCTTCACGCCCGCCTTCGCGACGAAGTCCGTGCCGCCCGTCAGCGCGGAGTCCTGCGTCAGCACCACCACGCTGTTCGTCACCACGTCCACGTACCAGGCGTGCACGGTGCGGCCCGCCGTCCGGGCATGGCTGTCCAGCTGGGCCTTCACGGCCTCCAGCTGCGCCTGCGTGTACTTCACCTTCCGCGGCACCGCCCCCGCGCGGCGCACGGCGTCCGCGTCCGCGTCCGTCGTGACGCCCACCACCAGCTGGCTTCCCTCCGCGTTCATCCACGCGCCGCCAAAGCGCTCGCCCAGCTCCGCGCGCAGCGCTCCCTCCACGCGCACCGCCGCCGCCTCCGACGCCAGCCGCTGCTTCGCGCCGTCCGCCGTCAGGCCCAGGTCCCGCTGCATCGCGAAGAGCAGGTCCGGCGACACGTCGTGCGCCAGCGCCGCTTCCGCCTGGGAGGGGGCCGCCAACGCGGCCGAGGGGACGATGCTCAGCGTGGCGCCAGCGAACAGCGCCGTCGCGGTGGAGAACAGACCGGAGGTCCGCTTCATCGGGTCCTACCTTTCGTGCTGCGGGGGAGCCCGGAGCCAAACCCGATGGAGCCCTGAAGGTCAATCAATTCAAGGAATGCTTAAATTCTCTGACATTTTTGTGCTGTCGAACAAAGTCCCAGGAAACAAGAAGGCCCGGTGCGTCACAAGGACGCACCGGGCCTGGGAACTTGCTTCGATGACGGGCGGAAGTCAGCGCTTCGCGCGGCGGGCCAGCGCGCGGGCGGGGGCCCGGCGGCGGCGCAGCGCGACAGCACCCAGCATCAGCAGGGCGCCCGCGAAGGGCAGGGTGCCGGAGGTGCCGGAGGTGCTGCAGCCTCCCGCCATGGCGGCGTCGCCCGTGTTCGGCAGGCCGTTGGGGTTGTTGGACACGGGGGTGCTGGTGCCGGGGGTCTGCCCGCCCACGGAGGGCAGCTGGGTGGTGGGCAGCTGCGGCGCGGGCGTCGCAGGGGTCTCCACGATGGGGGACGGGGTGGTGGTGTCCGGCGTCGTGTCGTTCGGGATGGTCGTGTCATCCGGCACGGGCGTGGGCGCGGGCTGCTCCTCCACCGGCGCGGGCGCGGGCGGCATCACGTCCTCGAGCGTCGTCGCCATGGTGAAGCCGTCGTGGTAGATGAACCCTTCGGGCTTGATGGCGTCGTCGCGGTACAGACCCATCTTCAGGTAGTTCAGGTCCTTGCCGAACTGGTTGGCGCCGTACGTCTTGGGCAGCACGTGCTGGCCGTTGTGCCACAGCTCCACGAAGCCGGCCTTCTTGTCCGAGGACCACTTCACGTGCAGCACGAAGTCGTGCCAGTTGCCCTTGTTGATGGACGTCTGCCACAGCACGGGCGTGGTGTTGCCGCCCACGCGCAGGTTGATCTTGTCCCCGCGCACGAAGAACTCCAGCGGCGGAGAGCCACAGCAGCCCTCCTGGTGCCACTGGGTGATGACCTGCCACGAGTCATGGACCGGGTAGTTCGACGGGAAGAGCGTGCTCCACTTGTAGTAGTACTCCTTCCCCTGCGTCTCGTGGGTCAGGTAGAGCAGCTCGTTGCGGTTGCCGCTGGCGTTGATGGGATCATCGCCCTGCTTCACCGTGGCCTTGAGGGCGTACCTGCCGTCACGCACCACATCCGTTACGACCTGCAAGCGGCTGTTGGCAACACTCTGCTGCCGCGTCCACTGGGACGTGTTGCCGGTCTCGAAGTCGCCCTTCCAGATGATGCTGGCGGAAGCAAGGGCCGGCATCAGGGAGGCGGCGGCAACGAGCTGAAGGAGTCGCTTCAAACAGGGGTCCTTTCGGTCCGGGTTGGGCCACGAGGACACGTGGCGGGGAAAAAGCCTTCCCGCCTCGTCCCGCCTGCCAACCCCCAGCCGCACGCGCGCTCGTCGGGGTGCCTGCTGGGGCATGAGGCAGACGGGGGCCTGCCGCACGTCACTTCCCCAGGCATGCCGAAGCGCGTGATTCCGGGCGGATGCGGGCGCTCAAACCATCCCGCGAAAGCGGCCGGGCAGCCGAGCCCCCGGGCGTCATCCCCCCAACAACCTGACGGCCCGGCGTCCCGTCCCCCTCTCGCATCGGACGTGGGAAGTGGGGCCTTTTTTCAAGATCGGCGGAGCAGGCCGTCTATTTGTGCGTGCGTCACCCAAAACATCCGATGCGCCTGTTCTCCCACCGCCTTGCTGCCCACCGCGTCATGGGACGCCTGGAGGCAGGGGGCCGGGTCAGGTCGGCGTTCGTCGGAGGTTGGTGTAGAACGTCCCGGAAGGGCGGCTGGGGGGAAACGCCCGAGGGGACCGCATGGTGAAGCCGGCGAAGAAGAGTCTCTGGGCGCTGGCACTGGCCATCCCCCTCCTGGCGGGCGGCGTCGCGGCCCTGAAGCCCCGGGCGCAGCCACCGTCCGTTCCCGACACCTTCTGGACGGACCGCCGGGCGGCGGCCCGCATCGAGGCCCGCCTCACGCACCCGGAAGCGGACCGCTACCGCTCACGCGCGCCCGCGGGCGGCTGCCCGGTGCCCGCCGAGCCGATGCCCCTGGGCCCGCTCGCCCGCATGGAGGCCCAGGAGGACTGGGGCGGCATCGCGGCGGCGTATGCCCTGGAGGGCGAGTGGAACCAGGCGGCACCGTTCCTGGAGCGCACGCCGGCCTCGCCGGAGCGCGACAGCGACCTGGCTGCGGTGGCGCTCGCGCGGGGGGACCACGAACGGGCGCTGCGCCTGCTGGACGGTGCGCTCGCCGCGAAGCCCGGCCTGACGCAGGCGCTGTGGAACCGCGCGCTGGTGTTCCGGGAGATGGGGCTGACGCTGCGCGCGTCGGAGCTCTTCGAGCAGGTGGCGAAGCGCAACGAGCAGGGCTGGGGGCGTGAAGCCCATGCCCAGGCGCTGACCCTGCGCGAGGCCACGCTGGAGCGCCAGCGTCAGTGGAAGGCCGCGCGTGACGCGACGCTGGCCCTGGTGGCGGACCCCCGGGCACCCCTGCCCATGGACGCGGCCCGGCAGATGCCCGGCACCGTGCGCGGCGTCTTCTATGACGTGGTGCGCACCGCGGCGTCGAAGGAGCGCGCGCAGGCGCTGCTGCCGCTGGCGAAGGAGCTGGACCGGCTCCATGGCGGCAGCGTGCTCACGGACTACGTGCAGCGCGTGGCGAAGCGCGACTTCTCCCGCCGGGGTGCGCTGGCGCAGCAGTACGCGGACTCCCTGCGGGCGGGCCACGGCATCCCGGATGCGCTCCTGGACAAGGCGCGGCTGTCCGGTGACGACGACATCTACCTGGGCGCCCTGCTGCGCACCCGCGGCAACGCCACCCGCGACCTCCAGGACACGCTCACGCGCATCCAGCGGACGAACGACCCGTGGTTCATGGCCGTCGCGGAGCGCGACCAGGCGCGCAAGGAGGTTTCGGAGGGCGCGTGGTGGAAGGCCGAGCAGCGCTACTTCGGCGCGCTCCAGCGCTGCCGCGAGACGACGCTGTCGGTGCGCTGCCTGGAGCTGGAGCGGCGGCTGGCCATGTTCTACGGCGACATGCAGCGCGTCTCCGAGGCGGAGCAGCACGCACGCCAGCTGTGGGCGGGCGCCCGTCAGCTGCGCGAGTGGGACCTGGAGCTCAACGCCCTGGAGATCCTCAGTCACGTGGCGCGCTCCCGCAACGACCTGGGCAGCGCCCGCGCGTACCTGGAGGAGTGGATGGTCCGCGGGGCCTCCATCAGCTGCGCCTGGCCCCACGTGCAGCTGGCGCACCTGCTCTACCAGGACCTGCGGCCCGAAGCCGCCCGGCGCGAGCTGGACCTCGCCGCCGCGTGCACCGACAACCCGATGGACCCGATGTTCGGCGCGACGCTCGCGGAGCTGACGCGCACGAACTCCGGTCCCCAGGACGCGGCGTGGATGCAGGCCATCTCCGCCAACATGGGGGCGGGGCCGGTCATCGCGCGGAGCGACCGGGTCTACAGCCGCTACCTGGAAGGCCGCTTCCTGCTGGACCAGGACCGCGCCCGGGGCGAGTCGCTGCTGCGCGACACCATCGCCCAGGCGGATGCGCTGCCGCGCGGGGACGCGCTGGCGCGCGAGGCGTGGGCGCTCGGCTACTCGTCGCTGGCGACGGACGCGGGCCGCGCGGGAGAGTTCCCCAAGGTGGTGGCGCTGATGGCCGCGCAGCTGGGCACGCCCGTGCCCACCCGGTGCGCGCTGGCCGCCAGCGTCCACGCGGAGCGCACCGTGCTGGTCGCGCTGGGGCCCAAGGGCGAGGTGAAGGGCCACTACGATGCCTCGCGCAAGGTGGCCTTCGCCCACGCGGATTCGTCCCGGATGGTGCCGGAGGCGCTGCGCCAGACGCTCGCCAGCTGCGAGCGCGTGGACGTGCTCGCGTGGGCCCCGGTCTTCGGGCGGACGGACCTGCTGCCCTCGGAGCTGGCGTGGAGCTTCCGGCTGGGCCGCGTCAGCGGTCCGCGCCCGGCGCCCTCGGCCACGCGCCGCCTGGTGGTGGCGGGGGTGGAGACGCCGTCGCTCCTTCAGCTGCCCCGGCTGCCCGCGTGGACGCCGGACGCGGAGCCCGGCGGCGCGCCGCCGGACGTGCTGTCCGGTTCGGACGCCACGCCCTCGCGCGTGCTGGCGCGCATGGCGGACGCCACGGAAATCGAGATCCACGCCCACGGCATCACCGACCCCACGCTCTCCGGCGCCTCGCTGGTGGTGCTGTCCCCGGAGGTCAACGGCCGCTACGCGCTCACCGCGGACGTGGTGCGCGAGCACCGGCTCACCGGAGCGCCCACCGTGTTCCTGGCCGCGTGCAGCGCGGGCCGCACCACGGCCCTCCAGAGCACGGAGCCCTTCAGCCTGCCGGCGGCCTTCATTGATTCGGGCGCCAGGGCGGTGCTGGCCTCCACCGTGGACATCCCGGACGCGGCGGGCCGCTTCTTCGACGGCGTGCGCCGGCGCATCCACGCCGGTACGCCCGCCGCCATCGCGCTGCGCGACGAGCGCCAGGCGTGGCTTTCCCGCGACTCCCGGGCCGGGTGGACGCGCTTCGTGCTGCTGGTCGAAAACGCGGAGTGACGTGGCGCAGGTTTCAGAGGGGGGGCTCCAGGTGCGTGTTACCGCCGGGCACACGGAAGTGGTGGAAGGTGACGCTGGCGCTCACGTCCAGCGCCTTCACCCAGTGCCACCAGCCCACGGGCAGGAACACCATGTCCCCGGGCTCCAGCACCGCCTCCAGCACCGTGGCCTCGGCGTAGAGGGGATGGAGGGTGAGGTCCGGCGCGTCCGCGTCCACGTGGCTGAAGGTGCCCCGGTGCGGGTACACCCGGTGACGCTCGAAGGACGGCACCAGCCGCACCTGCTTGCGGCCCATCACCTGCCCCAGCAGGATGTTCATGTTGTCGTGGTGCAGCGGGGTGACGGTGCCCGCGGGCCCCAGGAGCAGCGTCAGCATGTCCTCGCGCAGGTCCGGTTCAATGAGGCCCGCCGGGGCCCGCAGGTCCTCGCGCAGCGGCGACAGTCCGCCCTGCCGCCAGTTCTCGTTGCGCGGCACCATGTAGTAGTCGTTCGTCCGCGCCCCCTTCTCCAGCAGGGTGAGGAAGTCGGAGAACGGCATCCGCGCGCGGTGCCGATCCTGGAAGGCCGCGTGCTCCGGATCCGCGTCGCGGCCCGTCATCACCTCCACCTCCACGCTCCCCAGCCGCTCGCGGAAGTACGAAAGCGACCAGCGCTGGAGCGCGGGCCAGTCCGCCATCATCCCGCGCAGCACCACCGGCCGGTGGCCGAAGTAGTAGCGCTGGAAGAACTCCTCGGGCGTCACCCCCTGGCGCACCTCCAGCTTCTGGCCCCCGTCCTGGGCCCGCAGCGCGCTGTAGACGTCCATCAGCGACTCCATCCAGCCGAAGTGCCGGGCCACCTGTCGGCAGGCCCGGAAGTACGGGTGTGCGCCCACCGCCGCCACCTCCGCCCGCGCCAGGGCGGGGTCCACACCCGACGACACCAGGATCTTCTGTACGTCCTCCTCCGTCACCCCCAGGGCCAGGTTCTCCGCCAGCCATTGCCGCCACTCCGGCCGCAGCTGGGACGTGTCTTCGTTCATTCGGAACTCCTTGAAATCCTTGGAGGCATGGGCCGGGGGGCCCCTGCTTCCGGGAGGGCCGTCCATGTTATGGACGGCCCCACAGTCCCAATCCACCCAGCCTCGGTTTACGCAGGGCTCCCCTCGTAGCAGGAGAAGAAGACCCCATGACTTCCGGAGACGTGTCGTCCGTTTCCCCCGGTGCCTTCGAGCCGGACACCAGTGCCCCGCACGTGAAGAATTCGTACCCCACGTGCCGTGATCGGGCCCCGCGCCAGCGCCGCCCGCTGCCGCCGCCGTCGGTTCCTCCCCTCCTGGAGGGGGGCGAAGGGGCCCGCTGAGGCTCCTGCCGGGCGGGCCTGGCTGCCCTTCCGGGCATTTTTCTCTCAAGAAACGAACCGCTTGGCGTCTTTAGTCAGGAAAGCCCACCAGTCACTTCGGGGCCTTGTGTCATGGCCAACCTCTTCAACCGGGAAAAGCGCCACTTCGAGGCGTTCATCCAGCGACACCGGCCCAGCCTGCTGGCAGTGGCGCGGCGGTTGTGCGCCCGCGGCGTCCTGGACCCGGAAGACCTGGTCCAGGAGGCCTTCGAGCGGGCGTTGCCGGAGTACGGCCACCTGAAGGACCGGACGGAAGCGGCGTGCGCGGCGTGGCTGTGCACGACCATGACCAACCGGTTCCTGGACCACTGCCGCCGGCAGCGCACGGAGAACCGGGGGCTGCCGCACCTGGCGCTGGTGCACGACCTGCCGGCGACGGGGGGCGGGGACCAGGAGAATTGGGAGCTCGTCGGCAACGACGCGTTCCAGGCGGCCATCGAGCAGCTCAAGCCGCACCTGCGGGACGCGTACAAGCTTCACGCCGAGGGCCGCCGCTATCAGGCCATCGCCGAACATTTCAACGTTCCCGTGGGAACCGTGGGCAGCTGGCTGACGCTGGCGCGCCGGGACCTGAGGGAACTGCTGCTTCCGAGCGTCGCCGTGGCTCGGGAGCGGGGAGTCCAGTCATGAACGCGCATTGCACCCGGTTGCACCTCTTCATGGACGGTGAGCTGTCCGAGTCCGACGCCGAAGGATTCCGCAACCACCTGCCGCGCTGTGCCGCGTGCGAGGGCGGCCTGCGGGACCTGCTCCAGCTGGAGCTGTTGGCGGCACGGGCCCTGGGCACGGGCGTGGTGGAGGCGCCGGCGGCGAAGCCGGAGGGCAACGTGGTGGCGCTGGGCGCGTGGGTGCGCCGCAATGCGCGCGTGGTGGCGCCGCTGGCCATGGCCGCCAGCCTCTGCGCCATCTTCGTGCCGCGCATGATGACCGACACCGAAGTGCCGGCGGTCGTCTTCCTGGAGAACCAGACCACCCGCGAGCTGGAGGCCCGCCTGTCGGATCCGCGCGCGGATCAGTGGCGCCGCTACAGCCCCATGCGCGGTGGCGCGGACGGCGCGGAGGCCGGGAAGGGCACCCTGCCGCTGCGTCCGCTGGCGGAGATGGAGGAGCGCAAGGACTTCCGCGGCATCGTCGCGGCCTACGTGCTGCACGGCCAGTGGCAGCAGGCGCAGGCGGTGCTGGCGCGCGAGCCCGCGTCGCTGGCGCGCGACAGCGACCTGGCGGTGGTGGCGCTGCAGGACGGCCGCTACCAGGACGCGCTGGCGCTGCTGGACCCGGTGGTGCGCGCGGATCCGCGCAATCCGCAGGCGCTGTGGAACCGCGGGCTCGCGCTGCGCGCCCTGCACCAGGAAGAGCGCGCCGCGCGCGACTTCGACCAGGTGGCCGCGCTGGGTGAGAAGGGCTGGAGCGACGAAGCGCGCAAGCTGGCCGAAGAGCTGCGCGCCGCCGCCCGCTGAAGCACCCCGGATTCCCCCGTGCGTGCGAGCGTCCACCACCGGGCGCTTGCGCACGGGGCTTCGCCTCACCGCTCGGGATGACGTGACAGGCTGCTGGGGTTGCCGGAACTCCCCAGGAGCCGCCCATGCCCGAGTCCCCGCCCCGCGCTTCCGCCGACTACGCGTCCACCCGCCGTGACTTCCGGTGGGAGCGGCCGGCGCACTTCAACTTCGCCACGGACGTCATCGACCGGCACGCGGCCGAGCGGCCCCAGGCCCCCGCGCTCCAGTGGTCCGACGAGTCCGGCCGCACGCAGCGCTTCAGCTTCCAGGAGCTGAAGGAGCGCTCGCTGCACGCGGCGCGCTTCCTCACCGGGCTGGGCCTGAAGCGCGGCGACCGGGCCTTCATCCTGATGCCGCGCGTGCCGGAGTGGTGGTTCCTGGTGCTGGGCTGCATCCGCGCGGGCATCGTCTTCATGCCCGGTACGCCCATGCTCACCGCCAAGGACATCCGCTACCGGCTGGAGGTCTCCGGCGCGAAGGCCGTCCTCACCGACGGCAGCTGCCTGGACCGCTTCGAGGGCGTGCTGGGGCAGGCCCCCGGCGTGACGACGTGGGTGACCACCGGCGACGCGCCCTCGCCGTGGACGCGCTACGTGCCGGAGGCGCTGGCGGAATCCCAGGCGACGGCGTTCCCGCCCACGCGCTCGGATGATCCGCTGCTCATCTACTTCACGTCCGGCACCACCGGCATGCCGAAGATGGTGCTGCACACGCAGTCCAGCTACGGCCAGGGGCACCTCATCACCGGCCGCTACTGGTTGGACCTGACGCCGGAGGACCGGCACCTCACGCTCAGCGACACCGGCTGGGCGAAGTGCGCGTGGGGCAAGCTCTTTGGCCCGTGGAGCGTGGGCGCGTGCAACGTCGTCCATGACTTCCGCGGCCGGTTCGACCCCGTGGCCTTCCTGAAGGTGCTGGAGCGCGAGAAGGTCACCACCTTCTGCGCGCCGCCCACCGCGTGGCGCGCGCTGGTGCTCCAGGACCTGAAGGCGGTGGACCTGTCCTCGCTGCGCCATTCCCTGAGCGCGGGCGAGCCGCTCAACCCGGAGGTCATCCAGACGTGGAAGGAGGCCACCGGGTTGCACATCCGGGAAGGCTACGGCCAGACGGAGACGGTGGTCATCGTGGGCATCTTCCCCGGGATGGAGCCGCGCGTGGGCTCCATGGGCAAGCCGTCCCCGGGCTTCACGGTGGGCGTCATCGACGAACACGGCAACGAGGTCGCGGACGGGCAGGAGGGCGACATCGCGGTGCGCGTGAAGCCGGAGCGGCCGGTGGGCCTGTTCGCGGGCTACCTCCACGACGACGCGGCCAACGCCGCCAGCAGCCGGGGGGACTGGTACGTCACCGGCGACCGCGCGGTGCGCGACGCGGACGGCTACCTGTGGTTCGTGGGGCGCTCCGACGACGTCATCAAGACGTCCGGCTACCGCGTGGGCCCGTTTGAAGTGGAGTCCGCGCTGATTGAGCACCCGGCGGTGGCGGAGTCCGCCGTCATCGGAGTGCCGGACGACAAGATTGGCCAGCGCATCAAGGCGTACGTCCTGCTCACGCCGGGGCACACGCCGTCACCGGAGCTCGCGCAGGAGCTCCAGGACTTCGTGAAGAAGACCACGGCGCCCTACAAGTACCCGCGCGAGATTGAGTTCGTCACGGAGCTTCCCAAGACGGTGAGCGGGAAGATCCGCCGCGCCGAGCTGCGCGCCACCCAAAGAAAGTAGGCGGCGAAGTAGGCGGCGCGCAGGCGGGGCAGGGGACTACTTCAGCCAGTCCGAGTGCACGAAGCCTGCGTCGGGCTTGTCCCGGCGCTGGTACGTGTGCGCGCCGAACGCGTCACGCTGGGCCTGGGTGAGGTTCTGCGGCAGCTCCGGGCTGCGGTAGCTGTCCATGTACGCCAGGCTGCTGCTGAACACCGGCACGGGGATGCCCGCGCTCGTCGCGGCGCCCACGAGCTTGCGCCACGCCGGGGCCATCTTGTTGAGCACCGGCGCGAACGCCTCGGACACCATGAGATTCGGCAGCGTGGACTGCTGCTGGAAGGACTCGCGCAGCGGGGTGAGCAGCTTCGCGCGGATGATGCAGCCGCCCCGCCAGATGCGCGCCATCTCCGCCAGCGACACGCCCCACTTGTACTCGTCCGACGCCGCCTGGATGAGCCGCATGCCCTGCGCGTACGTCACCACGCGCGCCGCGTAGAGCGCGTCGTGCGCCCACTGCGCCAGCTCCTTCTTCTCCTCCGAGGAGAGGGAGATGGCGGGGCCGTGGAGCTGCTTGCTCGCGGCCACGCGCTCGTCCTTGCGCGAGGACAGGTTGCGCGCGTCCAGCGCGGCCGCGATGGAGGGCACCGGCACGCCCAGGTCCAGCGCCACCTGCACCGTCCACTTGCCCGTGCCCTTCTGGCCGGCCTTGTCCAGCACCAGGTCCACCAGCGGCTTGCCCGTCTCCGGGTCGCGCTTGCGCAGCACCTTGATGGTGGTCTCCAGGAGGAACGACTCCGCGATGCCCTCGTTCCACTTGGAGAACAGGTCGGCCAGCGTCGCGGTGTCCAGGCCCAGGCCGCGGTGGAGCACGTCGTACGTCTCCGCGAGCAGCTGCATGTCCGCGTACTCGATGCCGTTGTGCACCATCTTCACGAAGTGGCCCGCGCCCTCCGGGCCCACGTGGGTGACGCACAGGCCCTCTTCGCTGCGCGCGGCGATGGCCTCCAGCACCGGCTGCACCAGCGCGTACGCGTCCTTGGGACCGCCGGGCATGATGGACGGGCCGTTGCGCGCGCCCTCCTCACCGCCGGACACGCCGATGCCCAGGAAGTGGAAGCCCTTCTCCTTGCACAGGGCCTCACGGCGGCGCGTGTCCAGGTACCAGGAGTTGCCCGCGTCCATGATGACGTCGCCGGGCGACAGCAGCGGGAACAGCCGCCCCATCATCTCGTCCACGGGAGCGCCGGCCGTGATCATCAGGAGGATGCGGCGCGGGCGCTCCAGGCCGGCGACGAACTTCTCCAGCTCCGGGAAGCCCTGCAGGTCCTGCTTCGGGTTCTCCTGCTGGACCTGCTGGATCTTCTCCGGGTGGCGGTCCCATACGGCGACGCGGAAGCCGTGGTCCGCGATGTTGAGGGCCAGGCTGGCGCCCATGACGCCCATGCCCGCCACGCCGAACTGCGCCGGCTTCGTCTGTGTGCTCATCGTTCCCTCCAGAGGGCCGCCTCACCCGTGGGCGGCGGGATCCAACATCCACTGCGTGTTCGTCACGTGCGCCGCGGGCAGGGACATATCGCCCGCGAGCACCCGCCGCATGGCGTCCCGCTTGCCCTCGCCCGCCACCAGCCCCAGCACCGCCCCCGCGCCCTGGAGCACGGGGAACGTCAAAGTCATCCGCCACGGCGGCGGCTTGGCGCTCTGCTCCACCGCCAGCACCCGCCGCGTGCGCTCCTGGAGGGCAGGGTGGCCGGGCATGAGGCTCGCGGTGTGGCCGTCCTCGCCCACGCCAATGAGCACCACGTCCAGCCGCGCGGGCAGCGTCTTCTCATAGTCGCGCGCGGCGGCGTCGCGGTCCGTGCGCTCGCCCTGCATGCGGAACACCTGCGTGTCCGGCAGCTTCAGCGGCTGGAGCAGCGACTCCTTCACCAGCAGGTAGTTGCTGTCCGGGTGGTCCGGCGGCACGAAGCGCTCGTCCACGAAGTACACGTCCACGCGCTCCCAGGGGAGCTGGTGGTCCGCGAGCATCCGGTACGCGGGCTTGGGCGTGTTGCCGCCCGAAAGGGCCAGGCTCACGCGGGCCTTCGTCGCGAGCGCCTTCGTCAGCTCGCGCGCCATCCAGTCCGCGGCCTCGCGGGTCAGCCGCTCCGAAGGGACGATGAGGGGCTGGCTCATAGCGTGGACCACCGCCGGCCGTTCTTCGAGGGCAGCGCGTCCGCGGCGTCGGGGCCCTTGCTGCCCTTGGCGTACGTCTGCACGGTGCCGCCCGCTTCCGTCTCCAGCGCCTGGAGGATGGGCGTGATGTAGCCCCACGCCTGCTCCACGCTGTCCTGGCGCGCGAAGAGGGTGGCGTTGCCGCGCATGCAGTCCAGCAGCAGCCGCTCGTAGGCCTCCGGCACGGGCTTCTTGAAGCTCTCCGCGTAGTCCATGTCCATGGTGACGCCGCCGATGTTCACGTCCTCGCCGGGGATCTTGGACTCGAAGGACAGCGCGATGCCTTCATGCGGCTGGATGCGCAGCGTGAGCACGTTGGGCTGGAGCCGCTGGCACGTGGCGCCGCCGCCGCTGAACAGGCCGATGGGCACCGACTTGAAGTGGATGGACACCTCCGTCAGGCGCCTCTTCAGGTTCTTGCCCGCGCGCAGGTAGAAGGGCACGCCCTGCCAGCGCCACGAGTCGATGTTCATCTTCATGGCCACGTAGGTGGGCGTGCGCGAACCCTTCTTCACGCCCTTCTCCTCCTGGTAGCCCTCGTACTGGCCCACCACCACGTGCTGGGGCACGTCGCCGCCTTCAATGGGGCGCAGCGCGCGGAAGACCTTGTTCTTCTCGTCGCGGATGTCCTCCGCGGCGAAGGACACCGGCGTCTCCATGGCGCACAGGGCCAGCACCTGGAGCAGGTGGTTCTGCACCATGTCCCGGATGACGCCCGTCTCGTCGTAGAAGCCGCCGCGGCCCTCCACGCCAATGGCCTCGGCCGCCGTGATTTCCACGTGGTCGATGTGCTGGCGGTTCCAGAGCGGCTCGAAGATGGCGTTGGCGAAGCGGAACACCAGGATGTTCTGCACCGTCTCCTTGCCCAGGTAGTGGTCGATGCGGAAGATCTGCTTCTCGTCCAGCACCGCGCCCAGCTCCTTGTTGAGCTTCTTCGCGCTCTCCAGGTCGTGGCCGAAGGGCTTCTCGATGATGAGCCGGTGCCAGGGCTTCTGGCCGGGCTGCTCCTCGCGCTTGAGCAGGTCCGCGTCCGCGAGGCTCTTGATGATCTGCGGGAACGTGGAGGCCGGCGTGGCCATGTAATAGAGCTGGTTGCCGCCCGTCTTGTGGCGCTTCGCGATGTCCTGGAGCTTCTGGCCCAGGCGCTGGAAGGCCTCCGGGTCGTCATAGCCACCAGAGGCGGTCTCGATGCTCTCCGCGAAGCGCTTCCAGGCGGCTTCGTCCAGGGGCTGCGTGCGGGCGAACTTCTTCAGGCCCTCCTTCACGTGCTCGCGGAAGGAGGCGTCCTCCAGCTTGGAGCGGCTGAAGGCGACGATGGCGAAGTGGTCCGGGAGCAGGCCGGAGCGGGCGAGCTCGAAGAGGGCGGGGAATAGTTTGCGTTCGGCCAGGTCGCCCGTGGCGCCGAAGAGGACCAGGGTGCAGGGGTCCGGGCGGCCCGCGCTGAACACCGGTTCGCCCTCACGGGGATGGGTTTCGATGTGCACTCCCTGCGCGTCCATGCGGTTCTCCCTCCAGGTTCGCCGGGCACCTTAAGGCGCTAATCTGGCGGGCCTGCAAGCGCATTGCAGGAGAATGACGCGGGCCTGACGTCTTGCCTGCCTCGAAGGTGGGGCTTCCCGCGGGCTGCCTTCCCAGGCTCCGTCGGAGAGCGCGCGGGCGGCCGGGCGTGAGCGGCTTGCTGGGAACATGGTACTCCTGGAGGCCATGACGACTTCTCCCGTGGCGCTCATCACCGGGGGCTCGCGCGGCGTGGGCCGTGCGGTCTCCCTGCGGCTGGCCCGAGCCGGCTACGACATCGTCTCCACGTACCGGCGGGACGCGGAGGCCGCGGCGTCGTTGGCGAAGGACGTGGAGGCGCTGGGACGGCGCTGCCGCACGGTCATCGCGGACCAGCTGGAGCCCGCGAGCCTCCACGGCGTCTTCGACGTCATCCAGGAGGAGTTTGGCGCGCTGGACGTGTTCGTCGCGAACGCGGCGTCCACGGTGTTCACGCCGCTGATGCAGACGAAGCTGCACCAGATGGACAAGACCTTCAACGTCACGGTGAAGAGCTTCCTCCTGGGCGCGCAGCGCTCGGTGCCGCTGATGACGGGGCGCAAGGGGCGCATCGTGGCGGTGTCCGGCATGGACTCGCGCATGCCGCTGCCGTTCCATGGCCTGCTGGGCGCGATGAAGGGCGCCATGGAGATCATGGTGAAGTACCTGGCCGCGGAGCTGACCGGCACGGGCATCCGCGTCAACGCGGTCAACCCGGGCTACATCGACACGGACTCCAGCCGCTTCTACATGGGCGACGCGTGGGACGCGCTGGAGGCGAAGGTGCAGGAACAGGTGCCCGCGGGGCACGTGGCCCACGTGGATGAGATTGCCCGCCCCATTGAGTGGCTGTGTTCGGAGGGCTCCGCGTACGTGAACGGCCAGACGCTGGTCGTGGACGGCGGTCTGGAGATCAACTACGCGATGAACTTCGCGGCGAACATGACGCCTCCGGCCTCGCGCTGAACGGACCTCTTCTCACGCATGCGCTACGTCGTCTCGCTGTGGTTCTTCGCGCTGTTCCTCGTCACCGCGCCCATCCTCTTCACGCTGGGCGCGGTGTTGTTCGTGGTGGCGTACCCGCTGGACCCCGACCGCCAGTGGCTGCACGTGCTGGTGTGCCGGTGGTGCTACGGGCTGTGGCTGCACGCCTCACCCGGCTGGCGCGTGCGGGTGGAGGGGCGGGAGCTGTTGCCCAAGGGGCCGTGCGTCTACGTCGTCAATCACCAGTCGTTCGCGGACATCCTGGCGGTGATGGGGTTGTTCACGCCGTACAAGTTCGTGGCGAAGGCGTCGCTGTTCCGCACGCCGCTGGTGGGCTGGATGATGACGCTGCTGGGCTACGTGCCCATCGTGCGCGGCAGCTCCACGTCCATGGAGCAGCTGCTGGGCCCGTGCCGCAAGTGGCTCCGCAGGGGCATCCCGGTGCTCATCTTCCCGGAGGGCACGTACTCACCGGGGGAGCTGCTGCCGTTCAAGCGCGGCGCGTTCCAGCTGGCGCTGGAGGAGCACGTGCCGGTGGTGCCGGTGCTGGTGCGCGGCACGCGGGAGCTGGTGGATGGGGACGGGCCGTGGATGAGCCCTCGTGCCACCGTGACGGTGAAGGTGATGCCAGCGCTGCCGCCGGAGAGCTTCGGGCCGGACTCCGCGGCGCTGGCCACGCACGTGCGTGAGCGGTTCGTGGAGGCGCTCGCGCGAGTGGGGTGAGGGCCGCCGTCCGGAGTAGGGTGCGGGCATGCGACGACTGTCCCTGCCCTGGCTCGTGGTCTGCCTGTCCCTACCCGTGTGGGCAGGGACTCCTGCCCTTCCCACCCCCTTGCCGGAGGCGGGCATCCCCGACCCCGCGCACCTCGTGCTGTTCGTGTCGTCGCTGAGGGTGGTGGAAGAGGGCACGGCGTCCTTCACCGTGGCGTTGTCCCGCTACCCGGGTGCGCCGCTCACCGTCACCGTGGAGCGGACGGACGGCGACGGGGACCTCACGGTGCGGGAAGGGGCGTCGCTCACGTTCGAGCCGGCCACCTGGAGCGCGCCCCAGCAGGTGGTGCTGGCGGCCGCGAGGGATGCCGACAACGAGGACGGCACGGCCACCTTCACGCTGTCCGCGCCGGGCCTGGAGCCGAGCACCGTCCTCGCGACGGAAGTGGATCAGGACCCCCTGGCTCCGGTCTTCACCACCGTGCCTGTCACCCAGGCCGTGGTGGCCCTCCCCTATCGGCTCACCGTGCACGCGCGGGGGCGGCCCGCGCCGACGTATTCCCTGCGCACCGCGCCTCCGGGCATGAACCTGGATGCGCTGGGCCACCTCACGTGGACGCCTTCCCAGCTGGGAGAGGTGGACGTAGGGGTGGTGGCGAGCAATGGGCTGCAACCCGATGCGGAGCTGTCCTTCCGGCTCGTCGTGGGGCCGGATCAGCCTCCGGTGGCGCGCATCACCGCGCCGCTCAATGGCGCCCGGCTGTCAGGGCCGCGGGCCGACTTCTCCTGTGAGTGCACCGATGACGTGGGCTGCGCGCGCGCGTGGTTCCGGGTGAATGGTTCGACGCTGGCGACCCAGGAGGGCCCGGGCCCCATCTATTCCGTGAACGACTGGGACCTCACGGGGCTCACTCCTGGAGGCCATGTCCTCCAGGTCCACGTGACGGACTCGGCGGGACACATGGTCGAGGCGGAGCCGGTCATCGTGTACGTGGACGGTCCCGGTCCGGACGCGGGAGCGGCGGTGGATGGTGGGCCCCCCGAAAATAGGGACGAAGGGGACGACATCATCGACCCCTGGAGCTGCGGCTGCGGCTCGAGCGCGCTGGCTCCGGCGGTGTGGATGGGGCTGGGCGTGCTGGGACTGCGCGCCCGGCGTCGCCGGGCCTGACGCCGGGCCGAGCGCGGCGGATGCTCAGGCGTGCTCGGAGCCGGGCAGCTCTTCGTCCAGCGTCGCTTCCGCGTGCAGCGCGGCGTTCGACGCGGGCAGCGCGGGCGCGGCCTCGGTGATGGCGCGGGTCAGGTCGTGCGGTGCGCGGAGCAACGTCTCCAGCGCGGCGGCGCTCGCGGGGACTCCGCGCTGCTCCACCTGGAGCCAGCCGCCCTTGATGCTCACGCGGCGGTGGCCCTTCAATCCCAGCAGCCGCTGACGCACGCCGGGATCCAGGATGACGGGGCGCGCTTCCGGGGACAGCCCCTCCACCTGGAAGGCCGCGTCCAGCTCCGCGTCGCCCAGCACCTCATCGCGCGGGGTGGCGGAACCGGGGAGCTTGTCCTCTGGGCGCTCGTGCTCCAGCAGCAGGTCCGGGGGCAGCGCGCCCTCCAGGTCCAGCCGCAGCACCGTCACGGTGTGGCGCTTCTTGCCGCCCACGCCGCCGCGCTTCCCCGTGGCCAGGAGCAGCGGCCGCCCCTGGTAGCGCCCCTGCACCTCCATGCGCCGTTCCGCGATGGAGAGGCCGTGTGCTTTCGCGAACGCCTCCCATGCGGCGCGCTGGCGGCGTTTGAGCTGGAACAGCGTGGCGAGGACCAGGGCGCCCAGGACGAGCAGGGACGCGAGGATGCCGAGCGGGGTGAAGACACCGGAAAGCATGGCGGCGCATTGTGCACTGGCCTCGCGATGCGTGAACCATCAATCCGATCGCGGATGCACCTCCGCGCGCCGGGCAGGCTTGCTGCATGGGGTGCGTGGACCTGCGGAAGGGACGCCGCGCGCATGCAAACGTGTGGAATCCCGTGTGCCCCGCGCTCCTTGCAGCCGGGGTGCACGGATGGCGCACGCGTCCCCACGCCGCCGGTGTGTCCTCGCGGGTGGGCTCCTCCCCGCGTGCCGGACGCCGTGGCGCGTGGGGTGGGGAGGACGGGACGCGTTGGGCAGGCCACGGATGCAAGCGCGCGGAATGACGCCCTTTTTCGACAATGTCAGAGGGGGCGGGTAAGGGAGCGAGGGCTCGCCGCTTGGAGTCGGGGACGGGACCGGGGGAGGCTGCCCGGCCCGCATCGGCCACCAGGCCACGAGGGAGGGTGAACGCCGGATGCGCCTGCTGCACACGTCGGACTGGCACCTGGGCCACACGCTGTATGACGTCTCACGCGAAGCGGAGCACGCCGCGTTCCTGACGTGGCTGTTGGACACGCTGGAGTCCCAGGAGGTGGATGCGCTCCTGGTGGCAGGGGACATCTTCGACACGGCCAACCCCAGCGCGGAGGCGCAGGCGGCCTGGTACCACTTCATCGCGAGGGCCCGTCGCACGCTGCCGAAGCTGGACGTGGTGGTGGTGGGCGGCAACCACGACTCGGCCGCGCGGCTGGACGCGCCGGATCCGCTGTTCCACGCCCTGGGCGTGCGCGTGGTGGGAGGCCTGCCGCGCCATCGCGGTGCACTGGAGCTGGAGCGGCTGGTGGTGCCGGTGCACGACGCGCGCGGGAAGGTGGGCGCGTGGGTGGCGGCGGTGCCGTACCTGCGGCCCTCGGACCTGCCGTCGGTGCCGGACGCGGAAGGCGACCGGTTGGTGGAGGGCGTGCGCTCCGTGTACGCGGACGTGCTGGAGGGCGCGCGCCGGCGGCGCAGGTCCGGGCAGGCGCTGGTGGCCATGGGCCATTGCTACATGACGAACTCGGAGCTGTCGGAGCTGAGCGAGCGGAAGATTCTCGGCGGCAACCAGCACGCGCTGCCGGTGGACCTGTTCCCGGAGGACGTCGCGTACGCGGCGCTGGGACACCTGCACAAGGCGCAGCGCGTGGGTGGCCGCGAGGGCGTGCGCTACAGCGGCTCCCCGTTGCCGCTGTCGCTGTCGGAAGCGCACTACCGGCACCAGGTGCTGGTGCTGGACGTGGAGGACGGGGCGCTCACGCAGGTGCGTCCGCTGCCGGTGCCTCGCACCACGGACATGATGCGGGTGCCGGCCCGGGACGCGGCGCCGCTGCCGGAGGTGCTGGAGCTGCTCGCGGCGCTGCCCGCGTACGAGGCGGCAGCGCCGGAGTCGATGCGGCCGTACCTGGAGGTCTGCGTGTCGCTGCCCCGCCCGGAGCCGGCGCTGCGCCACAAGGTGGAGAAGGCGCTGGAGGGCCGCGCGGCGCGGCTGGTGAAGCTGACGCCCTTCTACACGGGCACCGGTGGCGCGCTGGCGGACGTGCGGCCGGGGCTGTCCCTGCGTGAGCGCACGCCGGAGGACGTGTTCCTCGCCCGCTACGCGCGGGACTTCAAGGAGGCTCCGGCGCCGGGGTTGCTGGAGTCGTTCCACACGCTGCTCACGCAGGTGCAGGAGGACGCGTCGTGAAGATTCTCGCGATTCGCGGCAGCAACCTCACGAGCTTCGCGGGGGACTTCGCGCTGGAGCTGGACCGGCCGCCGCTGGACCGGCTGGGGCTGTTCGCCATCTCTGGCGCGACGGGGGCGGGGAAGAGCACGCTGCTGGATGCGCTGTGCCTGGCGCTGTTCGACCGCACGCCCCGGCTGGGCGGGCCCAGCAAGGTGCTGGTGGGCCGGGCGGACGAGGACGAGGAAGCGCGGCTGTCCGCCTACGACGTGCGCGGCATGCTGCGGCGCGGGGCGGGCAAGGGCCACGCGGAGGTGGACTTCCTGGGCAAGGACGGGCGGCGCTACCGGGCGCGGTGGAACGTGTGGCGTGCGCGCGAGCGCGCGGAAGGGCGCTTCCGGCCGCAGGAGCTGAGCCTGACGGATGTGGCCTCGGGACAGCTGTTCGGCCGCACCAAGGGCGAGGTGCTCCAGGCGATTCAGGAGCGGCTGGGTCTGTCGTTTGATCAGTTCCGGCGCTCGGCGCTGCTGGCGCAGGGGGAGTTCGCGGCGTTCCTGCGCGCGGACGCGAACGAGCGCGCGGAGCTGCTGGAGCGGATGACGGGCACGGAGGTGTACAGCCGGGTGTCCATCGCGGCCCACGAGAAGAACGCGAAGGAGCAGGAGGAGCTGAAGCGCCTGTCGCTGGGGCTCGCGGCCATCGCGCTGATGTCGGACGCGGACCGCGAGGGCGCGCGCGCCCAGCTGGGCGAGGAGGAGGCGGCGCGGGTCCGCGAGGAGACGCGGCTGCGTGAAGCGGAAGCGGCCCGGTCCTGGTACGCGCAACGCGCGGAGTTCCTGGGGCAGGAGCAGCAGGCCGGGAGCGCGGTGGCGAAGGCGGAGGCGGAGCGGGAGGCGGCGGCGCCCCGCGAGGCGCTGCTGGAGTCGGTGCGCGCGGCGGAGGGCTTCCGCGCGGTGGTGTCCGCGGTGGAGGCCGCGGAGCAGGGCTGCGTGAGGGCGGAGGCCGAGCAGCTGGAGCGGGCCTCGCGGGCGGAAGCGGCGCTCGCGGCGGCGGCGGCGCAGCGGCAGGTGCGGATGCAGGCGGAGGCTGCTCGGGCGGCGGCGCTGGACGCGGAGGCGTCGGTGCGTCCGGCGCTGGAGGAGGCCGCGACGCTGGACACGCGCCGCGCGGAGGCGGAGCGCGAGGCCCGTGAGGCCGCGGAGCTGGCGAAGCAGTCGAAGGCCGCGGAAGCGACGGCGCGCGAGGCGCTGGCGCTGGTGCAGGCGGCGGAAGTGAAGGCCCAGGCGCTGGTGGACGCGGCCGAGGCCTGGCGTGCGTCGCATGCGAGCTGGGAACCCCTGGCCACGGAGTGGTCCCGCTGGCAGCGCGAGCTGGAGCGCTTCGCGGGGGCGCTGAAGGAGGAGCAGGCGGCGGGCGCGGACGTGGACCGCCTGGGGAAGGACGCGGACCGGCTGGGCAACGAGGCCCAGGCGCGCCGTGAGGAGCACCAGGGCGCGGTCGAGTCCGAAGCCCAGGCGCAGGCCCTGGCGACGCACGCGGAGGCCGCGCTGGGCGAGGACGGCGGCGCGGCACGGCGGGCGCTCCGGGAAACGCTGCTGGCGCGGCAGGACGCGCTGGGGGCCCTGGCGCTCGCGGGTGAAGGCGCTCGGGTGGAGGGCACGGCGGAAGGTGACGCCGCGGCGGAGGTGAAGCGGCACCGCGAGGCTTCGCTGCGCGCGGCGGAGGAGGCGAAGGACGCGGCGTCGCGGCGGGTGACCCAGGAGGCGATGCTCCACGAAGCGCGCCGTGCGCAGTCGCGCGCGGAGGCGACGCAGGGCCTGGCTTCGCACCGGGCCGCGCTGCACGAAGGGGATCCGTGTCCGCTGTGCGGTGCGCTCGAACATCCGTATGCCCGCGAGGGTTCCGCGCTGGAGGGGCTGGTCGCGGAGGCCGCGGCCCGGGTGCTGGAGTTGGAGTCGGCGCGAGATGCCGCGGCGAAGCAGGAGGGCGCGGCGAGCGTACGGCAGGCGACCGCGGACACGGCCGCGACCCAGGCCGAAGCCCGGCGGGACACGGCGGCCCGCAAGCGCACGACGCATCGCGAGTCCTGGCGCGCGGCGCGCGAACGGTGGACCCGTGCCGTGCTCCCGGGTGAGGACTCGGCAAGTTCGGCCGATGCGAAGGCGTCATCAAGAGGCGAGAAGGCGCGCACCGCGTCGGATGCAGGCGCCAGTGCCACGAACGCGGAAGCTCCGCGGTCCCTCTCCGCCAATGCCTCGCCTCCCGAGGACGCGGAGGCCCCCGCCGCCCAGGCGTGGATCCGCGCGGCCCAGGAGGACGTGAGCGTCCGGCTCGCGACCCTTCGTGAAGAAGAAGCTTCCGCGGAAGCCCGGGCCAGCGCCGCTCGCGATGCCCGCACCCTGCTGGAGACCCGGCGCACCCGACGCGAAGGTGCAACCGATGCCTTGCGCAAGGCCGAGGACGCCTGGTCCCGCGCGGCGCAGTCCCACCGGGAGGCGCTCCTGCGCCGGGATACCGCTCGCGATGCCCGCGAGCGCGCCCTCACCGAAGTGTCCCCTCCCTTCGCCAGCGAGACGGCCCCCTGGAAGGAAAAGCTCGCGGAGGACCCCGCGCGCTTCCAGAGCCGGTGCTTCGACCGTGTGACGAAGTGGCGCGAAAAGCTCGCGGAGCTGGATGCCTCACGCAGGCGCCTGGAGGAAGAACAGGGCCGCCGCGCCCGCGAAGAGGACCGCCTCAAGGACCGCCACGAGGACGCGCAGACCGCTGGCCACCGCGCGAGCCTCAAGGACGCTGCCTTCCAGGATGCCTCCAAGGCGCGCGCCCGGCTGCTCCACGGACGGTCCACGCAGGAGGTGCGCGCGGAGCTCCAGGCGCGGCTCGACGCCGCCCAGGCCACCTACGAGCGCGCTCGCGAGGACTCCGAAGCCCTCCAGCAGGCGGAGAAGGTGGCCACCGCCCGCGCCGAGGACGCCGTGCGCCTGCGCACCGAGGCCGCCCGCGTGCTCGACAGCGCCCAGGCCGTCCTCGCGGAGCGCCTCGCCGGCCATGGCACCACCCTGGAGGAGCTCAAGGCCCTGCTGTCCCGCGGCGCCGCCTGGTGCGACGCGGAGGCCCGCGCGCTCAATGCCCTGCGCGAGTCCGTGGCCCAGGCCCGCGCCGTCCTGGTGGAGCGCCGCGAGCGCCGCGTCCGGCATGAGGCCTCGGGGCTGCCCGCGCTCGCGGAAGCGGACGTCGCGGACCTCTGCGAACGACTGCGCACCGACGTGGAGGTGCGCCGCCGCGCGGAGGCACTTCTGCGCGCGAAGCTGGACACCGACGACGCCGCCCGCGCGCGCCATGGCGCGGAGGCCCGGGCCCTGGAGCTGCGCCGCGGCGAGGCGGAGGTGTGGAAGACGCTGGGCGACCTCATCGGTTCGCACGACGGAAAGAAGTTCAAGGTCTTCGCCCAGAGCCTCACCCTGGACGCGCTGCTCCTGCACGCCAACGCGCACCTGCGCGAGCTGGCGCGCCGCTACCGCCTGGAGCGCGTGCCCGGCCATGACCTGGACCTCCAGGTGGTGGACGGCGACATGGGCGACGAGGTCCGCAGCGTGGCCAGCCTCTCCGGCGGAGAGAGCTTCCTCGTGTCGCTGGCGCTCGCGCTGGGCCTCGCTTCGCTGTCGTCGGAGACGACGCAGGTGGAGACCCTCTTCATCGACGAGGGCTTCGGCACCCTGGATCCGGAGACGCTGGAGGTCGCGCTGGCCACGCTCGACGCGCTCCAGGCCACCGGCCGCCAGGTGGGCATCATCTCCCACGTCAGCGGGCTCGCCGAGCGCATCGGCGTGCAGGTGCGCGTGGTGAAGCAGGGCGGTGGCCGCAGCAGGCTCGTCGTCGAAGGCGACGCGGGAATCGTCGTTCCCGCGGATCAGCAGGTGGCGTGACGCTTGGGGCCGGGGACCCGCGGCCCCGGCCTTTCAGCCCGTCACCGGCTCCGCGCCCATCAGCCCGCGCACCACCGCGGCCACGGCCAGCGGTGTCGCCACGCGGTCGTCGCTCAGCGCCGCCAGCGCCCGCGCGAACTGCTCCGCCGAGGAGAAGCGCTGCGACGGGTGCGGCGCGAGCGCCCGGTCCAGCACCAGCGCCAGCGGATCCGACACCGCCGGTGCCACCATGCGCACGGGCGTCACCCGCAGGCCCCGGATGGACGCCTCCACCTCCTCGGCCGTCCCGTCCGCGTAGGGTGACTCCAACGACAGCAGCTCGTACAGCAGCACCGCCGCCGCCCACAGGTCCACCGCCACGGAGACCTCGCCCGCCAGGAGCTCCGGCGAGCGGTAGTTCTGCTTGCCCACCCGGCGCAGGTCCACCGCCACGCCCGCGCGCGAGCGGGCCACGCCGAAGTCCGCCAGCTTCACCTCGCCGCCGCGCGACAGCAGCACGTTGTGCGGGGACACGTCGCAGTGCACCACCGCCAGCGGCAGGCCCTTGGAGTTGGTGGCCTTGTGCGCGTACGCCAGCGCCTCCAGCACGTGGCGCACCATCATCACGGAGATGTCGATGGGCAGCTCGATGCGCCGGCGCCGGCACTGCGCCAGCACCCGCCCCAGGTCCGTGCCGTCCACCAGCTCCAGCGCCAGGTAGGGCCCGTCCGCCAGCTCGCCGTACTCCCGGAAGCCCACGATGTGCGGGTGGTCCAGGCACCGCGCCAGCTCCGCCTCGTGCAGCAGTTGCTCGCGCGCCTCCGCGTCCCTCGCGCGCTCCGGCCGCACGCGCTTGAGGGCCACCTCCTCGCCCGCCAGCGGCCCCTGGATCATCCGCGCGCGGAACACCTCCGCGTTGCCGCCGCGCCCCAGCCGCGACAGCAGGTGGAAGCGGCCCAGGTCACGCGGCCACTCCGGCGTCCGGCCTTCCTCCAGCGTCACGCCTTCTCCCCCACCAGACTCGCCAGGTAACCGTCCAGCGTCGCCGAGAAGGTGGCGTCGTCGCTCAGGAAGGCCAACCCCACGCCTCCCGTGTACGGCGCGTCCACCACGTGCACCACCAGCGCCTCGCCCTGCAGCCGCTGACCGTTGGGCAGCTTCACGTCCACGGTGACGACGCTGTCCTGCGGCGGGCGGTGCGCCGTGCGCACGAAGAGGCCCCCGTTGCTGATGTTCAGCGCGTGCTCGCGCACGAAGTCCAGCTCCGTGCGGAACTCCATCTCCAGCTTCACGGCGAAGCGGCGGGCGCGGCGCGGCGGCTCGTCTGGCGAGGCCGGTTCGGACGGATCAGCATCGGTCGCGCGGTATGACTCGCCTTCGCTCGTGGTGCGAGCGACCGGCGGCGCGGGCGGTGCTTCGGCGGGCGGCGTGGCCTGGGGCGCGGACGTGGACGTGGACGTGGACGCAGCGGGCAGGGGACCTCGCGCGGACAGGGCCTCCAGGTGCTGCCGCAATTCCTGCGCTGCCTGCTCGCGTTCATGGCCCGCGAACGGCGTGCCGCCAGCGAGCGTGCGCGAGCGCAGCGCGTCCCGCTCCGCCTTGGGCAGCCGCCACAACTCCACGAACGTGCCGCCGCTCTTGCGCACCTCCTCGCCCAGCCGCTCCACCGCCGCGCGCGGATAGCCGGGCACCTCCACCTTCACCTCCAGCGCGCCGGCCTCGTCGCGAAACGCCACCACGAGCTGCATCGACTGCGCGGACGGCAGGAGCGCGCCCAGGCCTTCCACCACGGCTGCCGCCTGCTCAGGCGAAGCCGCTCCCCCCCATACCGCCGCAAGACCGAAGACAGGCACGGGCGGAAGATAACCGAGCACTCCTGGCCCCCGTAAAGACAGTGCAGCCGGAAACAGGCGACAGCGGTGAACGTCGAGTGGACGAATCGTGATGCGCCCTCGTCCCCAGGGCGTACCTACATCGGCATCGGGAGCACATCCCTCTATGCTGCCGGTGTTCTCCGTAACCCCCCTTTCCGGAGTGCAGACCCCGTATGCGCAATTGGATCCGACTCTTCTCCGGCACGCTGCTCGCCGCCACGCTCATGGCGGGCTGTGGTGGCACCGACCCGGAGCCCGACGCTGGCACTGAACCCAACCCCCCCACCGACGCGGGCCCCGACAGCGGCACCGACGCGGGCTTCGACGCGGGCTACGTGGAGGACGCGGGCGTCATCATCGACCCCGACCCCGACCCCGGCCAGGTCCCCACCAACCCGTATGACTCGGCCAACGCCACGAAGGACTCGGACTGCGACGGCCTGACGGACCAGGAGGAGTACTCCACGGTCTACACCGGTGGCCTGAAGACGAACCCCGGCCTGCGCGACACCGACGGCGACGGCATCCGCGACGGCGTGGAGGTGGGCCGCACGACCAGTGTCAACACTGCCGAGAACTGCACCTTCCGCGCGGACCAGGACACCACCACGCGCACCTCGCCGGTGAAGGCGGACACGGACGAGGACGGGCTGCCGGACGGCCTGGAGGACGCCAACCGCAACGGCAAGCGCGACCTCACGGAGACGGACCCCAACACCGCGGACTCGGACGGCGACGGCATCGCCGACGGCGTGGAGGACGCGAACAAGAACGGCTCGGTGAGCCCCGGTGAGACGGATCCGCGCCTGCGCGACACCGACGGCGACGGCCTGCCGGACGGCCTGGAGAAGCAGACGGGCACGGACCCGCTCAAGCCCGACACCGACGGCGACACCTGCTCGGACGGCGCCGAGGACACGAACAAGAACGGCAAGCATGACCCGGGTGAGAACAACCCGCGCGTGGCGGACTGCGCCGCGTCCGTGCCCGACGCGGACTTCGACGGCATCCCCGACTCCGTCGAGGTCGCCACCGGCACCGACAAGAACAAGGCCGACACGGACGGCGACGGCGTGGCGGACGGCGTGGAGGACTCGAACAAGAACGGCCGCGTGGAGCCCGGTGAGACGGATCCGCGCCTGACGGACACCGACTGCGACGGGCTCCAGGACGGCGCCGGCCGCAACGGCTTCCTCGGGGAGGACCCCAACTCCAACGGCCAGGTGGACCCCGGCGAGACGGACCCCACCAACCCGGACACCGACGGCGACGGTCTGCTCGACGGCGTGGAGCGTGGCGTGGCCACGGCCACGGCCCCGCGCAACGACTGCGGCTACGCAGGCGACGCGGACCCCACGACGACGACGGACCCCAACAAGGCGGACTCCGACGGCGACGGCATCCCCGACGGCGCGGAGGACTCCAACCAGAACGGCCGCGTGGACCCGGGTGAGCTCAACCCGAAGGACCCCAAGGACGGCGCCGCCAGCACGCCCGCCGGCCAGGCGTGCAGCACGCAGAACCTGCGCACGGTGACGTTCAAGGAGGACAGCGGCGCGGACGTGCGGCTCGCGCTGCCCAACACCTTCAAGAACGCCAACCTGGTCAACCTCACGGCCAACAATCAGACCGTGGGCGTGATGGGCTGGGACGACGCGAAGCAGGTGACGTTCATCGCGTACAAGCGCGGCAAGGTGGGCACCTCCACCACGCCCTCGGGTGACGAGTCGGCCATCCGCGCCGGGACGCCGCTGCTGGCGCCCGCGGACGTGGAGTTCACGCAGACGTTCACCACCTGGGACGGCTTCCCCGCGGCGGTCTCCCGCTACGCGCTCGCCGGCACGACGGACCTGAAGGCGTTCACCACCTCGCTGGCGCGGCAGCTGGCGCCCTCCAGCCAGGGCGACCTCACCGGCTCGGCGGGCATCAACGGCCCGTTCAAGATCCAGGCGCAGTACGTGCACCGCTCCGACGCGAGCGTGGTGGTCATCCTCGCCATCACCCCGGCCGCCCGCTACAACGAGGCGGGCAGCCTCTTCACCACGGCGGACACGGCGGGCGGCTCCGCGCTGGCGCAGTTCGGCGACGCGGACGCGGTGCAGTGCGAGGTCTTCACCGGCAACACCGCGGTGGTGGACTTCCTCTTCGTGGTGGACGACTCCGGCTCCATGCTGCCGTCCCAGACGTCGCTGGCGAACGCGGGCACAGCGGTGGCCAACAAGCTGGGCAACGCGACGCTGGACTGGCGCGTGGCCATGGTGACGACCAGCTACACGGTGGGCAACAGCGCCAACCGCAACGTCATCCGGCCCTTCACCACCAACATCGACCAGTTCAAGGCGTGGCTGACCCAGAACGCGGTGTGCAACAACAACGTGTGCGCGGTGAAGGGTGGCACCACCCAGGCCCCGACGTACACGCCGCTGCCCAACACCACCTGCACGGCCAACACCAACTGCTGGGTGGACCTGAAGGGTGACGGCAGCGAGCGTTCGCTGGAGGCGGCGCGCAAGGCCATCAACGACATGGCCGTGTCCACGGGCGGCCCGGAGACGAAGCTGCGTCCGGGCGCCAAGGTGGTGGTGGTCATCCTCACGGACGTGAAGGACCAGTCCACGGACACGGTGGCCAACTACACCGCCTACTTCCTCAACGGCGGCGCCACGCCCACCGCGACGAGCAACCCCACCGGCCAGCGCATCCAGGTGCACGGCATCATCTGCCCGCCGGACGGCGGCCAGTGCTACTCGGGTGAGGACAACACCAACCCGCGCCACCTGGACGTCATCCAGGCCACGGGCGGCGTGGTGGGCAGCATCCGGGACAACACCTCCATCACGAACACCATCGGCGCCATCGTGGACAGCGTCATCGCGTCCGTGGGCTACAAGACGCTCAAGCCGCCGATTGGCGCCTCGCTGAAGGTGGCGGTGGCGGAGGTGGCGGACGTCAGCAAGTGCGCCAGCGTCAACGACCTGCCGCGCAGCCGCACCAACGGCTTCGACGTGGACGGCATCAACCGCACCGTGTCCTTCTACGGCGCCTGCCGTCCGAAGGAGTCCGGCAAGACGCAGGCGGCGCTGTCGTACCGCTACTGGATTGACCGCACGGTCAAGACGGACGGCAACCCGCCGCCCTGCTCGTCCGACACGCAGTACTACGACCCGAAGGACCCGGACTACTGCAAGGGCACGCTCACCTGCAACCGCACCACGGACAAGTGCGAGTGCCCGGCGGACTGCGGTGGCACGGCGCCCCCGGGCCAGGTGTGCAACACCGACCGCGCGGTGTGTGACTTCACGTGCGCCCCGGATTGCGGCGGCACGTGCGGCACCTTCGAGACGTGCAACACGGGCACCTGCGAGTGCAGCTGCGTGCAGTCCGCGTCCTGCGCGGCGGGCTACAAGTTCGACAGCAACGCCTGCGGCTGCGTCTGCGACACGGCCGCCCTCAACTGCGGCGCCGGCTTCGGTGCGGATCCGGGCCTGTGCGCCTGCGTCTGCAAGCCGGACTGCGGCGGCTGCGCGCCGGGCTTCCAGTGCAACGTCAGCGCGTGCGTCTGCGAGAAGCCCATCGGCTAGGCCCGAAATGAAGACGCGCTCCCGGTGCCTCATGGACCGGGAGCGCGGCGGTGACTGAAGACCCGTTGCTTTGCGAAGCCCCCGCCTCCGCCACGTCCCTCCAGGGACCGCGGGCCGGGGGCTTCCTCTTGCCTCCGCTACTTCCCGGAGGGCGCGGCGGCGGCGCGGTACACGGGGTAGAGGCCCAGGCGCTCGTCCCAGGTCGGGTGGCGCTCGGCGAAGAAGCGCAGGCGGGCGCGCGGGTCCTTGGCGAAGGCAGGGTCCTTCAGGCGCTCCTGGAAGGCGGCCTTCACGGCAGGGTCCTTCGCGAGCAGCTCCCGGGCCCAGGGCTCCAGCACGTAGTCCTCGATGTATTCCTTCTGCTCGAAGTGGGCGTTGAAGAAGCCCCAGGCGAGCAGCGAGTCCGGTCCCGCGGGCTCGAAGAGGTGCGCCACCAGCTGCACGTTCTTCTGCGCCACCGGCACCCAGAGCGTCCCCAGGGGCAGGTCCTGCGTGTCCGGCTTCCACTCGCCCTTCGCGGTGAGGCCCTGGTGGCCTTCGTTGGAGCGGGCCTGGAACTGGAAGTCCTTCGAGCGGAACGACTCCACCTTCGCGGCGGGCACCGCGCGGGTGAGGCGCTGGAACTGGATGCCGTGCGCGGCCAGCTTCGGCGCGACCCACGCGGCGTGCGCGGCGGACACCAGGTAGCCGCCCGCGGGCAGCGTGGCGGTGACGGCGGGCTGCACGTCCGGCGAGTACGGCACCTTCCACGTCTGGGGCTTCGTGTCGTCGTAGCGGATCCACGGCTGGCCGGAGAGGTCAGACGCGCCGCGCTCATAGGCGTAGCCCTTGAACTCAATCGTCTCCCGCTTGGGCGTGTTCTCCCAGCCGAGCACCACCTCGCGCACCCCGCCGGCCATGGCCTTCTGGTCCTCCGCCTTCACGGCGGCCAGGAGCGCGGCGCCGTCGCGGGACACGAGGCGCAAGAGGCCCTCCAGCACGTCGCGGGTGGCCTTCACGCGCTGGGCGTAGTTCTTCCAGGAGTGGGTCTCCACGAGCACGCCGAAGCGGTGGTGGACGGACCAGTAGGCGTGGCTGAAGCGCGGCGGGGGGACGCCGTAGGCGAAGCCGCTGGTGGGGTCATCATCCTGGAGGAAGGACGGGTAGAAGCGCAGCGGCTGGTGGCCCTGGGAGGTGAGGCCGGTGAAGAGCTCGTCCACCAGCTTCGTGCCCAGCGCCCGAAGCGCGGGCGGGCCGGACTTCTGGGGCTCCAGGCCCACGGACACGTCGGGTTCGAACTTCGCGCCGTCGGTGACGTGCAGGTCCACGTAGACCAGCGGATCCCACGCGTGGAGGTACTTGAGCAGCAGCACCATCTCCGGCGCGTCCGCCTTCACGTAGTCGCGGTTCAAGTTGAGGTTCTGCCCGGTGACGCGGAAGCCCATCTCCTCCGGGCCCACCTGGTTGGGGCGGTGGTTGGCGTTGAAGCGCTCATGGCCGTCCACGTTGAAGACGGGCACGAAGACGGCGGTGACGCCCTTGAGCAGGTCCGGCACGGACGCCCGGTTCTGGAGCGCGTCGCGCAGGAGCCAGAAGCCCGCGTCCTTGCCGTCGATTTCACCCGCGTGGATGCCGCCCTGGAAGAAGACGACGGGGCGCCCCTTCCTGCGCGCGGCGTCCGCGGTGAGGGTGCCGTCCGGGCTGACGACGAGCGCCACCATGGGGCGGCCCTCCGGCGTGGTGCCCAGCGTGTCGCAGCGGGCCTTGCCGGGGAACGCCTTGGGGAAGGCGCGGCAGAGGCCTTCCGCTTCCGCGTAGCGGCCGGTGCGCTTCCAGCCACTCTGTTCGGAGAGGGTGGTGAGGGGTGGAGCCTGCGTGAGGGCCAGGGCGGCGAGGGTGGGCAGGAGCATGGCCGCTTGAGACCACAAGCTCCGCCGGCGCTCAACCGTGCCGGACGGTGTGGGTGCCGCCCACGGGCAGCACGTGCACGCGGTCGCGCGGCCAGCCCCGGCGCAGCCACTCGGCGTCCAGGCGGACGGGGGGCTCGTCCAACGGCTCGTCGGTGAGCTTGAAGGTGCCCCAGTGCATGGCGAAGAAGGCCAGCGCGCCCAGGTCCTCGAAGGCCTGCACCGCCTCCTCCGGGTTCATGTGCTGCAGCCGCATGAACCACGCCGGGTCATAGGCGCCAATGGGCAGCAGCGCCGCGTCCAGCTTGGGGAAGCGGGCGCCAATGTCCTTGAAGCCCTGGAAGTAGGCGGTGTCACCGGAGTGGTAGATGCGCGCGCTGGAGCCCTCCACCACGAAGCCGCCCCAGAGCATCTCGTTGGCGTCGTTGAGGCCGCGGCGGCTCCAGTGCTGGGCCGGCACGTAGTGCACGCGCACGGGCCCCACCTGCGTGCACTCCCACCAGTCCAGCTCATGGAAGGACAGGCCCTGGCCCTGGAACACCGGCGCGTGGCCCAGGCCGGTGACGACGCGGGCGCCCACCTGCTTGAGCGTGGGCAGGTCCAGGTGGTCGTAGTGGTTGTGGGACACGAGGCTCGCGTCGATGCGCGGCAGTTTCTCCACCGGCACGCCGGGCGGCACGTTGCGGCGGATGACGACGTTGATGGCGTCGCGCAGCACCGGGTCGATGAGCAGCGACACGCCATCCAGCTGCACCAGCCAGCTCGCATGGCCCAGCCACGTCAGGCGGGCGCCCTCGCCCGGCGCGGGCGGGGTGGCGAGCACCGCCAGGTCCGGCTCCACGTGCGGCACGACGGCGCGCGCGGGCGAGCTGCGCCGCTTGCCCACGAGCTTGTCCGTGACGGCCCACTTGAAGACGCGGGTGAAGGCCTGCGGACCGCTGCCATCCAGGTTCTTGAAGCGCATCGCCATGAGCGGCTCCCGGCAACGGGTGTTCCCCAAGGATGGGCCCGCGCCGCCTCGCGCGAGTCAGGCTCGGCCGGAGGGGAGGGGTACAAGGGGGATGCGGCATGCTGGGAGCACGCGCCCGACACGGCACGTGCCCCCACCCGCGAAGGGCACGGCCCTAGCGGGGCTCGTGCTGCGCGAGCACCTTGTCCAGTGCCGCGGCCTGCTCGCGGACGTCCGCGTCGGTGTCCTTCGCGGCCTTCACCAGGTGCGCGCGTGCCTTGGCGGTCTCCGTCTTCGCCAGCGCCATGGCCATACACAGGTTCGCCTTGGGGTGCTCCGGAGATGCCGCCAGCGCGGGCTTGAGGATGGCCTCGGCCTGGGCGTCCTCCTGCTTCTCCAGGTGATACATGGCCAGGACACAGGCCGGCTCCACCGCCGTGGGCTGCTGCCGCAGCGCCTCCTGCAGAAGCTCCGTGGCGAAGCCGCGCTGGCCGTGCCCGTCCATCGCGAATGCCATGGCGTGGAGCTCTTCCACGCTGGCGTCCCCCTGCTTCTTCGCCTGCTCCACCAGACGCTGGGCGTTCTCGAAGTTGCCGGCGCGCAGTTCCTTGATTCCTTCGGAATACGGGTAGCTTCCCACGGTGTCCTCCAGTGCACCACGCGGTGCGTTGCCATCATTCTGCGCGACTTTGGGCGGCGGGCCGCAACTTTGGGGGGGCGGTTTCCGAAAAATCGAGAAGACTTCTCCCCCGGGTACCCATGATCATCCGCAACAACCCCGTCCGCCAGCCTCAGACCTCCGGTACCGAGCCCACCGCCGCGCGTCCCGCCGGCTCCGCCGCGCGCAACGTGGTGAAGGACTCCTTCTCCTCCGGCACCGCCGCTGCCCAGCGCACGGGTGCCGTGGACAAGGCGCCCCCGGGTGACCACGGCAAGCTGATGAGCGAGTACCTCACCGGCGCGCGCCCGCCCCCGGCGGACTTCGAGAAGGTCATGGGCTACAAGCCCTACGCCATCCAGACGGCGCACGGCCAGCGCATGCAGGATCCGCACGGCTACGCCTCCGTCCCCGGCAAGATTGGCCCGGACAAGGAGTTCGACCCGGCGGCCAAGACGCACGACTACGGCTACGACCTGCTGCGTTACTACGACCGCAAGGGCACGCCGCTGAAGCCGGAGGCCCGCAAGGCCGCGGACGCGCAGTTCCGCAAGGACATGTTCGACTACGCGAACGACCAGCAGGGCACGATGGCCAAGTTCAAGTACCGCGCGTGGGCGCAGATCTACGCCACCGCGGTGGAGCTGAACTCGCGCCGGCAGAACTTCGGCCCTCCGTAGCCGCAAGGAAGGCGCATGGACGCTGAAGGGCCAGACGCAGGGCTGCCCCCGGACCGCGAGGACGTGGTGGCGGCGCTCCTGGCCCACCAGCGCCGCTTCCTGGCCTTCGTGGAGCGGCGCGTGGGCAGCCGGGCCGTCGCGGAGGACCTTCTCCAGACGGCCTTCGCCCGCACCCTGGAGAAGGGCGGGGCGCTGAAGGACGGCGAGGGCGCGGTGGCGTGGTTCTACCGCCTCTTGCGCAACGCCCTCGTGGACCACCACCGCCGGCAGGCCGCGGAAGGACGCGCGCTGGAGGTGGAGGCCCGCGACGCGGACTCCGCCACCGGGGACCTGGAGCTCAAGGGCACCGTGTGCGCGTGCCTCACGGAGCTGCTGCCCACGCTCAAGCCCGAGTACGCGGAGCTGGTGCGCCAGGTGGACCTGGAGGGGCGCGCGGTGCCGGACGTGGCGCGCGAGGTGGGCATCACCCCCAACAACGCGGGCGTGCGGCTGCACCGCGCGCGGCTCGCGCTCAAGCGTTCGCTGGAGCGCGGCTGTGGCGCGTGCGCGGCGCACGGCTGTCTGGACTGCTCCTGCAAGCCGCGCCGTTGAGGCGGCCCGCTCAGGGGCAGGTCGCCGCGTCGTCGTTCTGGTCGATGTTCACGCCCGCCACCGGGTCGCCCTGGAACACGCTCGCCGCGAGCGCGGTGGCCCGGCACGTGGGCAGCTTCGCGTTGTCCACGACGACGAAGGCCAGCGACACGCGCTCCAGCTCCGTCAGGCCGAAGTCCGCGAGCGCCGTGTTGCCCTGGAGGTTGAAGAAGTCCACCTCGCGAAGCCGCGCCAGGCCGCCCAGGCTCGTCAGCGCCGTGTTCCCCAGCACCTCCAGGGTGGTCAGCCGCGTCAGCCGGCCAAAGCCCTCCAGGGACGTCAGCGCGGGGTTGGCCACCGCGGATACCGACACCGCGTTCCGCAGGGAGGGCAGGTGGTGGACGCGCTGGAGCTTCTCATTGGCCTTCACGGCGAAGGTGTCATCCACCTGCTCCAGCGCGGGCATGTCCCCCACGCTCAGCAGTTCCTTGTTGCCCTGGACGTGGATGCGGCCCGCGTGGCGGAGGCGCTCGAACCCCGCCGTGTCCCGCAGCCGGGGGTTGCCGCCGATGATCAGCTGACCCACGGAGGTGAGCTGGCCCAGCGGGTGGAGCTCCTCCAGCACCGCGTTGCCGCTCAGCTCCAGGGTGCCGTCCACGGAGGTCAGCTGCCCCAGGCCGAAGGGGCCCGGCAGCGCGGAGTTGTTCGTCAGGCGCACCTCGCCGTGGACCTGGGACAGGTTCACGAAGGGCGTCCGGTCCAGCTGGAGGTGGTCCTCGATGATGAGCGACCCGAGGAGCACGTGGACGTAGGGCAGCACGCCGGGATCCACCAGCGCGTTGTTCGCGCGCAGGGAGATGCTGTCGTAGGGCTGCACCGCCGCCAGTCCCTCCAGCGTGGGGAGCATGGGGTTGTCCTCCACCAGGAGGCTGCGCTCGACCCTCACGAGGCCCTCCGGTGCCGTGCCCAGCGTGAGCGCATCCAGCCGGGCGTTGGAGAGCACCGCCGCGTTGCCGCCCACGTAGCGCAGGGCGGGCAGGGACAGCCGGCGCAGGCTGGCGTTGCCCCGCACCGTGAGGCTCTCCTGGATGACCGCCAGGGAGGGCAGGGACGCATCGGTGAGCGTGGGCGCGGAGATGATCAGCTCGCCCCGCAGGTGGGTGACGCCCTCGAGCGCGACCAGGTCCACGGCGCTGGTCACCACGAAGGTCCCGTCGTGCACGCGGACGGACTGACACACGTACACGGTCGTCGCGGAGCCATCGCGGTCCGGTTCACCGTCGCCGTCCTCGTCCTGGAAGGCGTCCACGCGCGTGCCCCCGCGAGCACAGTGGGGGCCCTCCGCTTCCGCCTGGTGGCGGACCTTCAGGTCGGCTGGCGCCATGCCGCAGAAGGAGTGGGTGGCTTCGACTTCGGACATCGTGAGCGCGGTGTCGCCGTCCAGGTCGAGCCCGGCCTCCAGCACGGTGCCGCCGCTGTCGTCTCCATCGCACGGCGCGGTGAAGGCCGGGAGCGGGCGCAGGCGCGACAGGACGGGAGCGGGCTCGTCGCAGGCGTACACCTCTCTGGAGATCTCCTCGTCCTCCAGCAGCCCGTTGCCGTTGGCGTCATGGCCGGCGTGTGACACCTGTCCGCCCATGGGGCACTGGGGCGTGCCCGGAAGCACCGGCCGCACGCGCAGGAGCACGTTGGCGGCCGAGGTATCGCAGACGTAGTCGGTGGCGGTGACCTCCGCGTCATCCAGCTCGCCATCCCGGTCCCGGTCCAGGCCGGACTGGACCGCGTCCCCGCCGAACTCGCAGTGCTCGCCCGGAGGCTCCGGGCGCACCCGGGTCTTCGCGTCGCGTTGGGTGAGCTCCGACAGGTCGATGGCATCACAACCGCTGACGAGAAGGGCCAGCACCGCCCCCCACGTCCCCCACATGCGTCGCATTCGATGCCCTCTCTGTTCGGCCCCCGCCCTTAGCCCTCTGGCCATACGGAGCGAGGTGTTTTTCCGGGCTGTTTCGCGGCGGGTCCGGCCCCACCAGACGCGCAAGCCCCTGGAACTCCAGGCCGCCGCTGCCGCCTCCTACAGGAGAAAGGCCCCCGCGGACAAACCCCGGCGCCCGCCTGGCGCCTCGCCTCCCGGTGGAAGGGGCGCGGGCGGCACGGCGCCGGGAGGGACTGGTTATGCATGTGTAAGAGCGCGCCGGGTGCCGCGTTGGCCCGGGGAAAGGAGGCTCCACCATGACGCATCGCC
>NZ_RAWK01000189.1 GCF_003612165.1 Corallococcus aberystwythensis | reverse complement strand
CGTCGGAGGTGGGGGCGTTCACGTGGCGGACGCGACTCTTTCCGGCCCCGACGTCCAGCGCAAGACGCACGGGGTTTGGCGGGGAAGCCACGGCTCGGGTAGGACGGCCTTTTCCCCAAAGGAGGAAGACCATGCCAGACGTCATCGTGGTGGGCGCGGGCCACAACGGACTTGTCGCGGCGGCGATGCTCGCGCGCCGGGGCCTGTCGGTCACCGTGCTGGAGGAGAAGGACCAGGTGGGCGGCGCGTGCAAGACGGAGTACCCGTTCCGCACGGCCCCGAAGCTGGGCGTCTCCACCGGCGCGTACCTCCTGGGGCTGATGCCGCCGGAGCTGCTCCAGGAGCTCCAGCTGGAGCTGCCCCTCAAGCGCCGCGACCCGCACTACTTCCTGCCCACCCTGGACAAGCGCTACCTGCTCTTCGGCTCGGACGAGCGGGAGCTGGAGCGGCAGTTCCGAGAGTTCTTCTCCGAAGCGGACTGGAACGCCCACGTCGCCATGAACGCGGAGCTGGGAGCGCTGCGCGAGGACCTGGCGCCCGCGTGGCTCCTGCCGCCCGTGTCGCTGGAGGAGACGGCGGAGCGCTACGTGCGCCCTGCCCTGCGCCAGCACTTCATCCACCTGTGTCGCGGCACGGCGCGCGAGTACCTGGAGCGCTTCGGCTACAAGTCCGACTTCGTGAAGGCGATGTACGCCGTCACCGATGCGTTCTCCGGCCTGGACGGCGGCTATGACACGCCGGGCACGGGCATGAACCTGCTGGTGCACAACCTCTGCCGGCTGCCGGGCAGCGGCGGCACGTGGATGATTGTCGAAGGCGGCATGGGCACCGTCACCCAGCGCATCGCGGCGCTCGCGCGCAAGCACGGCGCGCAGCTGCGCACGAACGCGAAGGTGGCGTCGGTGCGCGTGGACAGCGGCGTGGTGAAGGGCGTGGTGCTGGAGAACGGCGAGGAGCTGTCCGCGAAGGTCGTGGTCTCCAACGCGGACCCCTTCCGCACGCTGAAGCTGGTGGACACCGAGGCACTGAACAAGGACTACCGGAGCATGGTGAACGGGCTGTCCGCGCCGGGCTCCACGCTGAAGGTGAACCTCTGCCTCAAGTCCCTGCCCACCTTCACCTGCCTGCCGGAGGACCGGGGCCAGTTCGGGCCCACCATCCACCTGCTGCCCCAGGGAGACGACGTGCTGGGGGCGCTGGAGCACGGCTACAAGGAGGCGAAGGCGGGACGGCTGGCGGAGTTCCCCTCCATCGAGTGGTACGTGCACACCACGGTGGACCCGACCCTGAAGGACGAGGAGGGGCACCACAACTCCGCCCTCTTCGTGGAGTGGGTGCCGGAGAAGCTGGAGGGCACCACCTGGGAGAAGGAGGAGGCGCGCTACGTGAAGCACCTCCTGTCCATCTGCGACCGGTTCGCGCCGGGCACCAGCGACCTGGTGCAGGAGTACTTCGCGCTCACGCCGCCGAAGATTGAGTCCCACTTCGGCATCAGCCGCGGCCACATCCATCATGTGGACAACAAGCGCGGGTTCACCGACCGGCTGCCCTATGAGACGCCGGTGCAGGGGCTCTACTTCTGCAGCGCGGGGTGCCACCCGGCGGGCAGCGTCATCGGGGCGGCGGGCCACAACGCGGCCAACGTGGTGCTACAGGCGCTCGGACGCTGACACGGAGTGCGTCTCACGGCGGGCGGAATGGACGTTCCATGGATCATTCGGCCCGCCGTGTTTAGATGACTGTCCCCATGAGCTACCTCGTCCTCGCCCGCAAATGGCGCCCGCAGAAGTTCGATGACATGACCGGCCAGGAGCACGTGGTCCGGACCATCGGGAATGCCATCAAGATGGACCGGGTCGCGCACGCGTACCTGTTCTGCGGTCCTCGAGGGGTGGGCAAGACGACGGCCGCCCGCCTGCTCGCCAAGGCGCTCAACTGCGAGCAGGGCCCCACGGCGACCCCGTGCGGCACCTGCCGGGCGTGCACGGAAATCACCGCCGGCACCAGCGTGGACGTCGCGGAGATCGACGGTGCGTCCAACAACGGCGTGGAGAACGTGCGCGAGATTCGCGAGAACGCGAAGTACCTGCCGCAGCGCGACCGCCACAAGATCTACATCATCGACGAGGTGCACATGCTCTCGGGGGCGGCGTTCAACGCGCTCCTGAAGACGCTGGAGGAGCCGCCCGGTCACGTGAAGTTCATCTTCGCGACGACGGAGGCGCACAAGCTCCCGGACACCATCCTGTCGCGCTGCCAGCGCCACAACTTCCGGCGCATCTCCGCGGCGCGGATGCTCCAGCGGCTGAAGGAGATCTGCCAGGCGGAAGGCGCGGGCATCTCCGAGCAGTCGCTGTCGCTGGTGGTGCGCCAGTCCGAAGGCGGCATGCGCGACGCGCTCAGCCTCCTGGACCAGATTCTGGCGTCGTGCGGCCCCAACCCCACGGACGAAGCCGTCGCGGAGGCGATGGGCGCCATCGACCGCACGGTGGTGCAGGACTTCGCGGAGGCGCTGGTCCGCAAGGACGCGAAGCGCGTGCTGGGCCGCGTGGACGAAGTCTTCAACCGGGGCCTGGACCTGAAGCGGCTGGCGGAGGAGCTGGCGCTGCAGCTGCGGCACCTCTTCGTGACGAAGTCGCTGGGCGAAGCGCCCGCGGAGCTGGCCGAGTCCGAGCAGAAGGCGCTCCTGGCGCTCGCGAAGGAGGCGGACACGGCGCAGCTGTCGCGCCTGTTCGACATCGTGCACGGCTGCATCTGGGACGTGTCGCGAGCGGCGCAGCCCCGGCTGGCGCTGGAGATGGCGCTGCTCAAGGCCATCCAGCTGTCCCCGGCCGGTTCGATTCCCGACCTGCTGGCCCGCGTGGAGCGGCTGTCGGCTGGGCTTGGCGCGGAAGGCGCCGCGAAGAACACGTCCGGGGCGCCGGGAGGTCGCCCCGGTCCCGCGAACTTTCGCGTCTGAGGTTCAAACCGAAGTCCGCGAGCCCGCGCCCGTCATGGCGGCTTCGCGCCCTGTCGAAGGTCCGGGGACTTCCGCGCAAACGGGCGCCATGCCGCGTCCGTTCGATGCTCAGGGTCCGTCCTCGCACACGAGCGCAGCTCCCGGTACGTCCGCTGCGCACGGCACCTCCGCGCACGCGGGGGCCACGTCGCGTCCGCTCAACGGCCACGCCCCCTCCGAGCTCACGGGCGCAGCACCCCGCATGACGGATGCGCAGGGCCCGTCCACGCACGCGGGCGCTACGGTCCGGCACCTCGACGCAGCGGGCGCACCGGCGCACCCTGCCCCCAACGGGCACTCACGTGAGCCCCAGGGCCCCTCGGCCTACGCAGGCGCCAGTCCCCGGCCCTTCGGGGCCCAGGACGCATCCGTGCGCACGGGGCCCGTGCCCCAGTCCATCGAGGCTCGCGGTACCACCCCGCCGCACGACGGTGCACCGCCCACGGCCGTCACGCGTGCATCGGAGCCCTCCTCCTTCGCTCGCGCCGAGCCGGCCGGTGCGTCCGCCGTGGCCGCACGGACGCCTCCCGCCGCGCTGATGGAGGGCCTGTCTCCCTCCGCCGCCCGTCCCCTTTCCTTCCTGCGCAATGGCGGCGCCGCGGGCGGCCCCGTCCCGACGCCCGCCGCCGTGCCTCCCGCGCCGGGGGTGATGGACGACCTGCCTCCTTCCGCCGCGCGCCCGCTGTCGTTCCTGCGCAATGGCGGCGGTGCGGCTCCCGCGCTGGAGGCTCCTCCGGCCCCGGGCGTCGTCATGGACGACCTGCCCCCGTCCGCGGCCCGTCCCCTCTCCTTCCTCCGCAACGGCGGCGCTCCGGCCCCGGCTCCAGTGCCCGAGCCCTCGCCCCCTGCACGCGCGCCTGAACCCGCCGCGCCCACCGTGCGCATCACCAACATGCGCAAGCCGGAGCCCGTGGCTCCGCCCGGACCTCCGCCGCACGGCGACGAGGACGTGGACGAGCGCATGTTCCCGGAAGAGGGCTCCGCCGAGGGCTGTGCCTCCGGAGAGTGCATCCCCGTCGCGGAGCCCGTCGCCCCGCCGGAACCGGAGCCCCCGGAGCCTGAACCGCCGCCCGCGATGGCGCCCGTCGCCACCAGCCGCGACAACCCCAACCGCTCCCTGCCCGAGCGCTGGCGTGCCGCCGTGGAAAGCGTGAAGGCCACGTCCGTGCGCCACGGCACGGCGCTCGCCAACGGCCGCCTCCAGTCCATGAAGGCGGGCGAAATCGTCCTGGGCTTTCCGCCCTCCGCCGCCTTCCACAAGGCCGCGGTGACGGCCCAGGCGGGCAAGCAGACCGTGGACGCGGCGCTGGCCTCGCACTTCGGCCGGGCCGTGAAGCTCACCATCACGGACGTGCCCCAGAACCAGGACGCCCTCCCCGGCGGAATGGGGCAGAGCCTCTCCGAGCAGGACACCCAGAGCCGCGCCACCCACGAGAAGACCACCGAGGGAAAGGTGCGCTCCCACGCAGCCGTGCGCTCCATCCTCAAGATGCTGGGCGGCGAAATCGAGCACATCCAGGTCTATGAGCCCGAGCGGCCACCGGCCAACCTCCCGGACGTCCCCGCCGCTCCTGAGGACTGACAACGCCGCCGCGCCCCGCTAGGGTGCGCGGCAACGTCCCTGCTCCGAGCGGCGCCATGCCGGCCCGCGCTCCCACGACCGGGGACCGAGGAAGCACATGCCCGGCATCGACCTGAACTACTTCATCCGGCAGGCGAACAAGCTCACCGAGAAGATCGAGGAGCGGAAGAAGCAGCTGGCGGACGAGACCGTCGAGGCGAAGTCCGGCGAGGGCCGCGTGACGGTCGTCGCCAACTGCGTGCAGGAGATTCGCAGCATCAAGATCGACAAGAGCGCCATCGACCCCAACGACCCCGGGATGCTCGAGGACCTCATCACCGCCGCCGTGAATGCTGCCCTGGCGAACAGCCGTCAGCACATGAACGCCGAGCTGGCGAAGATCTCCGGCGGGGTGAAGATCCCCGGCATTAATTAAAGCCGGATGACCCCCGATCCGCTGAACCGCCTGGTCGCCCAGCTCGCGAAGCTGCCGGGCATTGGTGAGAAGACTGCCCAGCGCCTCGCGTTCCACATCCTGAGGGCGCCGGGCGAGTTCGCCGTCGACCTGTCACAGGCCATCCGCGAGGTGAAGGAGAAGGTGCACCTGTGCGTGCGCTGTTTCTCCCTCACCGACTCGGAGCTGTGCGGCTTCTGTCGCGACAACCGCCGCGACGAGCGCGCCCTGTGCGTCGTGGAGACGTACTCGGACCTGATGGCGCTGGAGCGCACCCGCGAGTTCAAGGGCCGCTACCACGTGCTGCACGGCGTGCTGTCCCCGCTGGAAGGCGTGGGCCCGGAGCAGCTGCGCATCAAGGAGCTCCTGGAGCGCCTCAACGACAGCCGGGTGGAGGAGATCATCCTCGCCACCAACCCGGACATCGAGGGCGAGGCCACCGCGCTCTACCTCACGCGCCTGCTCAAGCCGCTGGGCCTGCGGGTGACGCGCATCGCCCAGGGCCTGCCCATGGGCGGCGACCTGGAGTTCGCGGACCAGGCCACGCTCGCCAAGGCGCTGTCCGCCCGCCGCGACCTGTGACGGCTACTGCGTCACCTTCCACGAGAACGGCATCAGCACGGTGACTTCCTGGTCGCGGTGCGCCGGGAAGCGCAGGCTCTGGGCCTGCGTCTCCAGGCAGCGGCCCACGTCCGTGGACGCCAGCGGCCCACGCGTGCCCGCGCGCACCTTGCCTGAGGACACGATGGTCAGCTGCACCTGCACCTCGCCCGAGGCCGACGGCAGGTTGGACTTGTAGCGCTCGAAGCAGCCGGTGATCTTCGAGCGGCCGTTGGACACCACGCGCTGGATGTCGTCGATGCCCAGCGACACGCGCTCCTTCGCCACCGGCTTCGTCACCGGCTTGTGCGGGGGCGCGTCCTCCGTCCCCTCGTCCACATGGGGCGAGTCCGTCACGGACGCCGCCACCACGTCCCCACCCGGCGTGTCCTGCACGGTGCCAGGAACGCTCCCGGGCGAAGCCCCTTCAGGCCCCTGGGCTTGAGTCGGCGTCGGTGCCGGAGTGCCATTCGCCACGGGCGTGACAGCCGGCTGCGTCTGGGCCGGAGGCGTGACATTCGGAGCCGAGCCACCGGGCCGCGCGATGACAACCGCCACACCCGCGGCCACCAACCCCACGCCACCCACCAGCCCCACGAGCCAGCGCCGGGACGAGGGCTTCGCCACGGGCGCGCTCGGCATGACCTCCGGCGCGTGAACCGGGGCCTGCGCCTGCGCGGAGGCCGCCTTGTTCTGCGCGGTCAGCGCCCTCATGCCCGTGATGCTCTGGCGGGCCACCTGCTGCCCGTACGCATTCGTGCCCGGGCCGGAGACGGGCGGAGTGATGGCAGCGAACTCGGGGTCTGTCGGGCGCGCGGCGGTGAGCGTGGCCAGCGTGGGGATGCGCGTCTTCTCCGTGACGCGCTCCTCGCCGAAGTGGTGACGCAGGAACGTGCCCAGCGCCGGAGCGCCCGCGGCCCCGCCCTGGAGCCCCGTCGCGAAGGCCTCCAGGTCGTCCGCGAAGTCCTCCGCGCTCGCGTACCGGTCCTCCGGCTTGAACGCCATGGCCTTGAGGATGATGGCCTCCAGGCCCGCCGGCAGGTCCGCCCGGAGCGCGCGCGGCTTCTCGAACTCGCCCTGCAACAGCGCGTTGAGCACCGCCAGGTCGTTCTCGCGGGAGAAGGGCCGCACGTGCGTGACGGCCTCGTAGAGGCTGACCCCCAGCGAGAACACGTCCGCGCGGTGGTCGACCTCCTTCCCCTGCGCCTGCTCCGGCGCCATGTAGATGTACTTGCCCTTCACCACGCCGGTGCGCGTCTGGACGAGGCGCGACTCGGCCTTGGCGATGCCGAAGTCCAGCACCTTCACCTGGCCCTGGTACGTCACGTACAGGTTGGACGGAGACACGTCCCGGTGCACCACGTGCAACGGCTGGCCCTGCTCGTTGGTGAAGGTATGCGCGAAGTGCAGGCCCCGCGCCGCGTCGATGAGCACCCGCACCACCACCGGCAGCGGCACATACTGGCGCCTGCGGCCCGCGAGCCTGAGCGTCGTGGAGAAGTCCTCGCCCGCGAGGTACTCCATGCAGATGTAGTAGCAGCCGTCCGTGAAGCCCAGCTCGTGGATCTGCACGATGTGCGGATGCGACAGCTTCGCCGCGAGCCGCGCCTCGTCGCGGAACATCTCCACGAAGTCGGGGATGGCCGACAGCGTCGGCAGCATCCGCTTGAGCACCACGTTGCGCTCGAAGCCGTCCGCGCCCAGCAGCTTGGCGAGGAAGATCTCCGCCATGCCGCCCTCCGCCAGCTTGCGCACGAGCACGTACTGCCCATACGGCTGGAGGATGGCCTCGCTCGAGGCGCCGGCGGGATCCGGAATGGGAATGTGGGACTGTGCCATTCCTTAAGGCCCTCGCGATTTCAGGGTGCGCACCGTGAGTACGGCCGGGGCACCGGGTCGCGTCATCTTAAACACCAGCAGGGGGGGCATTCCCATGGGGGGCACCCAGGTATCGAAGCGGTGCTTGGCGTCCAGGGGCACGTCCCGTCCGTTGATGGACAGGCGAGCGTTCACGGGCGCCACGCCTGAAGCGCGCACCTTCTCCGCGGCCGGCACACCCTGGCGCGGGCTGTCCACCACCAGCCCCATCACCGAGTTGTCATAGACGAGCTCCAGCTTGTTCATGCGCCCGCCCTTGAGGGCCGCGCCCACCTGCGACAGCGGCGTGACGGACCACAGATAGTTGCCCTCGCCCAGCTGTCCCGCCTCCAGCGCCGCGCGCGTCTCCGACACCGTGCGCTGCACCACCGGCGTCGCCAGCGAACCTGCCTTGTACACCGCCACGCGATACGTATGGGCCTGCGGTTCCGCGCCGTAGGTGAGCGTCACCGCCGGAGGCTTGTCCTGGTAGAAGATGGTCGTCTTCTCCGGCCCCTCCGGCACCACGTTGCGCGCCCGCGCCAGTGATTTCGTGGGGGACTCCGGGGCGAAGTGGACGCTGCCCGCCGCCACCTGCGTGCCGTCCTCCTTGCGCGCCCGCCAGTACAGCGTGCCCTTCGCCAGCGCGGACACGTTTACGGAGGCGCGGTGCACGCGGCCCCAGAGCACCGGGCGCTTGAAGGCCGCGTCCTGCGCCGCCTCCACCACCGCGTCGCCCTCGCCCTCCCAGGTGAGCGCCACCTCCGAAAGTCCCCGGTGGAAGACCTCCGTGCCCTCGCCCGGGCCCACCGCCACCACCGCCTCCTCCAGCGGCTCCACCTTCGCGGTGCCATCCGTGGCCACGGTGGCGCGCTCACCGGCGCGCAGCTCCTGCCGCGCTTCGCCCCGCCGCAGCGTCACGTCCCCCGTGTGCGCCGCCACCTGCATGCCGGCGTCGGTGCGGCGGATCTCCAGCCTCGCGCCGCTTCCGGACTCCACCGTCATCTCCGGCAGCACCACGCGGCTCTCGCGCCCCATGGCGAGCTGCACGGCCAGCAGCCCCTGGAGCAGGTTGACGCGTGCCTCGTCGATGGTGCCCTGCTGCCCCGCCCCCTCCAGCACCGCCTCCGCGCCCGGAGCGAGCGTCAGCACCGAGCCACTGTCCTTGAGTTGCAGCACCGCCTCGCCGCCCTTCGTGCGCACGCCATCGCCGAAGGCCAGCACCTCGCCCTCGCGGCGCACCTTGCGCCAGCGGCCCGTGTCCTTTGACTTCACCTCCGCGTCGCCAGAGGTCGCGCGCACCGTCACCGCGATGGGCGCCAGCTCCACGACGCGCGGGCCCGCGGGCGTGACTTGCGCCCGCTCGCGGGTCAGGTCCACCGCGTCGCCCTGCGCCGCGCGCAGCGTCTTCCCGTCCTTGGAGACCAGCTCGATGGCGCCCAGCTTCACCTCCACCCGCGCCGAGTCCTCCGCCACCGCGACCTTCACCTCCGACGGATCCGGCCCCACGCGCGTGAGGCCGAAGGGGGTGAGGATGTTCAACGTCACCTTGGAGCCCGCGCCGCCAGCGTTTCCGCCCGCAGGCACGCGCGACAGCACGATGCCGCGCTCCACCTTCATCACGATGCCCGTCGCATCCGAGCCCACCGCGAACCGGCCCTCGCTCCCCACCTCCACCGTCCGGTCGCCCGGGAAGCGCACCGTCGCCGAGCCCTGCTCACCCGTCTCCACCGCGTCGCCCGCGAGCAGCGGCCCTTCCACCGCCGGGCCCACCTTGCCGCCGCGCTCCAGGCGCACGTCGCCGGACAGCCCCTCCAGGCGCCCGATGGGAACGGCGGCCCCCGCGTCCACCTCCACCACCGGCGGAGGCTTCGGCGCCTCCTCGCGTTCACACCCCGAGCAGCCGGAGAGGAGGAGGAGCAGCGACAGCGCCAGGATGCGGACAGGACTCACTGAAACCTCGACGACGACGGACGACGGGCGTCGCGGTGCACCGCGCGACTCACCGGCGCCTCGGGAACAGATCAACGTTGAGAATGGCCTGCTCGCCTTCACGCACGGTGACCACCTTCGTCTGGGTCACGTGCCCGGCGGCGGACAGGGTGATGCGGTACGTGCCGCCGCGGACGCGCGCGGTGAAGGCGCCGCTCTTGTCCGTGCGCGTGCGCACCTTCGCCTGCGGGATGCTCACCGTCGCCACCAGCGGCTGGCCGTTGCGTGCGCTGCGCACCTGGCCCACCAGCGTGGCCAGCTCGCCCTTGCGGTCCAGCGACAGCACCACCACCAGCTCCGACGTCTGCCCCGCCACCACGACCGCGGCCTCTTCCGTCGCGCGGAAGCCTGGAGCCGACACCGCCACGGCCACCGGCCCCGGCGCGAGCCCCTCCAGCAGCACCTCGCCGGCCTTGTTCGTGCGCGGCTGCGCGGTGCCGGAGACCACCTGGACGTCGGGGACCGGCACGCCGTTCTTGCCCTGCACCACCTTCACCTTGAGCGAGCCCGTCAGCGGAGCCTTCTTGCGCAGGCGCAGCTGCACGGGCGCGCTCTCCGAGGCACCACTGACGGTGGCCACCGCCGTCGCGTCCTCATAGCCGTCCACGCTCGCCTGCGTGGACTGCGCGCCTTCGGGCAGGAGGACCCGCAGCTGTCCCTGCGCGTCCGCCACCAGCTCCTCGTCCGTGCCGGGCGTCTTCATGGAGGGCACGCGCACGTGGGCCCCCGGCAACGGCGCCCCCGTCTCCGCGTCCACGACGCTCAGCGCGACGAAGGCCTGGCGCGGTCCTTCCACGGGCCGCGACGCCCGGCCCTCACTGCCCAGCGCGACCTCGAAGCCCAGCCCGATGCGGCGCATCCGCTGCTCGGAGCGCAGGCCGCTGTCCTCCAGTTCCATCACGTCGTGCGCCTGCTGCACGTCCAGCAGCAGATGCCCCGTCCAACCATCCCGGCTCACCACCGGGTACAGCAGCGCCGCGCCCACCACGTAGCCGGACGACGACGCCTTCAGCCCGTCCGCCGCGTGCGCGGACAACGTCAACGGCACCTCGCCTCGCGCCTCCAGCTGGAGCTTCGCCGGCAGCGCCACCAGCACCCGGCCGGACACCAACGCCGCGTGCCGCACGCCCCGCTGCAACACCGGCGCATAGGTGAACCCACCGAACAGCGGCAGCTGCGCGAAGCCGTAGCCCGCGCCCAGCTCCAACCGCACCGGCCCCAGGAACAGCCGCCCGCGCGGCCCCACCGAACCGCGCACCAGGCTGCCGCCCGTCACGTGCGACGACGCGTCCCGCAGCTCGAACGCCTCGCGCTGGAGATCCACCTGGCCGCCCACGTACGCCCCCGCCCAGCCCATCAACGTCAGCGCCACGTCGTTCGGCGTCAGCCCGCTGTAGGTGAGCCCGGGCCCTACATCCACCTGCTCACCCTGACGGGAGGCCAGGCCGTAGCGCAGGCGCAGCGAGGCGCGCTCCGGCTCGGGGGTCTCCGCACGGACGGCCCCGGAACAGGCGAGCGCCAGGACGAGGACGACGATGCGCGGGAGGATGTCGGTGAGGGGGGTCGGGCGGCGCAAGGCCCGGAAGAGTATAGAGAAGAGGGGCAGGTGTCCCAACCCGCGATGCCGTCATTCCTTCAAGATCGGCGCGGATCACGGCTGGCTTCTTGCTGGAGTGGAACTGCTTTGCTAAGCATGACGGCGGTCGGTAGCGCCTCGTCTAACCTCCGGGATTCACTCCAGAAACATCGGAGCGCCGCCGCGCGCGGGGCGAGCGAACGCTGAGGAGCGCATACGCCCATGGGCACGCAACTGGTGATGTACGAAGAGGAGTTCACCAAGATCAACGCCGTTTGCGACCGGCTCACCAAGGACGCGAACGCGAAGGTGGTCTTCCTCGTCGACAAGAACGGCCAGCTCATCTCCTCGGCCGGCCAGACGCAGAACATCGACACCACGTCGCTCGCGTCGCTGACGGCCGGCAACGTGGCGGCCATGGGCGGTCTGGCGAAGCTGATCGGGGAGAACGAGTTCCCCAACCAGTTCCATGAAGGGGCGAAGGACAGCCTCTACATGACCATCGTGGGCAGCCGCGTGGTGCTGGTCGTCATCTTCGACAACCGCACGAGCCTGGGTCTGGTGCGCCTGCGCATCAAGAAGGCCAGCGACGAGCTGACGAAGATCTTCGAAAGCCTCGTGAAGAAGACCGACAGCCCCGGAGCCGGTTCGCCGTTCGCCGAGATCTCCGACGACGATATCGACAACCTCTTCAGCGAGTAACCCGGGAAGCCATGTCCTTCATCAATTACTCATCCCGCGAAATCAACTGCAAGATTGTCTATTACGGGCCGGGCCTCTGCGGGAAGACGACCAACCTTCAGTACATCTACAACAAGACCGCGGCGGACACGAAGGGCAAGCTCATCTCCCTCTCCACGGAGACGGACCGCACGCTCTTCTTCGACTTCCTGCCCCTGTCGCTCGGTGAGATCCGCGGCTTCAAGACGCGCTTCCACCTCTACACGGTGCCCGGTCAGGTGTTCTACGACGCCAGCCGCAAGCTCATCCTCAAGGGCGTGGACGGCGTGGTGTTCGTCGCCGACAGCCAGATTGAGCGCATGGAAGCCAACATGGAGTCGTTGGAGAACCTGCGCATCAACCTGGCCGAGCAGGGCTACGACCTGAACAAGATTCCGTACGTCGTGCAGTACAACAAGCGCGACCTGCCCAACGCGGTGACCGTGGAGGAGATGCGCAAGGCGCTCAACCCGCGGAACATCCCGGAGTACCAGGCCGTGGCGCCCACCGGCGTGGGCGTGTTCGACACGCTCAAGGCCGTGGCCAAGCTGGTCCTCACCGAGCTGCGCAAGGGCGGCTGACACGCCGCCTGCTCCCCTGCCCGGCGGGCTGGCCCCCACCGGGCAGCCCCCGGCAAAGGATGGTATGACCTCGTGCCGTCGGGCAGAGCCGCCTTCCGAGGTCGTACCGTGCGCGTCGCATCCGCCACCCTTCGTCTCCTCGCGCTCCTGAGCGCTGGCCTGTCCGGGCCGGTGTTCGCGCAAGGTGCGTCCCCCTCCCCTGCTTCTCCTCCTCCCGCCACCGCGCCGGCCGCGTCGCCCGCCGCCACGCCGCAGGCATCCCCGGCCGCAGCCGCTCCCGCTGGGGAGCAGACGGCGGATGAGGCCTTCACGTCGCGCGTGAAGACGCTGGAGGAGCAGGTCGTTGACCTGAAGGAGAAGATCTACCGCTCCAAGGCGCGCCTGCTGCTGCTCCAGGAGTCGGTGATGGGCGGCGAGCTGTCCACCGGCGCCCGCGCGGTGCTGGTGCACAAGAACGAGATGGGCAACGCGTTCCAGCTGGAGTCGGTGGTGTACGCGCTGGACGGCGCGCCCATCTTCACCCAGGTGGACACGCAGGGAGACCTGAACCGGCACCAGTCGCTGGAGGTCTTCAACGGCCGCATCGTCCCGGGCCAGCACCAGCTGGCGGTGCGCCTGGTGTACCGGGGCAGCGGCTACGGCGTGTTCAGCTACCTGGAAGGCTACAAGTTCAAGGTGCAATCCAGTTACACCTTCAACGCGGAGTCCGGAAAGGTCACCACGGTGAACGTGGTGGGCGTGGAGAAGGGCGGCCTCACCACCGACCTCAAGGACCGGCCCGCGGTGCGCTACGACATTGAAGTGGCCAAGGACACGCGCGCGAACCGGCCGCCCGGGCCCGCTTCCGGCTCGGAGACGGAAGGCACTCCGGGCACACCCGCGCCGGCCACCACCTCCAGCGAGCCGAAGTAGGAGCACACGGCCGTGACCGCGACGCTGCACGCCCTGGCCCTCGCGCTGTCCCTCGGGGCCGCGCCCGCTCCGGCGCCCCAGGCCTCCAAGCCGGGGGCCGCGCTGCCGCCCATGCCCGCCTCGCTGAGCTCGCGCGCGGCGTCCGTGGAAGCGGTGGAGGCGCAGCTGCGCGCCGCGGAGCAGTCCCTGCGCTTCGTGGAGACGCAGTTCACGGAGCGCCCCGAGCCCAGCAGCGCCGACTCGCAGCTCAAGCGCTTCTCCGAGGGCGAGGTGTATTCGCTGCTGGGGGACTGGGCCGCCGCGTCCGTCCTCTTCTACGACCTGGTGAGCGACCCGGAGTTCAAGGCGCACCCGCGCTACGCGGAGGCGGTCTTCTACCTGGCGGACGCGCTCTACCAGCAGAAGAACGACATCGGCGCGAGGGTGTACCTGCGCGACGTGCTGTCGCTGCCCCTGACGCCGCAGCGCTACAAGGAGGCCGTGAGCCGCTACCTCGCGGTGGCGGGCCGGCTCCAGCAGTTCGAGGGCATCGACGAGTACGTGGAGAAGGCGCGGCAGCTGTCAGGCGGAGTGCTGGCGCCGGACATCGCCTACGTGCACGCGCGCGGCACCTTCAAGCGCATGGACCTGACGCCGGAGGAGCACCAGCAGCGTTCGCGCGCGCTGTTCGCCCCGCTGGCGCAAGGCCCTGGCGCCTTCCGCGTGCAGGCCGTCTACCACCTGGGCGTCTTGAGCGTGCAGAGCGGGGACCATCCGGCCGCCATCGCGCAGTTCCAGCGCATCGTGGGCAGCGGACCGGACGCGGTGGTCTCGAGCGGCCTCGCGGAAGCAGAAGCCCAGCGCTTCCGTGAGCTCGCGTACCTGTCGCTGGGCCGGCTGATGTACGAGACGGGCCGCTACGACGAGGCGCTGGACCACTACGGCCAGATTCCGCGTGAGAGCGAGCGCTTCCCGGAGTCCCTGCTGGAGGTCGCGTGGACGTACGTGCGCAAGCAGGACTTCACGCAGGCGAAGAACGCCACGGACATCCTGCTGCTCGTCGCCCCGGATTCGCAGCTCGCGCCCGAGGGGCGCATCCTCCAGGGGCACCTGCTCCAGAAGCTGCACCAGTACGACGAGGCGCTGGAGACGTATGACGGCGTGGCGAACACGTTCCGTCCCGCGCGCGACAAGGTGGACGCGCTCTTGCGCGTGAACCAAGACCCCGTCGCGTACTTCGACAACCTGCTCGCGCGCAACGAGCGCTCCCTGGACGTGAGCACCCTCCTGCCCCCGCTGGCGCTGAAGTACGCGTCCACGCAGAAGGAGGTCGCGGACGCGGTGCGGATGGTGGGCGACCTGGACAGCGGCCGTCAGGGCGCGGGCGAGGCGAAGGCCATCGCGGAGCGCATCCTGGAGGCGCTGGACGCGCGCGGGCTGGAGGCCTTCCCGGAGCTTCAGGAGGGCTACGTGCGCGCGGAGGCCGTGGACACCGCGCTCACCGCCGTGGAGCAGTCCCTGGTGCAGGCGGAGGCCGCGCTGGTGGAGGAGAAGCTCACGCCCGCCGAGCGCGAGAAGCTGCTCGTCGCCCAGGGCGCGCGCGAGGCCCAGCGGCTGCGGTTCGCGGCGCTGCCCACCACCAACAAGGAGCTGGAGGCACGGCGCCAGCGCATGCAGGCGAAGGTGGACGCGGTGGACCGCGAGGCCTTCCGCGTGGGCTATGAACTGCAGAGCCTGCACGCCAACGCCGCCGCCATCCGCAAGTGGGTGGAGGACACGCGCGACGAGCGGCAGGCGGACCCCGCCGAGGAGCGCGAGTTCCTGGTGCAGCTCCAGGCGGAGATCGCCGCGCTGAAGGACCTCCAGGCGGAGCTGGACCGCACCCGCGCCCGGCTCGCGACCGAGCGCCAGTCCACGGACACGTCGCTGGAGGGCGAGGCCGCCATCCGCGCCCGCTACTCCGCCGCGCTCCAGCAGGAGCACGGCGTGTTGCGCGCGGGCGAGGGACGGCTGTCCGGCGAGGACACCCGCGTGCTCCTGCGCATGCACCAGGTGCGCACGCGCATCGACTCGCTTCGCGGACGCGTGGCGGTGGCCCGGGTGGCGCTGCGCGCGCGGCTGGAGCACCGCGTGAAGTCCATCCGCGACAAGGTGCGCACGGAGCAGGCGCTGCTCCAGGGCTACGAGCAGGAGGTGGCCGCCGCGTCCGGCGACGCCCGCAACCTGGTGGGCCGCATCGCCTACGACAGCTTCCGCCGCGTGCGGCAGCAGTTCTACGACCTGGTGCTCAAGGCCGACACCGGCACGGTGGACGTGGCCTTCAGCCGCACGCAGGACAACACCGCGAACATCCAGAAGGTCGCCAAGGAGAAGGCGGACGCCCTGCGCGCGCTCGACACGGAGTTCAAGGACGTCCTGTCGTCGGAAGGGGGGGACTGAAGCCCATGCGCCGCCCTGCCCTCGTCCTCCTCCTGGCCCTCGCGCCGCTGGCTTCGCACGCCGCGAAGGCCAAGGCCTCGAAGAAGGCCCCCACGCCTACCGCTCCCGCGAAGGCCCAACCGGCGCCTCCGGCACCGCCCGCGCCCAACACCTCTCGCTACCTGGACGGCCTGGGCCACACGCCCGAACAGGAGAAGCTGCTGCGCGACGTGAGCCGCGCGCTGGAGGCGTACGAGGCGGAGTCCCGCGACTTCCACCGCGAGGTGAAGCAGCTGGTGGAGCGGCGCTACCAGCAGAAGCGCGCGGCGCTCTCCAACGCCTACGAGAAGACGCTCACCGCGCTGGAGTCGCAGGAGCGCACGCAGCGGCTGGACGCCATCGGCCGCTTCGAGGACTTCCTGCGCCGCTACCCGGACGAGCCTCGCGCCACGCCGGACGTGATGTTCCGTCTGGCGGAGCTGTACTACGAGCGCTCCGCGGACGAGCACCAGCTGGCGCGCAAGGACTACGCGGAGCGCGTGCGCACGATGTCCGACGAGGCGATGGCGGACCTGCCGCCGGAGCCGGAGGTGGACTTCACGCCCTCCATCGGCCTGTACCGCACGCTCCTCGCGCGCTTCCCGGACTACAAGCTCAACGACGGCTCGCTGTACCTGCTGGCGTACTGCCTCAACGAACAGCACAAGGACGAGGAGAGCCTCGCCACCTACCAGCAGCTCACCACGCGCTACCCGAAGAGCCGCTTCGCCACCGACGCGTGGACGCGCATCGGCGAGTACTGGTTCGAGGACGAGACCGACCCGGAGGCGCTGCGCAAGGCCGCGGACGCGTACACCGTCGCCACGCGTGACACCGGGCACCGGTTCTACGACAAGGCCCGCTACAAGCTGGCCTGGACGTACTACCGGATGGACTGGTTCGAGGAGTCCGTGGACAGCTTCCTGCTGCTCCTGGACCACTACCAGTCCCACCAGCAGTCCGGCAGCAAGGCGGACGAAGGCGACCTGCGCTCGGAAGCGCTCCAGTACATCGCGCTGTCGCTGGCGGACGAGACGTGGGGCGGCGTGGCCAAGGCCCGCGACCTCTTCGCGAAGCGCGGCGGCCGGCCCTACGCGCCGGAGGTGTACCGGCGGCTGGGCAACGTCTACTTCGACCAGCTCCGCAACGAGGAGGCCATCGCCGCGTACCAGCAGGTGCTGGCCACGGAGCCCCTCACCGCGGACGCGCCGCGCCTCCAGCAGCGCATCGTCCAGGCCTATGAGCGCGACCGGCGCATGGACCTGTATGCGCGCGAGTCGGAGAAGCTGGCCAACAACTACCTGCCCGGCGGCGCCTGGTACGAGAAGAACAAGGACGACCCGAACGCGCTGTCGCACGCGCAGACGCTCGCCGAACAGAGCCTCTACTCCGCCGCCGCGTACCAGCACCAGCAGGCCCAGGCCTTCCAGAAGGATGGCAAGGACGCGGAGGCCAAGGCCACCTACGCCGCCGCCGCTCGCGCGTACGGCACCTACCTGGAGCGCTTCCCGCGCAGCAAGACCGCGTACGCGATGCGCTTCTTCCACGCCGAGTCCCTCTTCAACTCGGACGCGTACGGCCCGGCGGCGAAGGAATATGGGGCCGTCCGCGACTCCAACCAGGACAACACCTACCGCGACGTGTCCGCGCACAACGCGGTGCTCGCCTGGAAGGCGCAGCTGGACGAGGACGTGAAGGCGGGCCGCGTGCCGGAGCGCAAGCCGCTGCGCGCCAGCGAGCGCCCCAAGGACAGCACGCACGCGCCCGTGGCCCTGGCGGAGACGGAGGCCGCGCTCGTGAGGGCGTCCGACGCCTACGTGGCACTGATGCCCAAGGAAGAGGCCGCGCCGGGCATCGCGTACCAGGCCGCGGAGCTGTTCTACACGCACGACGACTTCGCCCAGGCCCGCCCCCGCTTCGAGCGCGTGGTGCAGGCGTACCCGCGCAACCCGGTGGCCGGCTACGCCACCAACCTCATCATCGAGTCCTTCCTCGTCGACCAGGACTGGAAGAGCGTGGAGGAGGTCAGCGCGCGGCTCGCCAGCAACGCGCAGGTGGTGGACCCGTCCAGTGAGCAGTACCGCGAGCTGATGAAGTTCAAGCTCGCCGGCCGCTTCAACCTGGCGGATCAGCTGGCGTCCCAGAAGCGCTACGACGAGGCGGCGAAGAAGTACCTCCAACTGGTGGAGGAGGCCCCCCGCCACGAGTTCGCCGACAAGGCGCTCAACAACGCGGCGGTGGCGTATGAAGAACTGCGCCGGTTCGACTCCGCGATGAAGCTCTACGAGCGCGTGTACCGCGACTATCCGAAGTCACCGTGGGCGCACACCGCGCTGTTCCGCGTGGCCCTCAACGCGCAGAAGTCCTACGACTTCGACAAGGCCGTCACCAGCTACCAGAAGCTGGTGAAGGACTACCCGAAGGCGGAGGAGCGCGAGGCGGCGCTCTACAACGCGGCATCGCTGCTCGAAGGGCAGCAGCGCTACGCGGAGGCCGCGGCCGCCTTCCAGCGCTGCGTGGAGCTGTACCCCCACGGGAAGAACGCGCCGGAGAACCAGTACCGCGCGGCCCGCATCCTGGAGAAGCAGGGCGACACGCGGGGCGAAATCCAGGCGCTGGAGGCCTTCGTCCGCAAGTTCGCCAGCAAGGCGGATCAGGTGGAGCTGGTGGTGGACGCGAAGCGCCGCCTGGGTGACGCGTGGAAGAAGCGCGGCAACGCGAAGGAGGCCCAGCGCGCGTACGCCGCCGCCGCGGACGACTTCGACCGCCGCAAGCTGAAGCCGGAGACGCAGCTGCGCGCCGCGGAGGCCGCCGCCTACAGCCGCTTCCAGCTGGCCGAGCTGGAGTTCCAGCGCTTCGACGCGCTGAAGCTCAGCGGCTCCGGCAAGGCGCTGGAGAAGAGCTTCACAAAGAAGACCGAGGCCGTGAAGGCGGTGGATGCCGCGTACGTGAAGGTGCTGCCCTACAAGCAGCTGGAGTGGTCACTGGCCTCGTTCTACCGGCGCGGCTACGCCCTGGAGCGCTTCGCCGCCACGCTGCTGGACGCGCCCGTGCCTCCGGAAGTGAAGCGCCTGGGCGACGACGCGGTGCTCACCTACCAGGACATGCTCACGCAGCGCACCGTGGCCCTGGAGGACCGCGCGGTGGAGAGCTACGCCGCCACGCTCAAGGAGGCACGCAACAACCACGTCTCCAACGAGTGGACCCGCCGCACGCTGGAATCCCTCAACCGCTTCCGCCCCAAGGAGTACCCCGTCCTCAAGGAGGCCCGGGGCGCGCTCGCGTCGGAGACCGTGTATCCGGATGGCCTGCTGGGCAGCCTCGCCGCGCCCGTCGCACCCGCGCGCGTGGCCCCCGACAAGGCGACCCGGCTGACGGAAGGGGGCACGCCATGAACGCGGGCCGCAAGTTCGCGCTCACGGGGCTCGTGCTCTGGCTGTCCGCCTGCGCCTCCGGTCCGGAGACGCGCAAGGACTCGAAGCTCACGGGCCCGGAGGCAGGGCCCGCCACGGCCGTGAGCACGGCTCCGAAGACTGGCGACGCGAAGCCACAGGCGAAGGAACCCGCCCCCGTGGCGAAGTCGCTCACCGGTCAGGAGCGGGACTTCACCAGCGCGGTGGAGGTCGCCCGGCGCGGCGAATTGACCATCGCGGAGACCGCGCTCAAGGCCCTGCTGGAGAAGTCCCCGAAGCTGGGCCCCGCGTGGACGAACCTGGGCATCGTGCAGGAGCGCCAGGGCCGCTTCCCGGACGCCGAGCGCTCCTACCGTCAGGCGCTGGCGCTGGAGCCGGACCAGGAGGCCGCGTGGGACTGCCTGGTGCGGCTGGCGGCGCGCACGGGCCGCGCCGCGTCGCTGGAGGCGGAGCTGCGCGAGGCGCTGACGACGAAGGACTCGGTGGCCCGGCGCACGGCGCTGGCGCTGAACCTGCTGCTCCAGAAGAAGCACCCGGCCGCCGTCGCGGAGGCCCGCCGCGCGCTCCAGGTCAGCGAGCAGCACGTGCCCGCCATGCAGGTGCTCGCGCAGGTGTACGCCCGCGAGGGCAAGTACGAGCTCGCGTCCATGGTGCTGGGCAACGCGCTCGCCATCGACGCGCAGGACGCGGCCACCCTCAACGCCCTGGGCCTGGTGCACCTGGGCCTCAAGGAGCGCCCCCTGGCGCTGGAGCGCTTCCGGCAGGCCATCGCGCTCAGGCCGGACTTCGCCGAGGCGCGCAACAACCTGGGCACCCTGCTCAACGAGGGCGAGGACTACGCCAGCGCCCGCGTGGAGCTGGAGGCCGCCGTGAAGGCCGCGCCGGACTTCGCCGCCGCCCACCTCAACCTGGGCAACGCCTGGCGGGGCGAGGGCGACTTCCCCCGCGCCCTGGCGGAGTACGAGCGCGTGCTCCAGCTCCAGCCCGACGCGAAGGACGCGTACTTCAACCTGGGCCTGCTCCACCTGGACCTGGAGCCCGCCGGCATGGATGCCCTGGAGCGCCTCCAGAAGGCCGCGGCCTTCCTGGACCAGTACAAGGCCCGGGGCGGCACCGACGAGCGCACCGCGCAGTATCTCAAGGACGCGCAGAAGGGCATCGACCGGGAGACCCGCCGCCGCGAGCGCGAGCGCAAGGAGGGCCTGAAGAAGGCCGCCGAAGCCGCCGCCGCTCCCGCCAAGGCCCCCGAGGCAGCTCCGACCCCAGTCCCCTCC
>NZ_RAWK01000188.1 GCF_003612165.1 Corallococcus aberystwythensis | reverse complement strand
TGGGCGGGGCGTGGCTGGAGATGCTCGTGGCCTTCTTCGTGGGCGTCATCGCGGGCGTCATCCACTTCAGCACGCTGCGCTCGCAGCGGTTGAGCCTGCAGAAGAGCTTCTTCGCCGCGTTCGTGGGAACGCTGGTGGCGTTCGGGTTCACGCTCCTCCTGCCGCCCTTCAACGCCATGCGGGCCCTGTTCGGAGGGGTGGCGCTGCTGGTGCCCGCGACGGTGGTGACGGTGGGCTCGCTGGAGCTGGCCATGGAGTCGGTGGAGGCGGGCCTGTCCCGGCTCACGTACGGCCTGTTGCTCTTCATGATGTTGGGCGTGGGTATGGCGGCGGCGGGGACGCTGTGGGGCTTCGTCTGGCCACTGCCGCCGCATACCCAGGCACAGGCGTTGCCGCCGCTCCTGACGTTCTTCCTGGTGGCGGTGGGGGGCGTGGCGCTGGCGGTATGCATGTCGGGACGGCCGCGCGACCTGGCCTGGATTGTCGGCGGGGTGCTGCTCGCCTACGAGACACAGGCGGCGGCGAAGGCGCTGCTCGGGGACCGGGGCAGCCCGCTGGTGGCCGCGTTCGTGCTGGGCGTGGCGGGGCTGCTGTATGGGCGGCGCGGCAGGGGCCGGATGCCCGTGACGGTCATCATGCCGGGGCTGTTGCAGCTGACGCCGGGCTTCATTGGCACGGAAGCCATCGTCGCGCTGCTCGGCGCGGGCGCGGAGGACGTCCGGCCGTTCAACGTGCTGCTGGTGGCGCTCCAACTGGTGCTGGGGCTGGTGTTCGCCACGGTGGTGGTGCCGCCGCGCTTCTCCCCGGAGCGCGGCGCGTAGGGGCTACGGGCGCACGATGCAGCGGAAGCCGATGTGGCTGGCGCCGCTGTCCACGGCCTGGGGCGAGCGCGCCGCGGGCCGGTAGCGGCGGCAGTAGTTGGGCGCGCACAGGTGGCTGCCGCCCTTGAGGACGCGGCGCGGGATGCTGACGGCGGGCGTGGAGGGGTCCTGGCTGCCCTGCGCGGTGGAGGGGCCGCGCGGGTTGACGGGGATGCAGCACGCCTTGCCTTTGTTCCCCTGGTGGCGCTCCTGGTACCAGTCCGTGGTCCATTCCCAGACGTTGCCGGCCATCTCGTGCAGGCCGTAGCCATTGGGAGGAAAGGCGCCGACGGAGCAGGTGCCCTCGTGGCCGTCCTCGCGGAGGTTCTGCCATGGGAAGTAGCCCTGCCAGGTGTTGGCCAGGTGTTCGCCGTGCGGGGTGAAGTCATTGCCCCAGCAGAACTCGTTGCGGTCCAGGCCGCCGCGAGCGGCGCGCTCCCATTCGGCTTCGGCGGGGAGGGCCTTGCCGGCCCAGGTGGCATAGGCCTCCGCGTCCTCGTAGGCGACGTGGACGACGGGGTGGTCGCGGCGGTGCTTCAAGGAGGAGCGGCGGCCTTCGGGGTGTTTCCAGCAGGCCTCCGGGACATAGCCCCACCAGTTGGCGACGTTGCCCAGGTCCACGGGGCCCGGGGGTTTCTGGAAGACGAGTGAGCCGGGGACGAGGGACTCCGGCGTGGCCCCGGGGTAGTCCGCGGGATTGAGCGGGCGCTGCGCGACGGTGACGTAGCCGGTGGCTTCCACGAAGCGGGCGAACTGTTCGTTCGTCACGGTGAAGCGGTCCATCCAGAAGCCGGAGACGGTGACCTGGTGGGCGGGCGCTTCTTCCGGATAGTGGTGGTCGGAGCCCATCCAGTATGTGCCGCCGGGGATCCACATCATGTCCGGATGAGGCGCGCGTCCGGGGCGCGCGGCGGTGTCGGTGGGCTCCACGTCCGGGGTGGGTTCGAGGGTGTCGTTCCGGTGCATGGCTTGAAGTCCTCCAACGGAGAACATCCGGCCCTGCGCGCGGAATGACACTCGCACCGGGGGCCCGGTAGGGTGTCGGGCAGTGGAGGAATGGTCGCTCCACGGCCCGACGGACCCGGACCGCTACGTGTGCGACTGCTGGAAGCGGTGGATGAACTGCTCCACCTCATTGGCCAGGGACAAGACCTGGTCACTGACGCTGGGCTCTTCCTTGCGCTTTCGCTCCTCGTCCATCTTCTGTTTCACGCGCTCCTTCATCGGCCCGATGCTCAGGCTGCCCGGGGCCTGGCTGGGCAGGAACTCGATGAGGCTGTCCGCGAACTTCTTCACCAGCATCTGCGCCGGGACGAAGGTGAACATGCGCTCGGCGTACCACTGCGTGTAGAGGCCGGAGTGCGTTGCGTACTCGAACGGATCCGAGCGCAGGTTGATGAGGTACGGCCACGCCGGGCTGAAGCGCTTGCCGCTGAACCACATGTCCGGGCCCTCGCCGTCCTGGTACGCGAAGATGATCTTCCAGTCGTTGTAGCGGACCGCCGCGAGGTTGCCGCTGTCGAGCACGTAGATGAACTCGTGCCGGCTGCCCTCCTCCGTGCCCGCCAGCAGCCCTCGCTGGTCATACCCGTCCAGGTAGACCTTGAAGGTCTTGTCCCCGACCTTGTAGCCCTGCTTGCATTTCTCCGCGAGGTCCGTGGGGCCACCCGCCGCCGCCACCATCGTGGGCATCCAGTCCTCGTGCGCGAAGATGTCGTTGATGACGCGCCCCGGCTCCACCACGCCCGGCCAGCGCACCACGCACGGCACCCGCACGCCGCCCTCCCACGTGGAGCCCTTCTCCCCGCGGAACGGGCTGTTGCCGCCGTCCGGCCAGCCCATCTTCTCCACGCCGTTGTCGGTGGAGAACACCACCAGGGTGTTGTCCGCGATGCCCAGCTCGTCCAGCTTGGCCAGCAGCACGCCCACGATGTCGTCCAACTCCCGCATCGCGTCCGCGTAGAGGCCATAGCCCGTGGCGTTCTTGTACTTCTCCTGGAGGTACGTGAAGACGTGGGTGCGCGTGGTGTTGTGCCAGAGGAAGAACGGCTTGCCGTCCTTCACCGCGCGCTCCATGAAGTCCAGCGTCCCCTTCAGGAACTCGCCGTCCACCGTCTCCATGCGCTTCTTGGTGAGCGCGCCGGTGTCCTCGATGCGCTGCTTGCCCACGAGGCCCCAGCGCGGATCCTCGGTGACGTCATTGCGGTCCGTGGCCCAGCTGTGCAGCACGCCGCGAGGGCCGAAGCGCGCCTTGAAGGCCGGGTCCTTCGGGTAGTCGGGGCACTCCGGCTCGCACTCCGCGTTCAGGTGATAGAGGTTGCCGAAGAACTCGTCGAAGCCGTGCACCGTGGGCAGGTAGGGATTGGAGTCGCCCAGGTGGTTCTTGCCGAACTGGCCACACGTGTAGCCCAGCGGCTTGAGCATCTCCGCGATGGTGGGGTCGGAGTCCTGCAGGCCGTACTTCGCGCCCGGCATGCCAATGGTGGTGAGCCCCGTGCGCAGCGGGTTCATGCCGGTGATGAACGCCGCGCGGCCCGCGGTGCAGCTCTGCTGGCCGTAGCAGTCCGTCATCATCGCGCCTTCCTTCGCGATGCGGTCGATGTTGGGCGTGCGGTAGCCCATCATCCCCTGGTTGTAGGCGCTGATGTTCCAGATGCCGATGTCATCTCCCCAGATGACCAGGATGTTGGGCTTCCCCTTCGCCTGCTTGCCGTTGCCATTGCCCGAGGGCTTCGCCTTGCTCGCCATGTGCGACCTCCTGGGCACGAGGTGTCCACGGGGGCCCGCGCAGGCATCGTTTCGGGAGCCGGGGGCGGGCGGGTGTTCAGGAGGCAGGTCCGCGCTTCAGCACGGGTGCCCCTCAATGCGTGGACCCCCGCGAGTCGTCATGGGACGCGGGATGCGGCAGGTTGCGCAGCAGCTCCCGCATGCGCGTGTCCGCTTCATCCAGCCGGATGAGCAGGTCCTCCTGGCGGTGGCGCTCCTCGCCGTGCAGCGCCGCGCCCGCTTCGTCCACGCGCGAGCGCACCAGGTACAGCCCGTCCTGGATGAGGCGCCACTCCTGCCAGGCCTGCGATTCATGGTGCGCCATCCAGGCCTCCATGCCCGTGCTCACCTGGGTGTACACGTTCCGCCGCCCCACCTTCGCGAGCACGCCCGTGCGCTCCAGCAGCCGGAGCGTCGGCGCGTGCACGCGTGCCAGGGACAGGGTGATGCCCCGGTTCGACAGGTCCTCGTGCAGCCCCGCCAGCATGTCCGCGCCCGGCACGTCCAGGTCATCCGTCAGCTCCAGGTCCAGCAGCACCTCGCGCACCGGCACCTTCGCGTCGCGCACGCGTGAGAGCACCTCGTCCCGCAGCGACGTCGCGTTGGCGAAGAACAGCCCCTCGTCCGGCCGGAAGACGTGCAGGCCGGGCAGGGTGATGGCGGAAGACTCCCGGTGGGTCGCCGCCAGGTCCAGCGTCCCCGGCACCCGCCCCAGCTCGCTCAGGCGCGGCTGGCTGGCGCGGTAGACCGTGAGGAACAGCGACACGCCCACCGCGATGAGCAGCCCGGGCAGCACGTCGAACGCCAGCACCGCCACCAGCGCCACCGCCGCGCCCAGGAAGTCCGCCCGGCGCAGGCGCGCCAGCCGCACCAGCGCCTTCACGTCCATCATCCCCAGGATGGCCACCACCACGATGGCCCCCAGCGTGGCCTCCGGCAGCGCGCGGAACAGGCCCGTGAGGAACAGGGCCACCAGCAGCGTCAGCCCCGCCGTCACCAGCGAGGCCACCTGCGTGGTGGAACCGGCCTGAACATTCGCCGCGGACTTGGACAGGCTGCACCCCATGCCGAAGCCCCGGAAGAGGCCGCCGCCCAGGTTCGCCGCGCCCAGGCCCACCAGCTCGCGGTTGGGGTCCACGGCATACCCGTGCTTCGCGGCGAACATGCGCGCCGGACCAATGGCCTCCGCGAACGCCACCAGCGCGATGCCGCACGCGCCCGGCAACAGCTTCACCAGGTCGCCCAGGCCCACGTCCGGAATCTGGGGCGGCACCAGCCCCGCGGGGATGTGGCCCACGATGGCCACGCCCTTCGCGTCCAGGTGCAATAGCGAGGACACGGCGATGCCCAGCACCAGCACCGCGAGCGCCGCGGGGATGCGCCGCGACAGGCGCCCCAGCAGGAGCAACCCCGCGATGCTCGCCGCCCCCACGGCGAGCGTCAGCGCGTGGGTCTGTCCCAGGTGCGTGAAGATGAAACCCAGCCGCTCGAAGAAGCCGCCCTTGGAGCCCTCGATGCCCAGCAGCTTGGGCACCTGCTTGATGGCGATGATGAGCGCCAGGCCGAAGACGAAGCCGCTGAGCACGGAGCTGGAGAAGAACTGCGCCACGCGGCCCAGCTTCAGCACGCCCGCCAGCACGGCGACGGCGCCCGCCATCAGGGCCAGCGCGGCCGTGAGCGCCAGGAAGCGCGGGGAGCCCTGCTGCGCCATCGCGCCCACGGTGGCGGCGGAGAGCACCGACACGCTGGCGGACACCGCGACGATGAGCTGCCGCGAGCTGCCGAACAGCGCGTAGAGCGCCAGCGCCGCCGGGGTGGAATACAGCGCCGCCTGCGGGGGCAACCCGGCGAGCTGCGCGTAGGCCATGCCCTCCGGGATGTGCAGCGCCGTCACCGTGAGCGCGCCCACCAGGTCCTTCTTCAGGCGCGTCCGGTCATAGCCACGCAGCGAGGCGGCGAAGGGGCTGATGCGCTCAAGCCACGAGCCACTTCCCTGTCCGGACGCCGCACGCGATTGCTCAGCCATGGACACGAGGTGTCCACGCCTCCCGGCACGGACATCGTTCCGCTGGCAGGGCGCTCGGCCCGGCAGGGGCTGGTCCATCAGAAAATGTAGCGGAGGATGAGCTGGGCGTAGCTGAGGGTGGGTTCACCCGACTCCCGCATCTGGCCCTCCGAGTCCTGCGACCGCCGGGGCTCCGACTTGAGCGTGGTGGCCGCGCCCACGCCGAACTGCAGGTGCTGGCGGCCGGAGTAGTAGACGCCCAACGCCAGGGAGCTCGAATGCAGCGTCCGGTCGGGGTTGTACACGGACGTCTGCCGGCCGGTGCGGAAGAGGTACTCGCCCATCACCGCGATGGGGATGCCCAGCCCTGGACGCAGGTCCGCCGTCAGCGCCGCCGCCAGGTCCACCCTCACGGCGTACGTGTCCTGCTCCACGCGCGCTCCCGCCACGACGTCGAAGGGCTCCCGCTTCTGCCAGGCGTACTCCGCGGCGGCGGAGGCCTGGAGGGAGAAGCTCGCCCCCAGCGCCTGCGCGAGGTAGGCACCTCCGCCGGCGGATGTCTCGGAGGCGGGGACGAGCAGGGACTCGCGGAAGTTTCCGTCCAGCACGCTGTCCACCGTCAGCAGCGGGTTGTTGACGATGGCGCGCGCGAAGGGGAGCACCGTCAGCGTCTTGCCCCGGTCGTGGCCCACCGCGGCCCGCAGGGAGAGCTGGGTGCCGCTCGGCTCGTTGCGCAACAGCCGCAGCACCAGTCCGGCCTGGCCAATCAGGTCCAGCGTGGCGCCCTCCACGAACAGCGACGGAGGCGTGGTGCCCAGGGCGGTGCTGCCGCGCGCGAAGCCCGTCAACGCGAGCCAGTCCGTGAGCCGCAGTCCCACGTCCAGCGTCTCCTGCAGGCCCAGCAGCAGCGTGTCCCGCTGGCGGGTGTCACCCACCGGCACGTCCGGGATGTCGTAGCGAGCCACCCCCGTACGCACGCCGACGTGCGTGGTGATGAGCGCGCCCTGCTGGAGGATGGGGACCTGGAAGAGGTGCCCCTTCAGCATCCGCTCGCGCAGGGGCCGGCACTCCTCCGTGGGCTCCTGGGCCTCCGCGGCAAGGACGGGAGCAAGCGACAGGCCCAGGGCCAGGAGCAGGTTTCGCATGCCCGCCAACGTGGGAGGAAGCAAGCCCCGCGGGTATTGCCCGCACCGTCCTTGCGCCCGTCCACCGACGAACGTCGCCGCCTGCCTGCTCCACCCGTCGACGCTCCCGCTCCACCTGGCGTTCTCACGGCGGACAGGCGCTTCAGATGATGCTGGTCATGCCTGCCGCGCGACAGAAGGCTGCCGGGCATGATCACCATCAGTGCCTTCAAGTGGGTGCCGCCGTTCGCGCAGGGCGTGGTCCGTGACCTCCGGGTGAGGTGGGCGCTGGAGGAGGCGGGCCTGCCGTACGAGGCGATGCTCATCGACCCGCAGGTGCAGAAGTCCTCGGACTACCGCGCGCAGCAGCCCTTCGGGCAGGTGCCGGTGTTCCAGGAGGACGGCCTGACGCTCTTCGAGTCCGGCGCCATCCTGGTCCACCTCGGATTGAAGAGCGACGTGCTCCTGCCCACGGACGAGGCGGGCCGGGCGCGCGCGCTCACGTGGCTGTTCGCGGCGCTGAACTCCATCGAGATCCACATCCAGCAGCTCGCGGAGATCGACCTCTTCGCGCCGGACGCCGAGTGGGCGAAGCTCCACCGGCCCGACGTGGTGAGGATGATCCACAAGCGCCTGGGCGAACTGGCCACCTGGCTGGGGAACCGCGAGTACCTGGAGGACCGCTTCACCGTCGGGGACCTGATGATGTCCACGGTGTTCCGCATCCTGCGCCACACCGAAATCCTGGAGGCCCATCCCACGCTCAAGGCCTACAAGGAACGCTGCGAGGCGCGGCCCGCGTTCCAGCGCGCGCTGGCCGCGCAGTTGGCGCCGTTCCAACAGCACGAGCGGTCCGGGGCCTGAGGGTCATTGTCCGGACGCGGGCTTCCTGCGTTATCCTGCCCTTCCAGTTCCCTCCGGAAGCCCTCTCCAGGAGCACACCCCCATGCCCCGTGGCATCTCCAAGGCCGGCCTCGGCCCCTCTCTTCCGACGAAGCGCAAGCACGACGAGCTCACCTCGCCCATCCGCAAGCCGGAGGTGGAAGGACCGCCGGCAAAGAAGCAGCGGACGCAGGAGCAGCTTCCCGGGCAGCAGCAGTCGGTCCAGCGGCCGCCCACGGACCCCTCGATGCACGCCGCCTACGACAAGATGGCGCACGAGGAGATGCTGAAGAACCCGAAGTACGCCGCGCTGGTGGACGACGCCGCGAAGGCGTCCGACGGCAAGCAGGTCAACGTCGTGACCAAGGACCAGGTCCACGGCGGCATGTTCTACAAGAAGGACAACCAGATCGGCCTGCGGCCGGACCTCACGGGCCCCAAGCGCGCCAGCGTCATGGCCTTCGAGGCCACCAACGCCGCGCAGCAGAAGAAGTTCGGCCAGGTGACGAGTCAGGCCTTCCACAACGAGGTCGCCGCGGCCAGCGGCAAGAACGCCGTGGGCGGGGACTTCAACGCCCGGCGGGAGAACTTCGCCAAGAGCATGGAGCGCATCGAGTACGACGGCATCAAGCGCCACCACGACGTCATGAAGCACGGCATCGAGAACCAGGGCTGGCCCAAGGAGATGGACCGCTTCGGCAAGCGCCTGGAGGGCTCCGACCCCAGCTTCGACGGCTACTGGAAGCGCCAGAACGTCCCGGACGCGAAGACGGGCAAGAGCCACTCGGACGTGTACCGCGCCCAGTTCGACAACATCCACGCCACCGCGAAGAAGGTCGTGGACGACAGCAAGGCGAAGCAGGGAGTGAAGTAGGCCTGCTAGAAGGGGGGACATGTCCTCCTCCGCCATCCAGCCCCGTCCCCGCAGCGAGCTTGCCTCCGGCCGCTTCGGGCAGACCCGCTACATGATCCGCCGCAAGTTCTTCAAGCTGTTCGGCGGCGCGTTCCACATCTACGACGAGGTGGGCAACGTCGCCTTCTACTCGAAGATGAAGGCCTTCAAGCTGAAGGAGGACCTGCGCATCTACAGCGGCGAGGACATGCAGGAGGAGCTCATCACCATCCAGGCCCGCAGCATCCTGGACTTCGGCGCCACCTACGACGTCACCGACGCGGCGACAGGGGAGCGGGTGGGCGCGCTGCGCCGCAAGGCCCTGAGCTCCATGCTGCGCGACACGTGGCTGGTGCTGGACGTGGATGGCCAGGAGGTGGGGCGCATTGAGGAGGACAGCATGCTGCTGGCGCTCGTGCGGCGCTTCCTCACCAACCTCATCCCGCAGACCTTCACGGGCACCCTGGGCGGTGAGCAGGTGCTCAGCTTCCGGCAGCACTTCAACCCGTTCATCCAGAAGATTGATTTGGACTTCTCCATGGACACGCAGCGCCGGCTGGACCGGCGGCTGGGCATCGCCGCAGCGGTGCTCCTGTGCGCCATCGAAGGCCGCCAGTCCGGCGGGTGAGTCTGGCGCCTCAGGCGTGGCGTGCGCGGAAGGCCCGGCGCTATATGTCCGGGCATGCAAGCCCATCCCCCGCAGGTGCATCCGGTCCCCGTGCTCATCGTCGGAGGCGGCCTCGTCGGGCTGTCGGCGGCGCTGCTCCTCGCGCATCAGGGTGTGCGCGCGCTCGTCATCGAGAAGCACGCGGGCACCTCGCTTCATCCTCGCGCCCGGGGCTTCCATGCGCGCACCGTGGAGTTGTTGCGGTCCACGTGCGCGGGGGAAGAGGTGGAGCGGGCCGGAGCCGTCCCCGCTGGCACCGTCGTCGGACACCTGGTGGCCGTCACGCTCGCGGGGCCCGTGCATTCGTGGAAGACGCAGACCGTCTCCACGCAGCGGATGGACCTCAGCCCGTGTCCGATGGTCTTCCTGGGGCAGGACCGGCTGGAGCCCATCCTCCTGAAGGCCGCGAGGAGCCTGGGCGTGGAGGTGCGCTTCCGGCACGAACTGACGGGCTTCACCCAGGACGCGGAGGGCGTGCGGGCCACGGTGCTGGACCGCGACACGGGGGCGGTGTCCATCGTGCACGCGGCGTATCTCATTGGCGCGGACGGGGTGCGCAGTCCGGTGCGCGAGGCGCTCGGCATCGGTCAGAAGGGCAGGGGCTCCTTCGGCCACAACATCTCCACGCTCTTCGAAGCCGACCTCTCCCCCGTGCAGCGGGAGGTGCCGCTGGGCTTCGCGGTGCTCACGCATCCGGAGGTGGGCGGCGTCATCGCGGCCACGGACGTGAAGGACCGGTGGATCCACGCGACACGGCTCGACGTCTCGCGTGAGACGGCCGCCGACTTCACGGAGGCCCGGTGGACGCAGCGGCTGCGCACCGTCACCGGCATCGCGGACCTGATGCCCACGTTCCATGGGACCTTCGTGTGGGAGGCAGCGGAGCGCGTCGCGGAGCGTTTCAGTTCAGGCCGCGTCTTCCTCGCGGGAGACGCCGCGCACCAGATGCCGCCCACGGGAGGCTTTGGCGCCAACACCGGCATCCACGACGCGGCGAACCTGGCCTGGAAGCTGGCGGCGGTGTTGAACGGGCACGCAGGGCCCGCGTTGCTGGAGACCTACGATGCGGAGCGAAGGCCCGTGGCCGCCGCCACCGCGAACCAGGCCGGGCTGCTCGCGCTGAAGATGGCGAAGCAGGAGCTTCCAACTGGCGAGGAACTGTTCGAGGACGACGCCGTCACCCTGGGCTACCGCTACGGTGATGGGCCTCCGTTGCCGAGGACGTTCACCCCTACGGGCGAACCCGGTACGCGCGCGCCGCACGTGTGGCTGGACGGAGCGGAGGAGCGTAAGTCGACGCTGGACCTCTTCGGCAGCGGCTTCGTCCTGCTCGCGGGAAGTGAGGCGTGGCGTGGCACGGGCCGCATGCCACTGCGGATCCACGAGGTCCAAGGCTGGCAGCACGCGTATGGGGTAGGGGACGCGGGCGCCTGCCTCGTGCGCCCGGACGGCATGGTGGCCGCGCGGTGGAGTGCGCCCGTCCCGGATGCGGCTCAGGTCGTGAATGCCACGCTGGAAGCTCAGTTGTTCCGCGCGGAGCTCCAACGCGGAGCCCGTCCGGCAATGGGGTAGATTGCGCTCAGGAGGGGACTTGAAGGCATCCGCCATCACTGCTCGGGGTCTGCTGTTGCTGCTCGGAGCCTGCACCGCGGCACATCCTTCGGCGCCTGCTCTCGATGCGCCATCGAGGTTCGTCAAGACCGACCGCCTGGGCACCCGCACCTGCTTCACCGAGACGGGGTCGACGTGGCCTGACGTGCTTCCTCGCGGAGCCCTTCCCCTCGAACTGGGGCCAGGGCTCGAGATGCGGCCACGCAACCAGGACATGCAGGACCTCATGCAGTGCTCAAGCTCCATCTCACTGCGGGCCTTGAAGGAGGGCTCGTTGCTCCCCCTGTCTCCGGACAGCGAGGTCTACCGCTTCACCTGGATGCCCTCCTTCCATGTGCCCAGGAGCATTCGTGTGGAGCACCGGGGGAATGTCTACTCCCTGCACGTCAAGGAGGAGGGGAAGGACGAGGGCACACTGGCCATCGACCGGCGCATCCTGCTCACCCCTACCCAGTGGCAGGCTCTTCAGCAGCACCTGGAGGAGGCCCGGTTCTGGACCCTGGATCGCTTCGCCTCGCCACGCTCCGTTGTCTACGTCGACGGGGCGCAGTGGTTGTTCGAAGGAGGCTGGGAGGGACGCTACCGGGCGCTGGACATCCACAGCCCCGACCCTGACGGACGCGCGGCCCCCTTCTACAACCTGGGCGCGTTCCTGGTGGAGCTGGCCGGAATTCCAATGACCGAGGGCGCGCTGTACTGAGCGGCTCGAACAGGAGGGGTCTTGAAGGCATCCGCCATCACTGACCGGGGAATGAGCTGCCTCTTCCCGGGACTGCTGCTCCTGCTCGGAGCCTGCACCACGGTACGACCGCCAGCGGATCCACCTCTGGGGTTCCTCGAGGATGGGTTCGCGAGCAGTGGAACCTGCAGTACCGAGTGGCCGGCCCACCTGCCCGATGTCATTCCGCGAGGGGCTTTTGCCCTGACGCTGATGCCCGGTCTGGAGGTGGAGTTCAACGATGCGCGCAGCCAGCAGTTCATGCACTGCTGGTGCTCCGGCATGCTGCGGGCCTTGAGGGAAGGACCGCTGCTGCCCCTGGCACCCGGCAGCGAGGTCTACCGCTTCACGTGGATACCTTCTTCCCGTGGGTCCTTCGTCATCCGAATCGAACACCTGGGCCCTGTCCACTCCCTGCACGTGAAGATGACCGGCATGGAAGAGGGGACGCTGGCCCTCGACCGGCGCGTCCTGCTCACGCCCACCCAGTGGCAGGCCGTGCAACAGCGATTGGCGGAGGCCCGCTTCTGGTCCATCGACCGCTTCTTCGCGTCGCGCGGCCTCTCGTACCTGGACGGGTCGGAGTGGCTGTTCGAAGGAGGCCGGGAAGGACGATACCGGGTGTTGAGCCTCCACAGCCCCGACCCTGAAGGGCCCGAGCGCGCCATCCACGACCTGGGCGTGTTCCTGGTGGAGCTGGCTGGCATCACGCTGCCTGGCGGCCAGCTGTACTGAGACGTCCCGTCAGCGCACGCTGGCCCAGTACGGCTTGAGCGCTTCGCGGCTCGCGGCCAGCGCGGCCCTCGCGTCCGCGTTGGTGTCGCCGGACGCGAAGCTGTCGTCGCGCCCCGCCAGCACCTCGATGCACGCGTGCGCGGAGTTCGCTAGCCCCTCCAGCGAATAGCCACCCTCCAGCACCAGCACCAGCTTCCCGCCGGAGACCTCCTCCGCCAGCTTGCGCATGGCCGTGCACATCGCCGCGAAGCCGCGCTCGGTGACGTCCATGCCGCCAATGGGGTCGTCGCGGTGCGGGTCGAACCCCGCGGACACCAGCACCAGGTCCGGCCGGTACGCCTGCGCCACCGGGAGCAGCAGCTCCTGGAAGATCATCCCGTAGTCCGCGTCGGTGTTGCCGCCCGGCAGGCCGCAGTTGACCGTGAAGCCCTGGCCCTCTCCCCGGCCCACCTCTGGCGCCGCGCCGCTGCCCGGGTAGTAGGGGAACTGGTGCACGGACTGGTAGAGCACGTCCCGCCGTCCCCAGAACGCCGCCTGCGTGCCGTTGCCGTGGTGCACGTCCCAGTCCAGCACCAGCACGCGCTCGGCCCCCAACCTGCGGCCGGCCTCCGCCGCGATGGCGACGTTGTTGTAGAGGCAGAAGCCCATGGCCCGGCCCGGCTCCGCGTGGTGCCCGGGCGGGCGCACCAGCGCGAACGCGTTCCTCGCGTGCCCCGCCATCACCTGCTCCACGGCCTGCACCGCCGCGCCCGCCGCCACCCGCGCCGCGTCGATGCTGTCCGGGGACACCGCCGTGTCCTCGTCGATGCGCTCGAAGCGGCCGCCCAGCTTCTCCAGCGCCTCCAGGTGCGCCGGGGTGTGCACCGCGAGGAGCTCCGCGTCCGTGGCGGAGCGGGGCTGGGCCATCGCCGTGCCCGCGACGGGGTTGCGCGCCAGCACCTGGAGGATGCGCCGCAACCGGTTGGGCGACTCGGGGTGGCCGTCGCCTGCGTCGTGCTGGAGGAAGAGCGGGTCGGTGAGCAGCAGCGTCGCGGTCATCCCCTGGACCTTACGCATCCTGTCCCCGGGAACCCAGCGCCCGGACCTGGCAGGCGGGGATGTCCGTTCCTTGCCCGGAAGGGCCACCCTCCCTACAGTGGGCCGGCCTTGCCAAGTCGCCTCAAGAAACCCGGTCTCCGGGGCATCCTCCTGGGTTCGTTCGGTCTCGCGCTGGCCGTCATCCTGGGGACGCTCTACTTCGTCGTTCCCCGCCAGGTGGGCAACCACCTGAGGGAGCGCATGGCGCTGCACGCCCACGCCAAGGCCCAGGAGGTGCGGGACCGCGTCGAAGGCCAGGCGGACACCCAGCCGGTCCCCAACCTGGACGGCGTCTACCTGAAGGATGCCGACTTCAGCGTCGTGGCGGTGCTCGACGCCCAGGGCGTGCCCCGCGCCACCTACCCCTCGCCTCCGCCCGCCTGGTTCCGCAAGGGCCTGGAGCAGCGCCTCCAGCAGCGCCCCCTCCCACCGCTGGACGAGGTGGAGTTCGACGGCGACAACTGGGCGGTGTCCGAACCGGTGGAGCTCGCCGGCGGCGTGCCCGGGGAGGTCGTGGTGGTGGTGGACGGGACCCGGCTGGAGGGCGTGCTCCAGGCCCTGCGCCACACGGTGATGCTGGCCTTCCTCGTGGGCCTGGTGCTGTTCCTCCTGACGGCGTTCCTCATCTCGCGCGCGTTCATCCTCCACCCGCTGGACGCGATGATGTCCATGGCGCGCAAGCTGGCGGAGGCCGACCTCACCGGCCGCGCGGAGGTGCGCAACAGCAAGGACGAGCTGGGCCAGCTGGCTGAAGCCCTCAACCGCATGGCCCAGTCCTGGCGCGACACGCTGGGCCGCGTGCGCGGCGTGTCCGACGTGGTGGCCGGCGTCATCGAGCAGATCCACCGCACCGGCACCACCGTGTCCTCCGGCGCGGGCACCGTGCAGTCGCGCGTGGAGGAGACGTCCTCCTCCATGGTGGAGATGATGGCCTCCCTGCGCGGCATCGCGGAGAACGTGGAGGTCCTCTACCAGAGCGCGGAGGAGAGCAGCTCCTCCATCATGGAGATGGCCGCCACCAACGACGAGGTGGCGGAGAACGTCCAGGCCATGGCCGCCAGCGTGGAGGAGACCACCAGCGCCATCGAGGAGATGACGTACTCCATCAAGGAGGTGGCCAAGAACATCGAGGACCTCTCCGCGTCCACGGAGGACACGTCCTCCGCCATCAGTGAGATGGACGCCGCCATCGGTCAGGTCGACGCGAACGCCAATGAGACGGCCCGCCTGTCCGAGCAGGTCTTCGAGGACGCGCAGACGGGCGTGGAGGCCCTGCGCAAGACGCTCTCCGGCATCGACCGCATCAAGGACACCAGCCGCACCGCCGCGGGCGTCATCGACAGCCTGGGCCGCCGCATCAGCGAGATTGGCAACATCCTCAACGTCATTGACGACGTGGCGGAGCAGACGAACCTGCTGGCCCTCAACGCCGCCATCATCGCCGCGCAGGCGGGTGAGCACGGCAAGGGCTTCGCGGTGGTGGCGGAAGAGATCAAGGACCTGGCCGAGCGCACCGGCGCGTCCACCAAGGAGATCGCCGAGCTCATCCGCGGTGTGCAGGAGGAGAGCCGCAACGCCGTGGTGGTGATGAACCAGGGCGTCAAGAGCGTGGAGGAGGGCGTGCAGCTGGGCCGCGAGGCGGAAGGTGCCCTCAGGAAGATCAACGACAGCACCCAGAAGTCCACGCAGATGGTGAAGGCCATTGCCCGCGCCACCGTGGAGCAGGCGCGCGGCAGCAAGCAGGTGACCGCGGCCATCCACCGCATCTCCGCCACCGTGTCGATGATCTCCCAGGCCTCCAACGAGCAGGCCCGGGGCGGCGAGCAGATCATGAAGAGCGCGGAGCGGATGAAGACGCTCACCCAGCACGTGCAGCGCTCCAGCCAGGAGCAGGCGCACGGCAGCAAGCAGATCACCCGCTCCATCGAGAGCATCAACGAGATGGTCACCCACCTGAACCGCGCCCAGAAGGAGCAGACCAAGGGCAGCGAGCAGGTGCTCAAGGCGGTGGAGACCATCAAGGGCGTGTCCGAGCACCAGACGCGCTCGGTGCGTCAGCTGGAGGAGGCCATCGACAACCTCACGCGCCAGGCGGAGATATTGCGCGCCGAGGTCCGCCGCTTCCGCGTCTGACGCGCTGTCCGTCTCCCCGAAGGGTCCATGCCCGAGTCGTCCGAGTCCGCCTCCTCCCGTCCCGTGTCCGAGCGCGCCGTGGTGCTGCTCATCGGCGCGGTGCAGTTCGTCAACATCCTCGACTTCGTGATGGTGATGCCGCTGGGCCCGGACTTCGCGAAGGGGCTGGGCATCGAGTCCTCGCACATCGGCACCATTGGCGGCAGCTACACCGCCGCCGCGAGCGTGGCGGGGCTCCTGGGCGGCTACTTCCTGGACCGCTTCGACCGGCGCAAGGCGCTGGCCGTGTGCATGCTGGGGCTCGTGGCGGCCACCGCGGCGGGGGGCCTGGCGCTGGGGCTGTCCACGCTGCTGTTGGCGCGGGTGTGCGCGGGCATCTTCGGTGGGCCGGCGACGGCGCTGTCGCTGTCCATCATCGCGGACCTCATCCCGGTGGAGCGCCGGGGCCGGGCGCTGGGCGCGGTGATGGCGTCCTTCTCCGTGGCCTCCGTGCTGGGCGTGCCGCTGGCCTTGAAAGTCGCGGAGCTGGGCAGCTGGCGGACGCCCTTCTTCGTGGTGGCGGCGCTGGGGCTGGTGCTGGTGGTGGCGGCGCTGGCGCTGTTGCCGCCGGTGCGCGGGCACCTGAAGCCCGGGGGCAGCGCGTCCCGGTCCGCGGGCGTGGCGGAGCTGCTGGGCAGCACCGACGTGCGGCTGTCCTACCTGATGACGGCGCTGGTGATGATGAGCGGCTTCATCGTCATCCCCAACATCTCCGCCTACATCCAGCAGAACCTGGGCTACCCGCGCGACCGGCTGTGGATCCTCTACGCCGCGGGCGGCATCGTGAGCTTCATCACGCTGCGGATGACGGGGCCGCTGGTGGACCGCCTGGGCTCCTTCCGCGTGGGCACGGTGGGCGTGGTGCTGGCGGCCCTCACCACCTACGTGGGCTTCGTGCACTACCCCGCGTGGCTGCCCATCCCGTTGCTGTTCATGGTCTTCATGCTGGCCATGGGCGTGCGCAACGTGGCGTACAACACGCTCACCTCGCGCGTGCCGGACAACCCGGTGCGCGCCCGCTTCATGTCGTTGCAGTCCGCCACCCAGCACATGGCCTCCGCGCTGGGGGCCTTCCTGTCGTCGCGCCTGCTGGTGGACCTGCCGGACGGGACGCTCGGCGGCATGGACACCATCGCCTGGGTGTCCATCGGGCTGGCGGCGGGCGTCCCGGGGATGCTGCGGGTGGTGGAGCGGCGGGTGCGCTCACGTGAGCAGGCCCGGGCCCTGGCGGTGCCCCCGGCCCAGGGCATGGCGGCGCCGCTGTCGCCCCAGGCACACCCCCACGCCTGATGGGGCAATGTGCCCCAGCGCGCCCGGCCGCCCGCCTCCCGGCCACGAGGCCATACGGACGCTGGACGGTCGCTGACGGTTGCGCGGGCCGCCAGTGGGCGCGATAACCCCGGGACGTTCCCTCCAAGGGGAAGACGACGACCCATGTTCAACATCGGCGCAGGCGAAATGGTGTTCATCCTGGTGGCCGCGCTGATCGTGCTCGGCCCCCAGCGGCTGCCTGAGCTGGCGCGGGCCATCGGCAAGTTCATGCGCGAGTTCCGCCGGCAGACGGATGACGTCCGCAACGTGGTGGAGCGCGAGTTCTACCAGATGGACCAGGACTTCAACCGCGAGCCCCCGCCGCGCCCGGGCACGCGCGTGCCGTCCCCGCCGCCGGAGCTCGCCCCGTCCCTCCTCCCGGAGGCCGCCCCGGCCAACGTGCTGGCGGAGCCCGCGCCCGCGCTCACCGCGACCCTGGACCCCGCGGCCGTGCCCGCGCCCTCCGAGTCCGCCGCGGAAGCGCCCGCCGCCGGCACCGACGCCAAGGCCGACACGGGTGGAGCGCCGGCGCAGGACGAGAACGGCCTTCCGCAACTCGCCCCCATCCCGGGTACGGTGGCGCGCAACGCGCCGAAACGGAGCTGAGCCCTGAACCGCCAAGGGGTTGACCTGTCGGATTTCCGCATGAGCCTGGCGGAGCACCTCACGGAGCTGCGGACGCGGCTCGTGAAGTGCTCGCTCGCGGTGCTCGTGCTGGGCGCCGTGTCGCTCATCTTCGCCAAGCCCATCTTCGGCATCTTGATGCGGCCGGTGCTGGACGCGCTGCCCCCGGAAGGGCGCTCGCTCGTCTACACATCCGGCATCGAAGAAATCAACGTGCTGATGAAGGTGGGCGTGTACTGCGGCATCTTCCTCACCACGCCCGTCATCCTCTGGCAGATCTGGGGCTTCGTGGCGCCGGGGCTCTACCCGGAGGAGCGCAAGTACGCGTCGCCCTTCGTGGTGCTGGGCTCCGTGGCGTTCATCGTGGGCTCGCTGTTCTGTTACTTCCTGGTGCTGCCCTCCATGTTCAAGTTCCTCCTCAACGAGGAGGAGACGCTCGCCCTGGAGCAGCGCATGGACACGGCGCGCATGGGCGGCGAGGACGCGCTGCGCTTCCTGCGCATTGGCGAGGTGGAGCGCGCCGGCCACGTGGCGAAGGAGACCAGCGCCGCGCTGACCGCCGTGGGCGAGGGCCAGGTGAAGGACCCGGAGGTCGCGGCCGCGAAGAGCGTGGAGCTCACCGCGCGCCTGAAGGGCCTGGGTGACCTGCTGGACGCGGCGGCGGACGGAATGGGCGCCCCCGCGCGCGGCGTGCTGCGCCAGGCGGTGGAGAAGCGCGTGGAGGCGGTGACGGCCTTCGGGAAGAAGGACTACGTCGCGTCGGAGGCGGCCATGGACCAGGCGGCCAGCCTGCTCGCGGGCGTGGCGCCCACGCGCGCGGAGGAGATGTCCGGCCTGTGGCGGCTGCAGAAGGAGCTGGCCAAGGGCCACGCGGATGCCGAGGCCGCGCGCTGGACGCGGCCCATGCTGACGATGAACGAGCAGCTGTCGCTGGTGCTGCTGCTCATCCTCGCCTTCGGCGTCATCTTCGAGCTGCCGCTGGTGATGGCGCTTTTGGGCATCGTCGGGGTCGTTCAGTCGAGCTGGCTCATCCGCTACCAGCGCCATGCGTTCGTGGTGTGCCTCATCGCCGCGGCGATTCTGACGCCCACGGGTGACGTGGTGAACCTGTCGCTCATGGCCGGCCCCATGCTGCTCTGCTACGAGCTGGGCGTGCTGGCGGTGTGGCTCATCGAGAAGCGCCGTGCGAAGGCGGAAGCCTCCACGGACATCACCCCGGCGGCGTAGGCTTCGGCGCGCATGAAGAGCCCTGCCGCGCGGCTGATGGTGGACCTGCGGTACCTGCGCGCACTGTCGCGGAGGTTCCGCAGCACGTTGCTGCTGGCGATGGTCCTCTTCGGGCTGGGGCCGATGCTGTACCACTGGCGCTACGTGGGGCCGGACGGGGACCGCATCTCCTACGGAGAGGCGCTGCACCACGTCTACTTCCTGCTCTTCGGCCAGCCGTCATTGCCGTACGTGAGCGACTGGCTGGTGGAGACGCTCAACATCCTCATCCCGCCGGTCAGCATCGCGCTGGTGGTGGATGGCGTGGTGCGCTTCGCGTACCTCTTCTTCGCGCGGCACAAGAACGACAAGGAGTGGGTCTCCGTGGTGTCCGAAACGATGAAGGGCCACGTCGTGGTGTGCGGCGCGGGACGCGTGGGCTACCGCGTGGTGACGCAGCTGCGGGAGATGGGCAAGGACGTCGTCGTGGTGGAGAAGCGCGAAGACGCGACGTTCGTGTCCGCGCTGCGCGACGAGAATGTGCCCCTGCTCATCGACGACACGCGCAGCCCGCTGTGCCTGCCGCGCACGAACGTGAAGAAGGCATCCGCCATCGTGTGCGCCACGGACGACGACCTGGCGAACCTGAACATCGCGCTGGACGCGCGGCGGCTCAACCCGGGCATCCGCGTGGTCATCCGCCTGTTCGACGACGACCTGGGCGCGAAGGTGCGCGACACGTTCAAGGCGGAGGCCCTGTCCAGCTCCTCGCTGGCCGCGCCCGCCATGGCGCTGGCGGCGTTGGACCCGCGGCTCATCCACTCGTTCCGCATCGGCAAGCACCTGATGGTGGTGTCGCTGTTCGTGGTGCGGGACAGCCTGCCGGGGATGAACATCTCCCAGGTGCGTGACCGCTTCGGCGGGCTGGCGCTGTCGCTCATCCGGGGCGACCAGGAGACGCTGCATCCGAACGGGGACGTGGTGCTCCAGGCGGGGGACCAGGTCACCATCCAGGCGTCGTATCCGGAGTACTGCGCCCTGCGCGCCTTCACCGGCGAGTCGGAGGCGCCGGCGTACGCGGACCACGACAACTTCCTCATGCCGGGGTACCGGCCCACGGGGTGAGTCTCCGGGACAGCTTGCGAGCAGGACGGCGGCCGATTAGGCAGGGCGCGCTTTCTTCCGGAGGCCGCCTTGCATCGTCGTGCTGTCATCATGGGTCTGCTGGCCGTTCTGTCCGTGAGCTGTGCGTCGTCCTCGCCGCGCTTGATGGGAGCGCAGGTGACGCTGGCTTCGCACGCGGACGCGCGCGTGGGCACCTACGTGTCGTCTCCCTGGGGCTTCAGCACGTCGTCGTATTGGATTGAAGGGCCCACGGGGCTCATCCTGGTGGACACGCAGTTCCTGCCGTCCGCGGCGGAGGAGTTCGTCACCTGGGCGGAAGCGGTGACGGGCAAGAAGGCGGAGCTGGCCATCGTGCTGCACGCCAACCCGGACAAGTTCAACGGCACGGACGTGCTGCGCAAGCGCGGCATCCGCGTGGTGACGAGCGACCAAGTGCGCGCGTCCATCCCGGCCATCCACGAGAAGCGCACGCGGGCGTTCGCCGCGCGCTATGCGCCGGACTACCCGGAGGCGCTGCCGCTGCCGGACAGCTTCGGCGGCCAGACCACGGAGCTGAGCGCGGGCGGCGTGACGGTGAAGGCGCACGTGCTGGGCGCGGGGTGCAGCGAGGCGCACGTGGTGGTGGAGTTCGACGGGCACGTGTTTCCGGGCGACCTGGTGGCGAACGACGCGCACAGCTGGCTGGAGATCGGCCGCACGGAGGCGTGGCTCCAGCGGCTGGAGGAGCTGACGGCGCTGCGCCCGAAGTGGGTGCATCCGGGGCGGGGTCCGTCGGGGGACTGTCTCGT
>NZ_RAWK01000187.1 GCF_003612165.1 Corallococcus aberystwythensis | reverse complement strand
GAAGATCGCCGGCTACTGGCACCGCTACATGGTCATCGGCAAGCGCGAGACGCCGACGAAGAGCAAGCTGTGGATCATCCGCATCACCAAGACGGTGAACAAGGCGCTGGCGCAGCCCGGCCGGCAGATGGATTGGGGCATCGGCCGGGGACTCGGCGGACGTCCCGGTGACCGCGACTCAGGGGCGCCCGGCGACGCATCCTCGACCGCGAGCGGCGCGTACGGGGTCTCCATCGAGGACGACGAGGACCGGCTGGCCTTCCCGGTGGGGGAGAACGCCTTCTACGTGGACTCGGGGCAGGGCACGCGCGACCTGACGATGGAGTGGCGCGTGTTCCGGGGCATCATGCCCAAGCTCGCGAAGAAGCAGGCGGTGAGCGCTGAGCAGCAGGTGGCGAAGGCACCGGGCGCGAAGGAAGCCCCGGCGTTCACCGAGTGCGGCCCGTCCATCCTCGGCTTGAAGAAGCAGGCCAAGACGGGTGGGGTGATGCTGCTGGGGGAGATGCACGGCACGCAGGAGGTCCCGCGCTTCATCGCCCAGTCCGTGTGCCAGCTCGTCACGTCCGGCATGCCGGTGACTGTGGGCCTGGAGCTGCCGGTGGAGAACGAGGAGCGCGTCACGACGTTTCTCCAGAGCCCCGGCGGAGAGGTGGACTGGCTCAAGCTGATGGAGGCTCCGTTCTGGCGCAGCCCGTACCCGGACGGCCGTGGCAGCGAAGCGGTGGCGAACATGCTGGAGCAGCTGCGTCAGCTGCGAGCGCAGGGGCTGGACGTGGCGGTCTTCGTCTACGACCACCCGAAGCTGTCGGGCCAGAAGCGTGAGGACGCGCTGACGCAGACGGTGCTGGCGCAGGTGAAGGTGGCACCTCAGCGCTTCCACCTGGTGGTGAGCGGCAACGTCCATCCGCGTACGGCGAAGGGCCTGCCCTGGGACAAGCAGTACCGGCCCATGGGCTACCTGCTGAAGGACCAGCTCGACGACGTCACGGCGCTGGACATGGCCTACGACAGCGGCACGGCGTGGATCTGCGCGGCGGATCAGCAGGGACGCAAGCTGGACTGCGGCGTGAAGGAAGCGAAGGGCAAGGACAACGGCGACCGCTTCTTCGTGCACACCTGGGCTTCAGCCAACCAGGACGGCTACCACGGTGTCTTCTACGTGGGCCACGTGACAGCGTCCGAGCCGGCCATCCGCAAGGGCCTGGGCAACCCGGACGCGGCGCCCGCGCAGGAACCCGCGTCCGCTCCGTAACCCGTACCCGAGGCAGAAGCACAGAGGCCGTGCGAGTCGCCGGAGACGGTGGCCCGCGCGGCCTCTGGCTTTCAGGGGACACGATATGCCCACCGCCCGCACAGCGTTGTTCATCGCAGCGATGGAGGCACTGCGGATGCGCACGATGCTGAAGATGGGATGGCTGGCGTTGCTCCTGGCGGTGGGTTGCGCCGGGCGTCAGGACCTGGAGACGCCGGACTACGAGGCCATCTACGACGTTCCGTTGGAAGAGATGTGGCCGTCGGTCCGTGAGTACTTCACGGAGGCGCGCCTGCCCTACCGTGAGGACCGGGGCAGCGGCGTGTTGGAGACCGAGTGGAAGCAGGAGTTCGGTGGCTCGAAGATCGCCGGCTACTGGCACCGCTACATGGTCATCGGCAAGCGCGAGACGCCGACGAAGAGCAAGCTGTGGATCATCCGCATCACCAAGACGGTGAACAAGGCGCTGGCGCAGCCCGGCCGGCAGCTGGATTGGGGCACCAGTCGCGGGCTCGGGCCATCCGATGGCATCAACTCGGGGGCCCCGGGTGATGCGTCCTCGAGCCTCGCGTACAGCGTCTCCGTCGAGGACGACGAGGACCGGCTGGCCTTCCCGGTGGGGGAGAACGCCTTCTACGTGGACTCGGGGCAGGGCACGCGCGACCTGACGATGGAGTGGCGCGTGTTCCGGGGCATCATGCCCAAGCTGGCGAAGAAGCAGGCGGTGAGCGCGCAGCAGCAGGTGGCGAAGGCACCCGGCGCGAAGGAGGCCCCGGCGTTCACCGAGTGCGGCCAGTCCATCCTGGGCCTGAAGAAGCTGGCGAAGGCGGGTGGGGTGGTGCTGCTGGGGGAGATGCACGGCACGCAGGAGGTCCCGCGCTTCATTGCCCAGTCCGTCTGCCAGCTCGTCACGTCCGGCATGCCGGTGACTGTGGGCCTGGAGCTGCCGGTGGAGAACGAGGAGCGCGTCACGACGTTTCTCCAGAGCCCCAGCGGAGAAGTGGACTGGCTGAAGCTGATGGAGGCTCCGTTCTGGCGCAGCCCGTACCCGGACGGCCGTGGTAGCGAGGCGGTGGCGAACATGCTGGAGCAGCTGCGTCAGCTGCGAGCGCAGGGGCTGGACGTGGCGGTGTTCGTCTACGACCATCCGAAGCTCTCCGGCCAGAAGCGCGAGGACGCGCTGACGCAGACGGTGCTCGCGCAGGTGAAGGTGGCACCTCAGCGCTTCCACCTGGTGGTGAGCGGCAACGTCCATCCGCGTACGGCGAAGGGACTGCCGTGGGACAAGCAGTACCGGCCCATGGGCTACCTGCTGAAGGACCAGCTCGACGACGTCACGGCGCTGGACATGGCCTACAACAGCGGCACGGCGTGGATCTGCGCGGCGGACAAGCAGAGCAGCAAGCTGGACTGTGGCGTGAAGGAGGCGAAGGGCAAGGACAACGGCGACCGCTTCTTCGTGCACACCTGGGCTTCAGCCAACCAGGACGGCTACCACGGTGTCTTCTACGTGGGCCACGTGACAGCGTCCGAGCCGGCCATCCTCAAGGGCCTGGGCAACCCGGACGCGGCGCCCGCGCAGGAACCTGCGTCCGCTCCGTAACCCGTACCCGAGGCAGAAGCACAGAGACCGTGCGCGCACCGGAGACGGTGGCCCGCGTGGCCCCTGGCTTTTCGCGGGACACGATATGCCACTGCTCGCGTGGCGTTGTTCATCGCAGCGATGGAGACACTGCGAATGCGCACGATGCTGAAGATGGGATGGCTGGCATTGCTCCTGGCGGTGGGTTGCGCCGGGCGTCAGGACCTGGAGACGCCGGACTACGAGGCCGTCTACGACCTGCCCCTGGAAGAGATGTGGCCGTCGGTCCGTGAGTACTTCACGGAGGCGCGCCTGCCCTACCGCGAGGACCGGGGCAGCCTGGTGCTGGAGACCGATTGGAAGCAGGAGTTCGGTGGCTCGAAGATCGCCGGCTACTGGCACCGCTACATGGTCATCGGCAAGCGGGAGACGCCCACGAAGAGCAAGCTGTGGGTCATCCGCATCACCAAGACCGTGAACAAGACGCTGTCGCAGCCCGGCAGGGAGGTGGACTGGGGCGTCTCCCGGAAACTCGGCGAGACCCCTTACGGAATCCTGAGCCCGGAAGACGATGAGGACCGGCTGTCCTTCCCGGTGGGGGAGAACGCCTTCTACGTGGACTCGGGGCAGGGGACGCGTGACCTGACGATGGAGTGGCGCGTGTTCCGCGGCATCATGCCCAAGCTTGCGAAGAAGCAGCCGGCGAGCGCGGAGCAGCAGGTGGCGAAGGCCACGCCGGCGTTCACCGAGTGTGGCCAGTCCATCCTGGGCCTGAAGAAGCAGGCGAAGGCGGGCGGGGTGGTGCTGCTGGGTGAGCTGCACGGCACCCAGGAGGTCCCGCGCTTCATTGCCCAGTCCGTGTGCCAGCTCGTCACGTCCGGCATGCCGGTGACGGTGGGCCTGGAGCTGCCGGTGGAGAACGAGGAGCGCATCACCACGTTCCTCCAGAGCCCCGGCGGTGATGTGGACTGGCTCAAGCTGATGGAGGCCCCTTTCTGGCGCAGTCCGTATCCGGATGGTCGTGGCAGCGAGGCGGTGGCGAACATGCTGGAGCAGCTGCGCCAGCTGCGAGCGCAGGGACTGGACGTGGCGGTGTTCGTCTACGACCACCCGAAGCTCTCCGGCCAGAAGCGGGAGGATGCGCTGACGCAGACGGTGCTGGCGCAGGTGAAGGCGGCACCGCAGCGCTTCCATCTGGTGGTGAGCGGCAACATCCACTCGCGCACCGCGAAGGGCCTGCCCTGGGACAAGCAGTACCGGCCCATGGGCTACCTGCTGAAGGACCAGCTCAAGGACGTCACTGCGCTGGACATGGCCTACGACAGCGGCACGGCGTGGATCTGCGCCGCGAACACGCAGAGCAGCAAGCTGGACTGCGGCGTGAAGGAGGCGAAGGGCAAGGACAACGGCGACCGCTTCTTCATGCACGCCTGGGCTTCAGCCAACCCGGACGGCTACCACGGCGTCTTCTACGTGGGCCACGTGACGGCGTCCGAGCCCGCCATCCTCAAGGGCCTGGGCAACCCGGACGCGCCGCCCGCGCCGGAGTCCACGTCCGGCCTGTAACCGCGGGGCACGGGCACACTGGCGTCCCGGCACGGGCGGTGGCATGGAGGAGGCCTGACTGGAGGCCGTCCCATGAGCGACACGCTGCCCGCGCTGCGGGCCACCCTGGCGGAACTGGTGGCGCTGGACACCACGTCCTCGCGCCCCAACGCGCCCCTCATCGACTACGCCCAGGCGCGGCTGGAGGCCGCGGGCTTCACCGCGGAGCGCCAGCACTACACCGACGACGCGGGCGTGGCGAAGGTGAACCTGGTCGCACGCAAGGGCGACGCCGACCGCGCCGCGCTGGCCCTGGTGGGCCACTCCGACTGCGTGCCCTATGACGCCGCCTGGACGGACGCGCTGCGCCTCACGGAACGCGACGGCAAGCTGTACGGCCGCGGCGCCTGCGACACCAAGGGCTTCATCGCCTGCGCGCTGCACACCGCCACGCGCAAGGACCTGCCGAAGCTGGACGCGCCCCTCCTCGTCATCCTCACCGCGGATGAAGAGGTCGGCCTCGTGGGCGCGAAGAAGCTGGTGGCGGCGGGCCTGGGCCGCGCGAAGCACGCCATCGTCGGCGAGCCCACGCGCCTCATCCCCGTGCGCGCCAACAAGGGCTACTGCCTGGCGGAGGTGGAGGTGCTGGGCAAGGAAGGGCACAGCGCGTACCCGGAGCTGGGCGCGTCCGCCATCTTCCGCGCCGGCCGCTTCCTGCACCGGCTGGAGACGCTGGCCAACACCGTGCTGCGCGAGGACCGCGACGAGGGCTTCCAGCCGCCCTTCACCACGGTGAACGTGGGCCTCATCCAGGGCGGCAAGGCGAAGAACGTCCTGCCCGGCTCCTGCCGCTTCACCGTGGAGTGGCGCCCCATCCCCGGCCAGGCCGCCGAGCGCGTCCCGGAGATGCTGGAGCACATCCGCCAGGAACTCACGCGCGACGAGCCCGCCTACGAGGCGCGCATCAAGGTGCTGCGCATGGACCGCGGCGTCCACACGCGCGGCGACGCGGACGTGGTGCGCTTCCTGGAAGAGGTCAGCGGCAACGCGTCTGAAACCGTCTCCTTCGGTACGGAGGCCCCCCAGCTCACGGAGCTGGGCGCGGAGGCCGTGGTGTTCGGCCCCGGTGACATCCGCGTCGCGCACCAGACGGGGGAGTTCGTCCCCATGGAGGACCTGGTGCGCTGCGAGGCCGCGCTCACGCAGGCCGTCGCCCGCTTCTGCACGGGCGGCTGAAAAGCGCGGCGCTTCAGGGCTTCCCGGGTGCGGCGTCTTCGACGACCTCCACGTTGCGGAAGCCCTCGCACGCTTCCTTGAAGCCCAGCACGTACTTCAGCGAGCGCAGCTCCATCGTCAGCTTGTTCCAGAGCTTGCGCAGCAGGTTGGGGCGCGGCGCGGGCACGCTCGTCACCAGCGAGCTCAGGTCGATGTAGTGCGTCGGCGTGCGGCCCATGCCCTCGAAGTCGTGCTCCAGGCCCTGACTGAGCTGGCGTAGCTCCGGCTCCAGTCCCTGGTGCACCGCGTCCGTCATCAGGACGTATTCGGACACGGGCACGTCGTTCTTCAGCATCCGGTGCAGGAGGATGACGTCCACCCCCGCCAGCTCCGTGAGGTGCTTCACCTTCTGGAAGGCGATCTCCCCGGCGTGGGCCACGAACTTGAGCGTCAGGGCGCCCACCTGTGTGCACCCGTCGCACTTGCACATGCGGTCGAGCGCCAGCTCCTCCTTGCGGGCAAGGAACGCGCGGCGGATGGCCGCCACCTGCTTCGCGACCGGCGAGGTGTCCTCGCCCACGGCGTAGAAGAAGGCCGCATCGCCTTCCAGCTTCGCCAGCTTGAACCGGCCGGACGCGTCGATGACGGCCTCCAGCAGCTGCGCCACCGTGTCCTGCGCGTGCGCGAGGCCGAAGCGGTGCTGCCGCATGAAGCGGGTGTAGCCACCGATGTCCGCGATGAGCAACAGCGCCTTCTCAATCGCCATTCGGCGGCCAGCCTATCCCACTCCCCCAGCGTGCGTCAGTGCCGGGGCATCGCGCAGGTGCCCACGTCACGCAGCAGCTTGTGCGCCTCCGCCAGCAGGGCGTGCCCCTTCACCTCCGGGGGCACGCGGGCAATGAGCTTCATGTCCGGCGTCAGCCGGTAGAAGCCCTTGGAGCGCTGCACCAGCCCCGCCACCTTCGCGCCGTCCAGGAGCGCGTCGCCGCCCAGCGCCAGGGACAGCCTGCCCGGGCCCGCCTCCAGCGCGCGCAGCCGCAGCTCGCGCATGTCGATTTTCAGGAGCGTCACCTCGGAGAGGGCATCCACCTCGTCGGGCGCCTCGCCGTAGCGGTCCACCAGCTCCGCGCGCAGGTCCGTCACCTCGTCCGGGTGGCTGGCCTGGCTGAAGCGCTTGTAGAACACCAGCCGCTGGTGCACGTCCGCCACGTAGTCGTCCGGGATGAGCGCCGGCATGGGCAGGTTGATGTCCGGCTCCACGTGCACCTTGGGCGGCATGCCCTGGAGCTCCGCCACGGCCTCCTCCATCAGCTGCGCGTACAGGTCGAAGCCAATCTCCGCGATGGCGCCGGACTGCTTCTCTCCCAGCAGGTTGCCCGCGCCGCGGATCTCCAGGTCGTGGCTGGCGATGGAGAAGCCCGCGCCCAGCTCCGTGAAGTTCTGGAGCACCTCCAAGCGCCGCTGCGCGTCCTTCGTCACCGGGCGGCGGGTGGGCACCAGCAGGTACGCGTACGCGCGCTCCTTGCTGCGGCCCACGCGCCCGCGCAGCTGGTAGAGCTGCGCCAGACCGAACTGGTCCGCGCGGTTGACGATCATCGTGTTGGCGCTGGAGATGTCGATGCCGCTCTCGATGATGCTCGTGCACAACAGCACCTGGAACTTGTGCTCCGTGAACTGGAGCATCACCTTCTCCAGCTGCCCCTCGCCCATCTGCCCGTGCGCCACGCCAATGGAGACGTTGGGCAGCAGCTTCTTCAGCTCCTGCTCCATGGAGGGCAGGGACTCCACGCGGTTGTGCACGAAGAAGACCTGCCCGCCACGGGCGATTTCACGCTCCACGGCCTCCTTGATGGCGGCCTCGTCGTACTTCATCACGAAGGTGCGGATGGCCCGGCGGTCCTGCGGCGGCGTGGCGATGATGCTCATGTCGCGCACGCCGGACATGCTCATGTGCAGCGTGCGGGGGATGGGCGTCGCCGTCAGCGTCAGCACGTCCACCTGCGTGCGCAGCCGCTTGAGCGCCTCCTTCTGCTTCACGCCGAAGCGCTGCTCCTCGTCCACCACCAGCAGCCCCAGGTCCTTGAAGGACACGTCGCCCGCCAGGAGCTTGTGCGTGCCGATGACGATGTCGACCTTGCCCTCCTTGGCGCGGCGGAGGATGTCGCGGATCTCCGGCGGCTTGCGGATGCCGGAAATCACCTCCACCGTGACGGGGTAGTCCTTGAAGCGCCTCTTGAAGGAATGGAAGTGCTGCTGCGCCAGCACCGTGGTGGGCACCAGCACCGCCACCTGCTTGCGGTCGAGCGTGGCCTTGAAGGCGGCGCGCATCGCCACCTCCGTCTTGCCGTAGCCCACGTCGCCGCAGACGAGCCGGTCCATCGGCTGCGCCTTCTGCATGTCCGCGAGCACGTCCTCGATGGCCTTCGCCTGGTCCGGCGTCTCGTCGAACTCGAAGTCCGCCTCGAACTGGGCGAAGTAGCGGTCCGGCGGACCGAACGCGTAGCCCGGGTGCGCCTTGCGCGCGGCGGCCATCTGCAACAGCTCCGCCGCCATCTTGAGCAGCTGCTCCTTGACGCGCTTCTTCGTCTTCTCCCAGCTCGCCGTGCCCAGCTTGTCCAGCTGGACCTTCTCCGGGTCCCCGCCGGTGAACTTCTGGATGAGCCGCATGCGGCCCACCGGCAGATAGATCTTGTCCCGCCCCGCGTACTCCAGGACGAGGAAGTCCCCCGGCACGCCCTGCACCTCCATCTTCGTCAGGCCCGCGTAGCGCCCGATGCCGAAGTCGGTGTGGACGATGAGGTCGCCTTCCTTCAGGTCCTTGAAGCCCGCGGCGAACGCGTCCAGCTTCTTGCTGCGCTTGACGCGGCGGCGGGAACGGACGCCGAAGATCTCTTCATCCGCGAGCACCGCCAGCCGGCCTTCGGGGTCGGTGAAGCCGTGGCTCACCTCGCCGGTGAACAGGTGCGCCCATATCGCCGGCTCATAGAGCTTCGCCGGGTCCTGCAGGGCTTCCGTGTGCACCTTCACCATCACGGAGCGGTCCAGCAGGAGCCGCTTGAGCCGGTCCGCCTGGCTCAGCGTGCCGCACGCCACCGCGCACGCCACGCCGGTGTCGCGCCAGCGCTGCAGCCGCTCCACCAGCGGGGTGAGCGCGCCCTCCTCGCCGTGGTGCGCGAGGATGGCCTCGCGCAGGTCCTGCGTCGTGCCGAACGTGAAGGCCACGGGCGCTTCGGACTGCGTGAGCGACAGGCCACCGCCCTCCACCACGCGCAGGGCCTGGAGGCCCGCCGCCACGCTCTCACGCGTGAGGAAGTGGTGCTCCGGGGGATAGGTGAGGTCCTGGCGCGCGTCCGCCTCTTCCACGCCCTTGGCCAGCTCCGCCCACAGCTCGTCCAGGACGCGGTCCAGCCCCACCGGGTCGTCCAGGTAGACGACGGGCTCCGGCGCCCACGCGCGCAGGTAGTCGAACACCGTGGCCAGGCCGCCCTCGAAGAAGCCGGGCAGCAGTCCTTCCAACCCGAAGCCGGGCAGCCCCTCCCGCAGCGCTTCCAGCCGCTCGCGCAGCTTGATGGTGGGCAGGTTGATGCGGTCCGCCACCGCGCGGGCCGCGGCCTCGGCGCGCGGGCGCGTGTCCTCGGTGAGCAGCAGCTCGCGCGCGGGCACCAGGTCCACGGCCTTGAGCGCGTCCACGGTGCGCTGCGACTCCGGGTCGAAGACGCGGATGGACTCGATGGTGTCCCCGAAGAACTCCAGGCGCACCGGCCGCTCGTACAGCGGGCTGAAGACGTCCAGCAGGCCGCCGCGCACGCTGAAGGTGCCCTTGTCCTCCACCAGCGGGCTGTTCTGGTAGCCCATCAGCGCCAGCTTCCGCGCCAGTGAGTCCCGGTCGAAGTCCTGGCCCACTTCCACGCGCTGGGCCAGCCCCTCCATCACCGCCAGCGGCAGCACGCGGCGGTGCAGCGCGCGCACGGACAGCACCAGCGCGGGGAACGGCGTGCCGCGCGCCAGGTGGAACAGCGCGCCCAGCCGCTCCGTGATGGGGCCTGCCTCCGGCGACAGCTCGTCGTACGGGAGCACCTCGTCCGCGGGAAGGCGCAGCACGCGGGGCTCCAGCAGGCTGCCGGTGCCGCCCAGGAAGAAGGCCAGGTCGTGCGCGAGCGCGTCCGCCGCCTCTTCATCCACGGCCACGCACACCAGGGGGGCGCGCAGCTCACGGTGCAGGCGGGCGAGCAGGTGCCCGCGCGCCGCGCCCTTCACCCCCTGCGTCCGCGCACGGTGCCCCGCGCGCAGGGACGCCAGGAGCCGGGCGAAGGCATCACCAGAGGGAGGGGGCGCACCGCCGGGCCAGGACGTGCCGTCGGACTTCGGAGGAAGGGAGGTATCCATTCGGGGGCCCGGGTGAGGGCCCTCGGCTAATTAGGGTGCGCCCTGTCCCAAATCAACGCTGGATGCGGACACCTGTCGTGTCCATGGGAACAGCGGGACGGCCGCCGGGCGGGGAGGCTCACGCGCGCCCGGGACCCGGAAAGGCCCCCAGGCGCGCGGAACACATCACGGCTTGCAGGCCAGCACCGAACGGGGCTCACTGTTCGGATTGGTGCCGTCCGCCGCGACCGAATCGCAGTCCACCAGGCTGGAGAGCCCCGTCATCGGTTCGACCATCAGCAGGGTGGAGGCGCGACCCGACGTGAAGTTGAAGCGGATGGACTTGTCGTTCGGCATCGCGAGGGCGCGCGCGGTGGCGTCGCCCAGGCTGCCCTGGAGGCAGTCCTTGCGCAGAGCCGGTGCACCGGAGCCTGGAAGGAAGCACAGGCCGTCAATCGGGTCGGCAACCATGGACGCTGGAATGGGGATGTCCTGGCCCGTCTCACTGCAGCAGTCCGGACTGGTCCGGCAGGTGGTGTTGATACAGGCCACCTGCGGGCAGGTGTCGTTGGTCCACGACGTCTGCCCGGGCTCCTCGCACTTGAGCCGCTCCCAGCGGGCCACGCTGAAGACTTGTCCGTTCGGATGGACCACGTCCTTGTCCACGACGATGCGCACGGGCTGGTTCGTCGCGATGGACAGCTGCCGGGCGCGCAGCGCCGCGGACCACAGCTCGCGCGTCGCGGCGCTCTCACGTTGGCCGCCCACGCTGCCCTGGATGTTCACCACCGCCAGCGAGGCCATCAAGCCGAAGATGGCGACGACCAGCATCAGCTCCAGCAAGGTCATTCCGCGGGAAGACTTCATGGCGCGACCCCCGTCAACGCAGGCGGCACGAGTCCAGCCACCCCGAAGTTGCGCGGCGCCACCCGGAAGGTGAAGGTACGCCGCTTGTAACCATCCAGACGGAAGCCGTCGTCGTCCGTCACGGTGGGCTGGTTGATCTCCCGGTCGTTGCGGCGCGTGCGCACGACCAGGGTGACCTCCACCTCACGCACTCGCTGCTGCAGCCGTCTGCGGCGGACCTCCACCGTCTCCGTCGGAGGGACGTTCTCGAAGGACGGCGTCTCCACCGCGCAGCTGGTCGAGAACTGCCCCACGGTGCAGTCACTGATGGCCGGGCGGGGCGGGTTGGCCAGGGTGAGGTCGGTTTCGGGGAACCAGCGCGGGGCCGCGTTGAGGTTCGTCAGGTCGATGACGGCCTGACGCACCCTCAGCTGTTCCACGTCCCGGCTGACCACCTGCCAGGTGGTGGCTCCGCTGGGAAGCGCTTCCAGCGTGGGGATGTTGTTCTTCCAGTTCACCCGGTAGGCCACGCCCTCAAGACCCATGACCAGCCAGTCGCCGCTGGTCCAGTACATGTCCGTGGGCGCCAGGCCACATCCCCCGGTGTTCAACGTGCCGGTGCCCAGGGTCGCGGTCAGCCGGTTGGAGCCCGCGTTCACGTTCGTCACCCTCGTCGCGCACGCGGACTGCTCGTTGGCGTTCGCCAGCACGGCCAGCGTGAAGGGCTGCCCCACCGCAGGCGCCAGTCCGTCGGAGGAACTGGGCGCCAGGCAGAACTGGTCGGCACCCTGGCGCACCGACGAACCCTTGCCCGTGCAGCCCTCCAGCGAAATGAGGGCGTTCGTGCTGCCCCAATAGAGCCGGAGCGCGTCCGATGCGGGCTGCTGCTTCGCCGCATCGGGCGCGACGTAGTCGCCGTCGGTCGTGAAGAAGGCGACCGTTGACGGGTTGGACCACATCTCGATGCCGAAGCGGTCGTCCGAATCCGCGAAGCTGATGGGCGTGTTGCCCATGCCGGCGCCCGCGCGGGCCACCTGCGAGGAGAGCATCTCCTCCAGGGTGCGGCCCGTCGTCTGCGCCATCATGGTCTGCTCTTCGAACAGGGCACGCCGCTGCATCTGGGTGCCCACGGCCAGGCCGGAGGCCACCACGACGATCCCCAGCGCCGCGGAGATCATCACCTCCAGCAGCGTGAAGCCCCTGCTTCCTGGTACCCGTTGCATCATGGTGCCATCCGGGTCTGGAGCACCACCACCTGGCGGCCCTCCCTCTCCGGTTCCTCCCAGCTGACGGAGACGCGGACGTTGGCGACGTTGCCCTTCAGACCGGTCGAGGTCAGGTCGCGGTTCACCGCGGGCTCACCCACGCCCGCGGCACCGCCTTCGAGGCTGGACGCGAGGAACTCGGCGTCCACGTCCACGGCGACCTCGTACTGACGGGCGATGGCCCCCGGCGCGCTGGGCGGCTGGCGGAGCAGGTCACCCGCTGCCGTCTGGTAGAACACCTCCCGGTTGCCATCCAGGCCCGCGATGTTCGCGCAGGCGCTGGGCGCGGGAGTGCAGCCCCGCGCCTGGATGGATTCCAGCGTCCGCTCGGCGATGAGCTGGGCCTGGTTGGCGGTCAGCGTCCGCCGGTTGGCCTTGCTGGTCTGGGACACCACGGTCATGGCGGCGGCCACCCCCAGCAGCATGACGGCCATGGTGGCCATCACCTCCAGGAGGGAGACACCGCGCGAGTGCTGTCGGCTGGCGGAGGTCATTGCTTGGGCATCTTTCCATCCGGCACCGCTTCCCAGAGAAGCGTGCGGGATTGCGCGGCACCGGTGCCGCTGGTTCCGTGGTTCCACGTGCCATCTCCCGAGGCCTTGACCTCGCCCGTCGCGGTGATGACGAACAGGTGTTCGTCATGGACGATGGGCGCGGAGATGCCGTGGCCTCCCAGGTCCGAACCCAACAGGGCCGGAGCGGTGGCATCGTCGAAGCTCTGGGGCGTGGCGTAGGACTTGCCGCTCTTGGTCGCGTCCAGGTTGCAGATGTCCGCGGCCTTGCCCACCGCCGTCGTCGCGAAGACCTGATCTCCGCTGAGCGCCACGCCGCCCCAGACGGTCTGCCCCGGCTCCAGCGCCCGGGCCCACATCGGAGTCAGCGTCGCGCACGGATTGGTGCCCGACGGGTCCGAGTCCTCGTAGCCCAGCAGGTAGTAGTGGTAGGCGGTGTCCTTGTTCGGCGGGCCATCCGAGTACAGGTCCGGGTTGTCGCTGGTGCCGAAGTAGAAGCGCACCACCGGACCGGTGGTCGTGCTGACGACGTTCAGCGCCATGTTGGAGTGGATCTGCTGGAAGTCCTGGTTCTGGTTGAACGTGTTGTACTTCGGGGCCTTCAGCGCGGTGGGCGCGTCCGCCACCATGCACTTGGAGATCTTCTGGCCCAGGGGTTTGCCCGGCGTCACGGTGCCCAGGTTGATGCGGTAGACGTGACCCGCGGTGGTCGGCACGTAGATGACGTCGTAGGTGCCGTCCTTGTTGAGGTCCACGAGGGCGGACTCGGCGGCCACGCCATACCCCTTGTCCAGGGTGATGACGCCCGCGTACTTGCCGCTGGCTCCGGTGCCGTAGTCGAGCGGCTTCCCCGTCTTCATGTTGATGAGGTAGAGCGCGCCCGCGCGGGACGTGTCCGCGGGCTTGTAGTCCGTGCCCACGACGGCCGTCCAGACGGCCTTGTCATCCGTGCCCGGGCCCCACGAAAGCCGGGAAACCGAGGGAGCGAAGCGCGAGCCCGAGGTGTCAGCCCTCACGACGGACGCATCGTTCAGGTTCGCCTGCCGGAACGCATCCGCGATGGTGGTGTCCGCCAGGCTGAACTCCCACAGCGGCAGGGGGTAGTTGTCGTGCGTCGGGTCCGTGATGTCCAACGCGAAGACGTTGGGGCTCGTCTTGCCCGTGGCGGACACGAGCACCGTCTTGGCGCCCTTGTCCCGGGCATCCATGGACCATGTCCACGCGGGCTTGCTGCCCGGCAGGTTGCCGAAGTCCACGTTGGCGATGGACGCCGAGGCATCCATGCTCGGCTTGGGCAGGTCGCCGGAGCCGAGGAACGTCGCGTACTGGTTGCGGTAGCGCGACAGCGAGCCGAAGGGCAGGAAGGAGAAGATCTCCTTGCCCGAGCCGTAGTCACGGGTCGCCGGGGTGCCGCAGGAGGGCGCCGGCATGAAGTAGCCGCGGTACTGCTGCTGGGACACGCACCCGTCCTGGACCGAGTTGCGGAAGGCGCCGCTGCGGAACGCGTGCAGCGCGCCGCTCATGGTCCCCACGTAGGCCACCGTCTCACGCGAGGCGAGCGGCCCCATGAAGTTGTTGCGGAACTGGTCCTGCTCCGTGGGCTGCGCGTTCTGGTACCAGGTGTCCTTGTAGGGCGGCACGGCCAGCGCCACGGTGGACAGGTTGATGCCACCCACCGGCCAGGCCCGGCGCACGTTGGCCGGCCCCGGGGCGTAGTGGTCTTCCCAGCCGTAGAGCCAGTCCACCATGAACTGCCGGTCGTTCTTGGTGGCGTCGGTGATCTTCTTGGACGCCGGCGTCGTGATGCTGGGGGTGCCGCAGATGCCGTCGTTGTTGAGGTCCCAGGGATAGCGGCTGCCGATGTAGTCGTCGCAGAGCGAGTCCGGGAACAGCTCCTGCATTGCGGGCGGCGGCGTGGCCTGCGGGGTCGCCATGAGCGCGCTGATGGACGTGCGGGTGAAGTCCGTCTTGGACGTGGTGGTGTAGAGGTTGCGCTGCTCGGGCAGCAGGCTCGCGTTCCCCAGCGAGATGGACATCACCCGGCCGGCCTCCCAGCGCTCCGTGGGGTTCGTGACGGTGGGGCTCTCCGGGTCGTAGAGCGACTTGAAGTAGATGCGGCCGCGCACGCCAAAGTCCTTGCGTCCGTCATACGCGCGCACGGAGGCGTCCGGCAGGCCGGAGGTGGGCCAGTCGTCGCCCCACGCGGTGCCCGGCGTCTCGTTCACGCCCCACACGATGGCGTTTCCAAGCGACGAGGGTGAAGCGCGCGCGTAGCTGCCCGAGCGCACGGCCTGGTAGCCCACGTCCACGTTGTCGATGACCGGCTGGCAGAACTCGTTGGGGCTGCTGATGTCCACCTTCCAGCACAGCTGGGAGCCGGTGAAGCCCATCCCCAGGAGGTCGATCTCCACCTCGGTCTCGCCTTCCTCGAAGTCCAACGGAATCCAGGTGGGCAGCGGGTTGCGGTTGCACGTGCCGCCACTGCAGTTGCGGCAGTCCAGCGCGATGGAGTAGCGGATGGTGGGTTCCGGGCTGCCCTGGCAGGCCCCGGGGGAGGCTTCGGTCCAGCACGGCGGTCCGCTGCCGTCGCTGCACTTGCGCGTCGAGTCGTCCTGGCGATTGAAGCGCACCTTCGTGATGGTGAAGTCCTCGGCGTCGGCAATCTGGATGTCCTGGGAGACCGTGGCGGACCGGGTGCCACCGCCGTTCTCCTTGTTGATGACGAACACCACGTCGTTGAAGTCGCGGTCACCGCCGCCGGGGAGGTCCTCGAAGCCGAGGATCCACCGGAAGGGGTCCGTGGTGGGGGCGCCCACGATGACGTGCGCCATGGGGTTGCGGACGCCGCCGGGCCGCGGAATGGTCACCTTCTCCATCGGCATGTCCAGGTTGCCGAAGAAGGGCGTCTTCAGCCGCCAGAGCGTCGAGCCCTCCTCTTCCTTGGGGCCCTCCAGCCAGCCACAGAGCTTCTCCTGGGCGGCGTCCGCCACCTTGCAGGCGCCCTCATTGAGCTTGGGGTCGTCCGGGTTGCACCCCGGCTCGTAGGCGCAGCCGATGTTGCGCTCCGCGACGTTCGTCCCGCCCTTGAAGTTCTGGTCCATGTTCCAGGCGGACTTGGAGAAGAAGACGTTGGTCGGGGTGCGCAGGTGCAGCAGGCACTTGCCGTTGGCCGGGTCCATCTTGAGGCACGGGTACACCGTCCCGTTGTCGAGGCTGAACGGCGAGTCGTAGTACACGACGAGGAAGAAGATGACCTCCTTGCCGCCCTGGATCTGCCCCAGATTCACCGTGCGGTCGGCGGGGGTGACGCCCGGGTCCGGGTTGGTGGAGCGCTCGATGCCGCGGAAGTCGTACTTGGAGACGTCGTAGTCCGGGATGCCTTCGCCGAACTCGCCCACGTCCGCGACCGGAGGCAGGTTGCGCCAGGCTGTGAATTCGGAGTCGTCATCCGCCAGCAGGAACACCATCTTGCCGATGCCCTTGTTGCCGTTCTCCGGCGCGGGCGGCTCGAGCAGGTTGGGGATGTGGGGATAGAGGCCGTAGTCGGAGTAGCTGGAGTTGTTGACGTTGCCGCCAGGAATCTTGCCGACCACGTCCGCCTTGATGTTGGTGGCCGTATGACCGGGCCGCGGGTCGGGCACCGTGGCCTGCGACACGAAGGTGTCGTCGCAGGCGCCATTCATGGCCAGCGCGGGCTGGGTGTAGGTCAATCCGCCGGACGTGAAGGTTTTCGTGCAGCGGCGGCCCACCGGGTAGTTGGTGTCGTCGCTGTCGCTGACGGTCTTGCCCACGAAGGGGCGCTGCCCGGTGCCCGTGCTGGGCGCGAGGTTGTAGATGTCCTCGTGCAGGTCGTAGATGCCGTTGCCGTTGTCGTCGCGCAGGTTGCCGGCGGCGTTGAGGTACCCGGCATTCTTCACGTCCTCGAGGTACATGAAGCCCAGCGCGTGCGAGGCGCCGGCGGACTCGAACACGTAGCTGATGGTGACGTTCTGATCGAACGGGAACTTGATGGACTCCGAGTTCAGCACCGTGAGGTTGGTGTTGAGCTGGAGCTTCTCGTCCTTGACGATGATGGTGCCGTTGTCGAGCTCCAGCGAGCCGTCCTCGGAGCTGAAGGGCGGCTGCCGGTCCTGGGCCAGGTCGTCCTGGCACAGGAGGGCAGGCGTCGCCTGCGCGGCGGCGCTGGTGGAGGTCAACAGGGCCAGGGCTGCGAGGGAGCGGAGCTTCGCGCGCATCACTTGTTCCCCTGCTTCGGGTGGTGCTGGGTGTCCGTGCCGCTCTTCTTGGGGGCGGTGTCGGGGACTTCCGCGTTGGTGACGAGGAAGTCGAGCAAGGCTTCCGTTTCGCTGGCCGACAGCATCCGGGTGTCACAGCCTGTCTCGGGCTTGACCTTGTGCGGGGCTGCAATCCAGGTGCGCACCTGGGAGAGGGTGCGCTTGTGCATCAGGTTCCCCAGGTTGGGGCCGCTGCCCTTGTAGGCGCCCTTCAGGCCCATGCTCCGCTTGGGAGTATTGGGGTTCGTCGCCTTGGCGACGTGACAGCGCGAGCACGCGCGGTTGAAGGCGGACTGACCTCCACCCTGCGCGAGTGCAAGGCCAGGGGCCAGCAGGAGGACCAGCAGGTTCAGGCGTTTCATGGGGACGCTCTGGGGGAGGGAAGGACTACATGCTGAATTGGACGGAATTCTTCGGCGGGCTCTTGTCGGGCGTGCGGAACGTCATGTCCGGGCCGCAGCCCCGGGTGACGCAGCCGGGGCTGAACACCGACTCCTGGTTCGCGTGCACGACCAGCGCCTGCACCACCGAGCGCGTGGGACGGCCGTTGGCGGTGACCACCTCGCCCACGGCGACCAGCCAGACCTTGCGGTTGCGGTCCTCCCCCGCGGCAACGCTGCTTTCCTTGTCGTTGTGCAGGAAGACCCGGTAGCGCACCTGCTCCTGGTCCGGGTAGTCGGCGTAGGGCTGGTTGGGGGTCGGCAGCGACGCCGGGCCGCTGGTCAGCTCCACCGGTTGCAGCGTGGAGGCCCTCAGCCGGTAGTAGTTCCAGCGGTCGGCGTCAGGGCCGGGCAGGACCTCGTACCAGGGGTCGGTCGGGGAGCCGAGTCCCGGCTCGGTGACGGGGAGGCCCAGGTAGGTCTGGAAGACGAAGTTGTCCTCCCCCAGGCTGTCCATCAGCAACCGCACCGCCTCGCGGCCTTCCGCGAGGCCCGCCTCGGCGGCGAAGAAGGCCTGCTTCTGATGGCGGGTGTCCGCCTGGGTATCGGCCTCGCGGCCCACCACGCTGTAGCTGAGCATCACCGCCATCGTCACGACCGCGACCACGCCCAGTGCGAGCAGGAGCGTGAAGCCACGGGACTGACGGCGGGGGTTCGGGCGATGCACCATCGGGGGCTCCTCCGCGTGCCTCTGGGGGGAGGCACGGCTTGGGAGCCACTGAACAGCAAACTTCGTGCCGGGAATTCCGCCGCTCAACCCGCTGGAATGAGGGGAGCCAGCGGAAGGGTGGGTGCCGTTTGACGTCAGCGGGCTGCGCAAAGTTTGCGAGCCCGCTCATTCCTTGCGAGGTGCGCCGCTGTCGGCGCAGGGCGTCAGCGCTGGCCGGAGCGGAGGGCGGCGCGCAGGCGGATCATGTCGTCCAGCACACCCGGGTCCACCAGCTCCAGGGCGGCCTTCTGGGAGAGGCCGCGGGGCGTCTGGCGGTACTCCTCCTCCTCCTCCTCACCCCCCTTGCCGCCGTCGCTGCCGCCCTTGCCGCCGCCCTTGCCGTCGCCCTTGGGCATCAGCGCCACCGGCTGGGAGACGCCCGGCTCCAGGCGGGGGAAGGCATTGGCGTCGGCGCGCACCGACGTGAAGAGGCTGACCATGGACAGGCAGAACACGATGGCGACGGTGAGGGTCTTCATGGCGGCTCCAATTCTCCCGATTCCCACGACGCCCGGACCCGAGGGGTTATTCACGGGGCCTTCTCCTGGGTCTTGAAGGTGCGGATGTATCGCACCAGGGCGTCCATCTGCTCCGGGGTGAGCCGGTCCTTGTAGGCCTTCATCTTCGGGTTGTGGGACGAGCCGTTGGCGATGACGGCGCGGATGTCGGCGTCCGACTCCGCCTTCTGCCAGGTGGCCCGGCTCATGTCCGGGATGGACTCCTTCTGGCCCATGCGCGTCTGGGCGCGGCCATCCGGGCCGTGGCAGTTCTTGCAGCTCTTCTCCCAGAGGGCCGGGGTGTCCTCGGCGTGGGTGAGGGCTGGGGCGCACAGCAAGAGGGCGGACAGCAGGAACCACCGCGTCGTCATGCACGGTCTCCGCGAGGAGGGGGGAGCCCCAGTATAGGCACGCGCTTCAGGAACCGGCGCGGGGCCAGAAGGGCGTGGCGGAGCGGCCGGGGGGCTGGAGCCAGACGGACTCCAGGAAGCGCACCGCGTTCTGATCCGCCCGGTCGTTCCGGGTGAACGCCGCCTGCGCGCCCGCGAGCACCGCCAGCGTGGCGAGCCCCGCGGCCCAGGCCGCCGGCCGGAGTGCGCGTCCGGCCGTGTCCTGGCCCAGCGTTCCGAAGACGTACGCCGCCACGGCGGCGAGCGCCGCGAACAGCACCGCGCCCGCGAGCGCCGTGGGCAGACCCAGGAACGCGAGGAGGTTGGGCGGGTGGTAGCCGTCCATGAGGAGCGGCCGGGCCAGCGCGAGCACGGGGGTGGAGACGTCGTCGGGGATGTAGTTGACGAAGGTGGCCAGGCCCGTGACGAGCACGGACGCCGCGCACAGCATGGCCGCGATGCCGGACAGCACCGGCCGGCCGGCGCCGCGCAGGCGCTCCAGCACCAGCCCCGCGGGCAAGAGCAGGAAGGGCACCAGCCCCGTGAGGTGCCGCGGCCCCGTCGTCCAGCCCCACGAGTCGTAGGTGAACGACGAGGTGAAGTACGTGTAGCCGGCGAGCGTCGCCGCGGACATCCAGAAGAGGGCGCGCGCCTCCGGGGACGTCTTCCCCTGGCGCTTGAGCAGCACGAGCCCGGGCAGCGCGAGCAGGAGGAACGGCGACAGGGTGAAGAGGCCCCGGAGCGGGGAGAAGAACGACAGCGTGAAGGCGCGCGGATCCGGCGTGCGGATGCCCAGGAAGCCGCCCAGGTGCCACGGCTGATAGGCCGCGTCGTTGAGGTGCTTGTAGCCCGTCTCCAGCGGGTGCCCGAAGGTGGCCTGGTGGTAGAGCCCCAGCGCCACGATGAGGGGCAGCGCGCCCAGCACGGCGAGCCCCGTGGCCCGGCCCAGCTTCTTGAGCCGCGAGGCCCATGGCTCCGGCGTGCCCAGAACGGTGAGGACGGCGTAGAGCACGAGGCCCAGCACGCCCAGGCCGCCGGTGTACTCGGCGGCGACGGTGGCGCCCGCGCAGGCGCCGGCCACGGCGTAACCGCGCTCGCGCCACTCGCCCCGCGACAGCCGCCAGAGCGCGTAGAAGCCCGCGAAGAGCAGCACCGCCGTCGTCTGGTGGCTCATGAAGAGCAGTGAGTAGCTGAACGCGAGCGAGCCCAGCGCGTACGTCACCGTGACGCCGTCCGCGACGGCGGGCGACAGGAACGCTTGCAGGAAGCGGCGCACCAGCCACAGCAGGCCCAGCGTGGGCAGCACCGTGAGGAAGAGGCGGCTGAAGAAGACGAGCGGCACTTCCGGCACCGCGTAGCGGTGGCCCCCGCCCACGGCCCGCAGGGCCGCGTACACGGGCACCGCGGCGAAGGACAGGAGCGGCGCCTTGGACGGGTAGTAGCGGCCGTCCATCACCGACAGGTCGCCCACCGGGCCGTAGTCGCGCAGGGCGCGGTTGATCTCCAGCGTCCCGTCCTCCACCAGGGCGCGCGTCTGCCACAGGCGGCACAGCTCGTTGGGCGAGCGCAGGCCCGGGTGGTACGGGAAGAGGACCACGTAGAGCGCCGCCACCGTGGCCCACACCGCCTTCGGCAGTCCCGGGGCGCGAGGCGCGGGCGCCACGCCCCCCGGGAC